>JAISCI010000116.1 GCA_031265685.1 Clostridiales bacterium
CGATATAATTAAAATCACCCACCCCCAAAACGAAGACCGCTTAAATTCGCGCTTTGTTTTGGGGGTGGGTGATTTTTCAATTATATTGGGTGGGTGATTTTTCAGTTGACATTTACACACGCCCCGCGAATTGGTGGAGACGCTCATAGATAAGATTCTCGTGTTCCCCGGCGACAGGCTTGAAATACAATGGAAGATAGCTGACTTTTCAATGGTTGGATAAGGACAAAGCGCGGTAATCCTTGATGATTGCCGCGCTTTCTCGTAGCTCAAATGTGCTGTTCGTCAATATGTGCAAAACCACAAGGCGAACGTCGGCAAATTTTCTACATCAAAATTTTTATTCCGTTCTTGCAATTAGCATCTTTGACGATGACGCAGTTGGCGATTCCGGCCTCAATGTCGGCCATCATTTCCTTGAATGCGGGGCGGTCGAAGATGACGCCGGAAACGCCGTCGTCGTCGTAGTGCCGGAACGGGGTATAGCCGTGTTCCTTGCAATGTCTCTCCAAAATCTTCTTTTGGTTCACTATGCTGTTGCTTTCGCCCTCGTTCCTGTCATCTTGGGAAAGCCGCTCATAGCAAGCGGTAAGGCCCTCCGGCTCGTCCTGCGCCGATGTAGGCTCTTTAGCGTAAAACGGCAGGATATTGGCGCGGGTCTGTTCGCTCATGGGCGCGGTGTTCGTTATCCGCCGGAACGGCAGCGGCGCGGCGGTTGTGTTCGTCATGCCCGCTCACCGCCTTTCGGAAGTGAGCGGCAGAATGCCGCCATGACTGCATGGAGCGGTTCGGCGCGCCCGCCGTCATTCAGGCTGACGATCTCCGCGCCGCAAGACTTTATCCAATCCGCAAACTCAATAAATGGGATAAAACCCCGCGCTATGCGCGACGTGTCTTTTCAATCTGTCTCTTTGCCCCGCCGCCGCGCCGTAATGAGTGTAATCATGTATCAGCGGCTCTAAGCAGCTTTGCAGCCGGCGGGTATAGTACATTGACAGATAAAACAGGAAATTCGGCGTGCCCTTATGACGGTAAGTCCTCGCCATATCAATTACCGTCGTGAGCATCGCCTGTTTTATATCTTGTTTGGATACGCCCTTGAACAGTCTGTGAATATAGTCAGCCGCATTCTCAACGCGCTGCGCATAATTGTTTGCTTTGCCCAGCAATTTCAGGTTGCCGGCTTTAATAACGCTTTTGTTTGAGTAATGACCTATAAATCTAGCCCATATGTAGTCGCCGGTTCGGCCTAACGCGCCGTTTACCATGGTTTCATACACAGGTTCTATGTATTGCCATACGCCGTCTATCAGCGCTTGGCTAGATCCGGGCTTGCCGAGCCTATAGCCAAAGTACAAGGCTTCCACGCGCTCATTCTCGGCTTTCCTGTTCGCGCCGTCCCGCGTAATCCCTATTGAAAAATAATTACGCCGGCCATTGAAAATTTCCAGCTATCCTGTTAAAATAAAGACGATATAATATAGTAAGCGGGTTTGAGAACGTTGGAGCAGGCTCTCAAACAATTCCCGAAAACAAGAATGTCGGTCAAAACGCTATGGTTTTCGGGCGTTTTCGCTATACTAACGCGGAACAACAACCGGCGTAAGCCTCGACGTGATAGAAAAGCGAAAAAGGACTGAGAAGAGGGACCGTATGAAAAAAAGCGTGAAGATAGCGATCGCCGTGATTATCGCGGTTGCGGCTGCGGTCGGCGGGTTAGTCTATGTCAACCTTCCGGCGGATCTGGCCGCCGTTCGGCTGGAGCCGCGCGCAGCCAGCGAATACTTTATAGAGGAAGGTTCCGTCAAGCAGCAGGAGTCCGTCTCCGTGTACTCGTTCGTGTCGGGGCGGGTGGAGACGATCGGAACCGCCGAGGGCGCGGATGTATCCGCCGGTGATATTATTTGTGTCGTGGATTCGATGGATTACCGGAACGGTCTTGATCAGGCGCTCGCCGCGCTTGAGGGGTACGCGGCGCAGAAGGACAACTTGGACGAGCAGCGGCGTCAGCGCGCGGATGAACTGAACGCCAGCCGCCGCGATGTCGTGAGCCAGCGGCGCAGCGTAGCGGCGCAGGAGAGCGACTACCTTCGCCAGACCGCCGACGCCACGAGATCCGCGAACGACGCCATAGCGAAGCAAAATGAGACCGTAGCGGCGGCGGACGCTCAGATCGAAACTCAGCTGTCGCTGCAACGCATATTGATCGCGCAGTCCGAGGCGACGCTTGAGACGGCGGAGGATAACGCGCGCGACGCGCGGATTCTCTATGACAACGGAGCTATACCGAAGAGCGAGTACGACGCTGTAATAAAAGGGCGCGACGACGCGGAAAAAGCGCTGGACGCCGCGGTGGCCCAGCTCGATGTTATTGAGGCGGCGCGTATCACGCCGACCGATCTGGAGGACGTGAAGAGCTACACCGAGTATTACGAGAGCGCCAAGGCCGCTCTGGACGACAAGATAGCCGTAATCGACGCGCAGCTTGCCGCCGATTACACCAGCTCCACGCGAAAGTATTACGACACGCTGATCGCGGGGCAGACGGCGTCAGTCGCGGCGCTGCGGAAAAATATAGCGGACTGCTCCGTCGCGGCGCCGGTTTCGGGGAAGGTGTCGAAGCTTTATGTGAAGGATTCCAACGCCGTAAGCGCTCAGTCGCCGATAGCCGTTATTGAAACGAAGCGTTCGAGCGATATAGAAGTATATGTAAGCACGCAGGACTATGCGGACGTCGCCGTCGGCGATAAGGTGGAGATAACGCAGGCGGCGTCCGCCGGGGATATTGTATTCGGCGGGACGGTCGCGGAGATAGACGACAAGGCGGTAAGCCGTCTCAGCCCGCTCGGCGTCTCGGAGAATGTCGTGAAGGTTACCGTGACGCCGGACTCGCCTGAAAATTCCGCGCTGATACCCGGGTTTACGTTTGACGTGAAGTTCTTTACGTATTACGCCGAGGGGCGGATCCTGGTGCCGAAAACCGCCGTGTTTAAGTACAGCGCGGACAAGGCCGGGGACGGCGTCCTCTGGGCGGGAGAGAACCTGACGGGCAGGACCGTTGAGGACCTTGACATGGTTTACGACGTTACGGACGGTACGGCCCGTATGCGGCAGGTGCTGCTGGGGCGCGAGCTTCGGTCGGATTACGTAGTTATATCGGGCTTGGAACCGGGGAGCGCCGTTATCAAGGACGCTTCGGATGAAAGAGCCAGGCAGGGCGTCAAAGTGAGGGTATAACGCCGGAAATCTTTTTGGTGAATTTGCCCTGAACCCGGCAAATTCATTGATTCCGCCGCGTTCGTCTCACAAACGCGCCAACGCCCGCCAAACATGTTGCCGCGCGGAATGTGCCGCAATATCTGTCCTGCCCTGAACAGATGCCGCAGGCGCATGGCTAAGCGGGGCGGGGCGCCATAAATTACATCTTTTCGCCGCTTCAGTACATGAAATCATTGAAATATCCATGGCTTTAGCGGCCGGTGTATGTTATAATACAAGTTTACCGGAAGAGCCGTCTCCATACCCGCGCAAGAGCGTTCGCTCGGTGTCCGAGCTTCCGCGGATCGCCCGCTCTCTTGGATAACGCGGGAAGTTTATGAAATGAACGTATGATTTCGTAATTTCGCAAAAAACACTGGATTTTCGGATCACGGTGTGCTACAATATCTCGTCAATGAATTTGCCGGGTTCAAGGCAAATTCACAATGAATTTGTCGGGTTCAGGACAAATTCACCAATCGAAACGAGAGGAGCAACGCATTTGTCCGCGAACATAGAGAATGTCGGCGTCAACACCGCCAAGCTTACGCTCGCCATCCCGCCCGAGACGCTCGAGGCAGCAGCCGATAAAGTATTCCAAAGGAACCGTGGCCGCTTCAGCGTCCCCGGCTTCCGCCCGGGCAAGGCCCCTAGAAAATTCGTGGAGCGGTTCTATGGAGCCGGGATACTGCGCGAAGAAGCCGCCGAGGAGTCCGCCCGTAAAGCGCTGTACGATTTCCTCGAAAACGCCGAGTTGGACGTGATTTCATATTCGGACGTAAAGATCGGCGAGACCGTCTCGGACGGCGAACTCCCCGTTACTGTCACTCTGTACCTGCGGCCCGACGTGTCCATAGTGGATTACAAGGGGCTCAAATACCCCAAACACCCCGCCGACGTCTCCGATGAGGATATCGCGGCGGCAATCGACCGCGACCGCGAGGAGAACGCCCGCGTGGTTTCCGTGGACGACCGCCCCGCCCGGCTCGGCGACAAGGCGGTCATTGATTTCGAGGGCTTCGTCTACAACACGGCGTTCCCCGGCGGCAAGGCCGAGGACTATTCTATCAAGCTGGGTTCGGGCACGTTCATCGCCGGATTCGAGGATCAGATCGTCGGACACGAGATAGGCGACAGCTTCGATATACTCGTCAAGTTCCCGGACGATTACGGCAAAGGCGGTCCCAGCGAGGATCTGGCCGGCAAACCCGCCCGGTTCGAGACGCGTCTCAAGGCCTTATCCTACGACGAGCTGCCCGAGCCGGACGACGACTTCGCGCGGGATATATCCGAATTCGACACCTTCGCGGAATACCGTGACAGTGTCCGCGCGAGGCTGCAAAAAGACAAGGACGATCATGCCCGCGAGCACACCGAGCGGCGCCTGATGCGGACGCTCGTCGAAAAGACCCAGTTCGAGGTGCCGCCGGATATGGTCATGCGGCAGGCCGAGTCCGAAGATGAGAGTTTTCGGGGCAGGCTCGCGAATCAGGGCATGACGCCCGAAATGTTCTATAAGTCTACCGGGACGTCCGAGGAGACGGTTCGCCGCGCGCGGATAGGGGACGCTTATGAGCGCGTCAAGTCCGCGTTTATACTCAGCCTTATCGCCGAAGCGGAGGGCATAGGCGTCACGGACGAGGAACTGAGCGATCATCTGGACGAATTGGCCGCCGCCAACGGCATGACGCGCAAGCGCGTTGAGGAGGGCCTCAAGGAAGACGATTACGACGCCATACGCGATATGCTGAAAAACCGCAAGGCTATGGACGCGGTTCTCTCCTGCGCGGAGGAGACCGACGAGATATTGGGCGACGAAGATTCAGACGGCCACGACCATGGAGAGGAAGAGAACGAGTGAGCCTTGTTCCGATAGTAGTAGAGAACACCAACAGGGGCGAACGCTCCTATGACATCTATTCCCGTCTGCTGAAAGACCGCATCATCTTTCTGGGCGAAGAGGTGAACGACGTTACGGCGAGCCTTGTCGTGGCGCAGCTCCTGTTTTTGGACGCGGAGGATCCCGGCAAAGACATCAGTCTTTACATCAACAGCCCGGGCGGCTCCGTCTCGGCTGGTTTCGCGATTTACGACACGATGCGGTTTGTCCGGTCGGACGTATCGACCATCTGCATCGGGCTGGCGGCCAGCATGGGCGCTTTCCTGCTCTCGGGCGGGACTAAGGGCAAACGCTACGCTCTGCCCAACGCCGAGATAATGATACACCAGCCGATCGGCGGCGCGCGCGGTCAAGCCACCGACATCAAAATTCAGGCGGAGCAGATCGTTAAGATAAAACGCCGCCTGAACGAAATGCTTTCAGAGGATACCGGGCAGCCGCTGGAGCGGGTTGAGCGCGACACAGACCGCGACAACTACATGACGGCGGAGGAAGCGAAATCATACGGCATAATCGACGATGTGATCAAGCGCCTGCCCGACAAGAAATAGGGGGGATTGTTCAAATGGCTCCGAAGTCCGACAACAAGCCGCCGCTCCACTGTTCTTTCTGCGGAAAGACTCAGGAGCAGGTCCGAAAGTTCATCGTTGGGCCGAGCGCGTATATTTGCAACGAGTGCGTGGATCTGTGCTACGACATAATCTTGGAAGATATGGACGAGCGGCGCGAGGAATACGCACCAGCCGAGGGGCGCGTGCTAAAGCCCGCCGACATCATGGATTTCCTCGATCAGTATGTAATCGGGCAGTCCGACGCGAAAAAGGCGCTCTCTGTCGCGGTGTATAACCACTACAAGCGGATACGCTCCGCCGAGGACTACTACAGCGAGGTCGAGCTTCAGAAGAGTAACATCCTGATCATCGGTCCCACGGGCGTCGGCAAGACGTTTCTCGCGCAGACGCTGGCGCGGATGCTTAACGTGCCGTTCGCGATCGCGGACGCCACGAGCATGACCGAGGCCGGGTATGTCGGCGAGGACGTGGAGAATATCCTGCTTCGCCTTATCCAGGCGGCGGACGGCGACGTCGCTCGGGCGGAGAAAGGAATCATATATATTGATGAAATCGACAAAATAAGCCGAAAATCGGATAATCCGTCGATAACGCGGGACGTCTCGGGCGAGGGCGTGCAGCAGGCGATCCTGAAGATTCTGGAAGGGACGATAGCGTCGGTGCCGCCGCAGGGCGGCCGCAAACACCCTCACCAGGAGTTCATCCAGATAGATACGAGTCATATTCTGTTCATATGCGGAGGCGCGTTCGACGGGCTTGATAAGATGATCGAGCAGCGGCTCAACAAAAAGGTGATAGGCTTCGACCGCGACCAGAAGCTGCGCGAGAAGATCTTCCAGGACGAGGTCCTCAAGTCCGTGCTGCCGCGGGACCTTCATAAATACGGCCTTATCCCGGAGCTGATCGGCCGCCTGCCGATAGTCGTGACGCTTGAGAGCCTGGACGAGAAAGCTCTCATAGATATACTGACAGTGCCGAAGAACGCGCTGACAAAGCAGTATAAGTATCTCTTTGAGCTGGACGACGTGCTTCTCGAGTTCGAGGACGACGCTCTGGCCGCCATAGCCCACAGGGCGATTGACCGGGGCACGGGCGCGAGGGGTCTTCGCGCTATAGTAGAGGGATTCATGCGCGATATTATGTTTGAGATACCTTCCAACGAGACGATTGAGAAGTGCGTTATCACGCGGGATGTGGTCGAGAACGGCGCGAAGCCGGCGCTGATACTAAATGATAATCGGCAGCCGCTGGTTCTCCGGAGGCGGAAGCCCCTGAAGCCACGCAGAAGTTCTGCGGGCTGAATTAAAAAGGCGGCTTGAACGTGCCATGAACCCGGCGCATTCAAGCCGCCCCGCCGCGTTTCGCGCGGCGGCGAAATGGTGGGGGTAACCCCCGTCAATGAATTTTGCTTGATTCACACAAAAATATCGGCTCGAACGCGCCGGACTGAATTCGCGCTTGCTCCGCACGCGAATCCCCGGCACATTCAAAAGCCGATCAAGATGGATCATTGCTAGTACGCCGCCGCGACATTAAGCCTCAGCGCCATTGCGCGGAGACCCGCCGAAGCGACCTCGCGACGTCCTCATCGAGCTTTCTCGATTGCTCGCGGAGCTTTCTCGCGGTCTCTCTCTGCCAGCTGTAGTCACGAAGGCCTGCCTGCGCTTCCTCAAGGGAATCCATAAACTCAAGCATTTCCGTCTCCTTGTGACTCAGTACACCTTCTGGCACAGCATCAACTTCCTCCCGTATTTGAGTGCGACCGTTCTCTTTGTTGCTTTTGTCCAACATTGCACCCCCCAGCGCCCGCTCAATTTATATTTTATGTTGAGAAGGCTTCGATAGTGCTAATATAACAGCATTTTATACTATTTCTCTCGCGGTGTCAATATTTTTTTGTTTTCCCGCTTCGGTTAACCTGTCCATAGGAGTACGGCTCAACCCTATGAACATCCCCGGGAACCGGAGCGGAATCCCAGCCCCCTCTACAGGGTGAGTCGGATCGAAAACAATCGAAAGCGTATAGTCCCTGCAACAAAATTCGGAAAAGTAGACGAATTCAGTCAAATCGGATTCCAGCAACTTCTCTAACTTATCGTTGTGCCTGTCAAACGGGTGCTTAGACGACACGCGCAGACTGTTAAGCCGAAACTTGGCTTCGGAATTGCGGATCAGCACCGTTTTGTAATCCCCGGCCTCGCCGATGGTTTTTTTGACCGTATCGCGCTGTTTGTCAAGGTAGCAGCTCAAATTTCCGTAATGATTCACCGCGTTCACAAAAACCTTGGGGTATCGAATTACGACCATTACGGCATTGGCCTTGACGGTTTCACCATTTTCATCTATTGTATCGTCAAAAAGCTCCTTTTCCGTTAGAAGATTCGCGAAGTGGCTGTTCCTGTGGAGTATACTGAAAACAAAATACCCCGACTCATCGTACACAAGGTATTTATCCGGTTTTCCGTTCGCCGCGCGAGTACATCCGAACACAACCAAAGCGTGCCCGTTCCTGCACACAATGACAGGCAGACCGCTTTCAATATTGACATCGAGAATCAATTTATTCTTGCTCGACGCGTCTTCCGACGCCACCGATTTATCAACGACAAAAGGAAAAACATGTATACGGTTTCTGGTTAAAATTTCAAGGATCTTTTCGTAAGACTCCCCTTCCGTCGGAACAAGATGGATGTTATCGCTGAGTATGTCGGTAACATCCGTATGCGGGGTATTGTATTTGTGATGCATGTAAAAACTTACCATAAGCATGGCCGAGTGGCAACAGCATAAATAAACCTGCTCTTGGCTGTAGAACGGGGCGACTTCGGTATTATATGTAAAACCATTGATATTAACCTTGCGTTTATATGTCATAACATACGCCGTCTCGCCGCCAAGCTTCAGCACATTCCAATTCGGCATAACCATAGACAGCATTTTATCATAATCGGGCACCGGCCTGAGAGTTACAAACCCGATATATTTATCGTCGGCGTCATTGGCCGGCACAAGACTGCTCTTTTTGACATTATCCGACGCGCCCCAAAGGTGAACGCGAAAAAGTTTATTACTCTTCGCGTAAGTAGTCTGGGAATAATGAAGACTGTACAGTTCCGACCACACGCTGTCCGTGTATTCGGATTCCACAAGCATCCACACGGCGCTGTCCCACATAGGCCAAAATCGCTTAATCAACATCTCCTTGAAATCCGACACCATGTCGTCCACAATAGCCGTGCCGTTCATGTCCGCCATGATTTTGCTGTTCAAAAGTACTTTCAGGAGTTCTCTCTCATCCTTTTTTGTCAATTCCAGCGCCATGTCGGCAATCCCCTTGCGTTAGTATATTATCAGCCTTTTTTAATCTCGCTTTTCGCGGCAGTGTACAGCATGGCGGCGCCGCCGAGCACACACAGCAATCCGGGCGTAACGATACCCGCTATCTCAACATCCTTCAGCTTAAGGACAAAATCAGCCGCCGACAACCCGTTGAACACCGAGAAAACTATAACGGACAGCACCACCCAAGCCAATCCTATGTAAATCATACGCTCGCCGCGCGTCAAGAGCCTGTTCAGATACGCCAGCGCGCGCTTAAACTCTTCGGGCGTGGTATATGACAGCGACGCTTTAACTTTTTCGTTTTTATCCATAACAATCCAACCCTCCGAACTGTTTCAGTCAGATTATACTGGATTAGATGTGATTTGTCAATATATACTTATATTACAAACCGAGCGCTTCTGTGCGGTTTTGACGGCGGTGAGCCGAGCGCGGCGTCATTCCTGATCGACGTTTTCATTTGTCTAAGCTACCGCTTAGACAAATGAAATCCATCTTCTTTGTCGTCCCCGTGTTTCCCGCGCGAGACAAACCGGTTAACCAGCACCGCCACGACAACCCCCGCCGCCGTCTCGGCCATCCGCACCAGCGCGTAGATAAACACCTCGCCCGTGCTGTGGTACGCCGCCAGCGATATGACCGTAACGGTTATCGCGCAGATCGATGCGGCTTCGGGCTTTTTAAGCGCGACGCAACTCACCACCGCGATGATAATGCCCGCCGTCGTCAGCGGTATCTTGATTATGTCATACGGCGCGGCCAGATAAACCCACAGGAGAATTATGCCGATGACGCCGCCGATCAGCGTGCCGATCACGCGGGCGAATCCGGTTACGAAAGACTTCTCCGGCGTGTCCTGCAGGCAGACAATGGAGGCGACACACGCGAATACGGGCCAGTCGTAATGGAATACGAACGCGAGGGTAAGACAGATAAACACGCAAAGCCCGGTTTTAAGCGTCCGCATACCGGGCATCAGTTTAGGGAAGAACTTTTTCACCATATCCGCTCCTGATTATCAGCTCGGAAAACTCAAGGTCGCCCGGGTACGTTATCTTGAAATTCTCCGGCGTGTTCGGGGAAACCGCCGGGAAACCGCCTCCGAAGTCGATAAACAGGCTGCCGTCGTCTGTGAAGTCGGTTATTCCGGCCGCCGCGGCTCTCTCGTGCGCGGCGATTATGTCCGTCAGCGCGAAGCTTTGCGGCGTAGCGGCGGCGAACAAGCCCGCGCGCGGAATGACAGACCGCAACGCGGCCCCGTCCGACAGGTACAGCGTATCGGCGACGGGCGACGCCGTTACCGCCGCGCCGTGCCGCCGAGCGGCGGATATGTTCGCCGCGATTGTCGCGGGAGAAACGAGCGGGCGGGCGGCGTCGTGAATTACGGCGATTTCCGCGCCGTATTCCCGAGCGGCGATCAGGCCGCCGTAAACGGACGACTGCCGCGTATCCCCGCCCGGAACCACCGTCAGCGGCTTGCTCCCGCCCATCCCGCGGATCTGCACGGCGCGCTCCGGCGCGGAGACCACGACGATCTCATCCACGTCCGCCGCGCCCTCAAACGCCGCGAGCGTCCACGCCAGCACGGTTTTGCCCGCCAGATCCGCGAACTGCTTCGGAACGCCGCCGCCGAAACGGTTCCCGCGGCCGCCGGCGGCGATAACGGCTATAACCCTCACAGCGACAGCGCCCGCGACATAAGCGCGTTCGCGCGGTCGATGAAGGCGGCCATGGCGTCGTTTGTCAGCGGCTTGTGCGAGAGCAGCGCCAGATCGTACACCATCCCCGCGACCAGCGCCGCGTCCCCGGCCTTATCCTCGTCGCCCGCTATCTCGGACAGCTTCTTTATAATCGGGTTGGCGCGGTTGAGCGCCAGCGTCTCCCCGCCGCCGTACTCCGGGAACGCGCCGCTGCCCATCATGCGGGCGATCTCGCCCATGCGGCGGTTCTGCTCAGCCAGCAGTATCACCGCCGGAACGCTCTCGGACTTTAGCGTCTCGGTTCGGACGGTCAGCTTGTCGTCCCCGGCCGCCCGGACGAACAGCTCCACCAGCGCGCCGTCGCCGCCGGATTCGCCGTCGGTTTTGACCGCGCCCGAGAGTTCCGCATCTATGCGGGAAAACTTGAGCTTGTCGTCGTAACTCTCCAAGTACGTCATGTAGGGCATATCGAGCCGCGTACCCATGACGGCGGCCTCGACGCCCTGATCGGCAAACAGCTTGACGTACCGCGCCTGCCGCGCCGTATCGGTGACGTAAATGACGCGACCGTCGGTCTTCTCGCCGAACCGCTCGAGGTATTCCGCCGCCGTGACGCTGCCTCCGTCCGTCAGCTTGAAAAGCAGCGCTTCCTTCGCTTTGTCAAAGAACTGCCTGTCTTTGACGACGCCGTACTTGATGAACTGATTTATATCCTCCCAGTAACCGTTGTAGGCCTCGCGCGAGTCCTTCCACAGCTCGACCAGCTTGTCGGCGATTTTCTTCGTTATATAACCGCTCATCCTCGAAACCGTGCCGTCGTTTTGCAGGAAGCTTCTGGAGACGTTCAGCGGCACGTCCGGGCAGTCGAGACAGCCTTTTAGAAGCAGCAGAAACTCCGGGATCACTTCCTTGATGTTGTCCGCGACGAATACCTGGTTCGAGAACAGCTTCACCTGCCCCTCGATTGTGTCCAGCTCTCGCTTCAGCTTCGGGAAATACAGTATCCCCTTGAGCCGGAACGGGTAGTCCATGTTCAGGTGGATCCAGAAGAGCGGATCCTCAAAATCCATGAACACCTCGTGGAAGAACTCGATATATTCCGCGTCTCCGACGTCGGACGGATTTTTGAGCCACAGCGGCGACGGGTTGTTTACCGGCGCGTCCCCGTGATCATGGCCGTGATCGTGTTCATGCTCATGGTCGTGATCATGATCGTGAGCGCGAGGCGCGTCGAAATAAATCGGGTACGGAACGAAAGCGCAGTATTTGCGCAGTATAGATCTCAGACGGAACTCGTCGAGGAAGTCCGAAGCGTCCTCGGAGACGAACAGCGTGACAGCCGTGCCGCGCTCCGTCCTGCCGCCCGCCGTCAGCGTGTATTCGGCTTCGCCGTCGGACTCCCATGTGACGGCGTCCGCGCCTTCGCGGTACGACAGCGAGTCGATGCGGACGCGCTCGGCGACCATGAACGCCGAATAGAAGCCCAGCCCAAAATGACCGATGATGTCGTTCGCGCCCTCGGCCTCGTATTTGGACAGGAAATCCGCCGCGCCCGAGAAAGCGATCTGGTTGATATATTTGCGCACCTCGTCGGCGTCCATCCCGACGCCGTCGTCGGAGACGGTTATCGTCCGCGCGTCCTTATCGAGAGCGACGCGTATAGCGAACGGCGTGTCAGCGTTAATTCCGCCCGGTTCGCGCGAAATATCGGCGCCGCCCGCCGCGACGAGCCTTTTCAGCTTCGATATGGCGTCGGCGGCGTTCGAGACGAGTTCCCGCAGGAATATATCCGAGTCCGAATACATCCATTTTTTGATAATCGGCATTATATTCTCGCTGCTGATTGTAAGTTCGCCTTTTTCGTCGATCATAGCCCCAATTCCTCCCGCAAAACTTGGAGTATTTTTGTTTTGTCCTCAATCCGCGCCAAATATCCCAGTATTCTCCCGCCCATACCAAGCTCCATCAGATCCGAGCCGAAGAGCGTCGCGTCGCGGAGTATCTCCTCCGGACGCTTCGCGCGAAGCTCGTTAAGCCTTGGGTCCGGGCTGAGATTCTCCAGCGGCTCGCGCAGGTAGCGCAGCCATCCGGCGATAGCCAGCGGTATACCGATAAGCTCCGACTGGCGGCCATTCGCGGCGTGCGCCTTTATCGTCTCGCCGAAACGGATACCCACTTTCTGGCTCGTATCCGTCGCGATACGCGCGGGAACGTCCGGAATATAGGGGTTCGGCAGGCGCTCGCCAATGACCTCGTCAAGGAAGGCTTTGGGTTCGATAATGCCGGGACGCGTCACTACAGGCAGGCCCTCGCCGTACCCGATCCGCCGGACCAGCGCCGAAAGCTCCGGCGATTCCATCTCGCTCCATATCGAGCCGTATCCCAGCAGGCAGCCGTAGACGGCCAGCGCCGTATGCAGCGGGTTAAGGCACGCCGTTACTTTCATGCGCTCGGCCTTGCCCACCGTATCGCGGTCGGCGAGGATTACCCCGGCCGCGTCAAGCGGCGGGCGGCCGTTCGGGAAGTCGTCCTCAATCACGAGGTACTGGGCGGCTTCGGCGTTCACGAAAGGCGCGATAAACGTGCCCTTCCCCGTCGTAACGGGGTCGATCCCCGTGAAGCCGTCCGCCGCCAGCGCGTCGCGGACACGGCTGTCCGGACGCGGTGTTATCTTATCAATCATCGTCCACGGGAACGAGACGTTCGCGCGGATCCATCCGGCGAGCGCCTCGTCCGCGCCCGCCGCCTCAAGAACGCCCGCCTTGAGTATATCGCCGTTTTTCGAGCAGTTGTCCATGCTGACCAGCGCCAGCGGGGCGCCGCAAGCCTCGCGGCGTTCCCGGAGCAGCGCGGCGAGCGTGAACGGCAGCGAGCCGGGCCGCGGCGCGTAACCCTTTTCCGTTATCGTGAAGCTGACCATCTGGAGGGCCGGATCGCGGAAATACCCCGCCAGCGCGTCATAGTCCGCGCCGGCGGCCGTCAGTCCTCTCGCGACGGACGCGACCACGCGGCGCGAGGCCGAGCCGTTCGCGCGCAATGTAACTACAAGCGCAAGACAATCATGCGGATCGTAAATCTTTTCGATTATCTCCGGGTCGAAACTTTCCGCGGCGATTATCCCCGCGTCCGCGTACCCGGCTTCCAGCAGGTCGTCGGCCAGGGCCGCGACGTACCCTCGGAAGATGTTGCCCGCGCCAAAGTGTATCCAGCGCGGACTGGCGATCGTCCGCGCGCGCGCGGCGGCGACGTCGTACCGGGGCAGACGCGCGCCCGCCCAGCCGTCCCCGGCAAGCGATTCAAGGTTCAGTGCCGGCATGTCAATCCCCTTTCGGCGTCTCCGCCTTGTATCCGCTCTTCAGCGGAACCACCCTGTTAAACACCGTCCGCTCCGGCGTAGTCAGCTTGTAGTCCACGCAGAAATACCCGTTCCGCATAAACTGCACGCTCTGACCGGGTTTCGCGGCTGCCGCGAACGGCTCCGCCACAGCTGACACCTCCGTCAGCGTGACCGGGTTTTTCGTGACGCCCGCCTCGCTCGCCGGATCGTCATACACAAGATAATCCAGCAGCCGCGCCGTAACCGGGACTGCCGCCGCCGTGCTGACCCAGTGAATCGTGCCTTTGGGCCTGCGCTCCGCGAATCCGCTTCCGGACTTTGTCGCCGGGTCGTATGTCGCGTGGACGGCCAGCAACTCGCCGTCCGCGCCGTAATCGGCGTGCGTCGCGGTGACGAAATACGCGCCTTTGAGCCGTACCTCGCGCCCCGGGGACAGCCGGAAGAACTTCCTCGGCGCGTCCTCCATGTAGTCCCCGCGCTCGATAAAAAGCTCCCGCGAGAACACCGTCTCACGCATACCCATGGACGCGTCCCCGGGATGGTTGTCTAATGTTACCGTTTCGGACTGTCCCTCCGGGTAATTGTCGATTATCAGTTTAACCGGATCCAGCACGGCCATGACGACCGGCGCTTTCGCCTTCAGGCCCTCGCGGACGAAATGCTCGAGCTGGGATATGTCCGTGCGGCTGTCGGCCTTGGCGTATCCGACGGAATAGCAGAAGTTCCGGATCGCTTCGGGCGTGTACCCGCGCCGCCTCATGCCGGAAAGCGTCGCCAGGCGCGGGTCGTCCCAGCCGTCTACCTCGCCGCTCATCACCAGCTCGCGCATATAGCGCTTGCCCATAATCGTGTTCGTAAGCCGCAGCTTCGCGAACTCGGTCTGAACGGGCCGCGCGGGCAGTTCCGCGTTTGCCGCGACCCAATCGTACAGCGGGCGGTGATCCTCGAACTCCAGAGTGCAGAGCGATGTCGTGACGCCCTCTACAGCGTCCTCCAGCGGATGCGCGTAGTCATACATCGGGTAGACCGACCATTTATCTCCGGCGCGGTGGTGCGTGGCGCGGGCGATCCGGTATATCACCGGGTCGCGCATATTTATGTTGGGCGACGCCATGTCGATCCTCGCGCGCAGCGTCATCGCGCCGTCCGGGAAATCCCCGGCACGCATCCGCGCGAAAAGTTCCAGGCTTTCGGCGGCCGGCCTGTCGCGGAAGGGCGACGGAATGCCCGGAGCTGACAGCGTTCCGCGGTATTCCCGCATTTTCTCGGCGGGCAGCTCGCAGACATACGCCAGACCTTTCTCGATCAGCCGGACGGCGCGGTCATAGAAAATATCGAAGTAGTCCGACGCGAAGAACAGCCTGTCGCCGTAATCGAATCCCAGCCATTTGACGTCCGCGAGGATCGACTCGACGTATTCGCCGTCCTCCTTGGCGGGGTTCGTGTCGTCGAAGCGCATGTTGCAGACGCCTCCGTACAACCGCGCCATTCCGAAGTTAAGGCAGATACTCTTCGCGTGGCCGATATGCAGACAGCCGTTCGGCTCGGGTGGGAAGCGCGTGACAATTTTCGTCAGATCCGAACCCACGGTATCTTTTATAACGGCATGGATAAACCCGGCGGTCTCCGCGAGCGCGGTATGGTCGAGGTTGGGCAAGAGATCATATCCTTTCATTTGATATAGTATAGATGGTCGCCGGTGGAATGTCAAGAGCCGGCTCGGCGGCCCCTCGCCGTGGTAAATATGCGGGAATTAAATGATCTTGTGAGGGTAATTTTCGCCTGAACCCGCGAAAATTCGTATCGCCATCAATCATCTTAACCGCGCTCGCCGTGTTCAACAACGATCCGTGGGACATCGAGAAAGGCAAACGCTGTATCGACCTTATCATAGGCCACAAGTCCAGGGACGTCGGGGAGCGGGTTTGCCCGCTTAGATAAGCTGACGGCAACCGATGGTCGCGAGGTGACTCGGCTGGAGGTCGCCTTGGATTTCGACCGCTGGGTAAGTTATGAATACCCAGTTAAATCCATGCCCTACATGTTCGATAAGCCAATGAATTTTGCCTGAACCCGCAAAAGTCCATATTGCTTCATCGACGGAGATTTCGGGAGGCCATTTTCAAACTCTCCGGCTGCAAAGCCTGGAACGATAACGATCTGGCCAACGACACCGGAGTTGACTACCTGATGTAAAAATGCGCCGACGCCGAACAATACAAGAACTACCGCGAATGAATTTTGCTTGGTTCAAAGCATTTTTACATGGACGAAGTCTGCGTGACAGAAGTTTGCGTGAACCAAGCAAACTTCGGCCAAGCAAACTTCGGCCAAGCAAACTTCTGTCACGCGAAAATGCTTTGAACCAAGCGAAATTCAATAGGCGTCGTAACAGCGCTATGCGCGGCCAGATAAGCCGCCCTACCCATATTGCTGGGTTCTTCGAGTTTAGCGTTATTATACCATGGCAGTCAAATGCTACGATACTTATCGCCAGCGGCGTGAACATCGCTTCGGTAAGCAAGCGGTTGAGCCACGCAAAGATAGCAACGACTATTGGCAGATATACCCACGCGATTGACAGCAGGGACGCGACCGCCGCCGGCATGTTGGATGATGTGTTCTCTAAGAATCGCAAACGTGATATATAAAGTGAATCGTAATTTGTCGGTATTTATTCAAGTCTGTCAGAGCCTGTTAAAATAAATTATCCGCATAGTACCCAGAAGCACCATTTTTCTGGGCGGCGCAAAAAATAAAAAGCCCCGTAAACCGGATGTTTACGGGGCTTTTCACCGAGCGCGAGACGAGATTCGAACTCGCGAACCTCGGCTTGGGAAGCCGGGGGTTAGCTTATTCGCATATATCATTCTCTGTTGAAAATCCCGTATTAAGCGTTTTAATTTCCTGCTCCTGTTATAGTTTGTTGTCTATTATCGGAGATTTTTGAACAGTTGTCCCCCATTTTGTCCCCCCCCCCATATCTGACTATATCTGCTTACAGCGTCAAATATATTTGTATTGATAGTGTTTAACTATTATACGGAGATGCCAATAGAGAAATAACGAGTATTAACTTGAAGTGATAAAACTGCGAGAAACAATAGTTTATCCCAACGACAAACTGATCGAGTATCTGAACTATCCGCGGATTAAAAGCTTGGACGATGAATCGAGCCAAGTATTCGCTCGCGGCGGTTTTAGAAAGAGTTCAGCGGTATCCGCGGACGGTGCGCTCTATGTGACATATGGCTGTGGCGACAGGTGATATCTGAACGTTACGTTTATCGACGACGGCGCTCGGGCTGCTTTCTTGATTTCGCTATTGAAAGCCGAATATATTTATGGTATTCTATGCTTGAGGGTGAGGACTATGAAAAAGGCCTTATTACCAATTCTGACATGCGTTATACTGGCGTCCGGGTGCGGCGCTGTTGTTTCGGAACCGGCGGGCGCGGTCGTTACCAGCGCTCCCGATTTGAATGATAACAAGACCGCTTCGCCGGAGCCAGCTTATTATACCGGCGACATAAATATTGATTATCTTATGCGCAGACTGCGCCATATAGTGAAATACGTCAACACGGACGTGTCCAACGAGCCGTCGCGGCTGGACGCTTACAATCAGGAGATTGACGCCTCTTTCGCGAACGATTATTTAGCAGGGCAGTTTACCGGCTGCTATACGTTTATACAAGAGGGCATGCGAATCATCATTGACGGCTGCAATATAACCATAAAAACGGTTATCGTTTCGCCCGGCGGCGAGCGGAAGAGCGCGGATTACGGGCTTGTGACGTACAAGCCCCGCTCCGATATCATCTATAGCCTGGTATCGGCGGATATATATGACGATACTCGCAACCAAAGCGCCGTTATCCTGACGATTGACGGAGTAGATCTCTATGAACCTTGGTATACGGTGAATAACAACGGCGTTGTGAGATACAGCCTGGAAGACCCGCTTCCCGGCGACTGGGCCGCGGGGTGGCGGGGTGGCGGGGCACACTGACTAATTTGCATTCGGAGAACAATGACAATATGTTTATTGGCATACACAAATGCATTGTATCAGGCGGCACGGCATATGTCGTGGTGACTTACTGCCATGTCAGCGATACGTTTGTTTATAACCTCGCGGATAAGACGGGATACTGGATGTCCGGCGCCGAAGAGTTAGGCGAGTTCTATCAATCCGAAATAGCCGCGCTGCGGGAACTGAAAGACAGATACGACGTATTATACGGCTATCATAACTTCAATCTCATTACAATCTCCGCGGAACATGGATTCGTTTTGCTGCATCGCTCGCTGTATCCGAGCACGATTGAGGGCCAGTATATTATGCGCAATCTCGCTACAGGCGAAGAAACCGTTATATGCGGCAGTTACATGAGAGACCGCGACCGTATAGTCTCGTTTATGGAGGAGGCGTTCAAATGGCTGGACGCCGATACCTTACGTCTTGGAGTGTGCAGCAATACCACCGACGGATGGGCGACTACGTACGACGCGGTTTATAACGGCGAGGAATGGGTGGTTACAGAGGTCGCTATACCAATAGGCGTGTGGAATACCGCTGATTAATATCGCGGGTCGAGAATGAGCCGAGCGCGTACTCAGCTCATTCTTGATGTTATAAGGCCATATGGCGGATATTGATTTTGCCTAGTCCTGCCCGTTCCAGTCACACGAATTGGATACGGAAGTGTACAAGGCAATCTGACAGTAAACAGATTCAGTTGCGTCCGCGCTTCTGTGCGCGGTATTTCCGGATTCTTTGAATTGGACTTTACCGCTATGTCCGCCGTCTATTAAAAGTACTTTTGTGCAACTCATACTTTTCATAACTGCGTATAATTCAAACACGGTCAAACCGTTGGTAAAACCGACGCTGCCATCTGTTCCCGGACTGTTTGTATTAAAGAACGTACCGAAGATTAGCTCTGAACCCTTATACGCGATAACGGAACGCACCGAGCGATTAGCATATCCCGGTAACCATTGAGTGGTTATATTACCGGTATAGTTAGGGGGCGTTCCGGTGCTGAACCGATTGTTAAGAGCGGCCGCGAGGGCATTGGAATCAGCGTATGTTGTGCCGCTGTCCACCATCAAGTCGAATCCGCCGATCGCCCAGCCGATTGTCGAACCGGAAGGGGCGGTTGGTAAAGTGGCGGTTCTCTGCTGCAATCCAAGCGCGTATGAATACCCATTGGATGAGGGCACGTAAGTCTTCACGCAATACAAGCAATCCATTCTGGTGGCATTATTGCCCTGTTCGGCTACATTAGTATTACCGCCGTTTCTGACAGCCTCGCCGTCCTAGATATGGAAAGCCGTCATTGCGCTGGCGCTCGCGAAGAACGATGCGTTCGTGCCAAATCGTTACCAGTCTGGAGCTTTGGTGGTACCAACATTAAGAATCTCAATGTCCCATGGATTACACCGATAATAATACCCGTAGAACGTATGAGTATTATTTGTTGATGCCAGAAGCGGCGCATTTGATGCGCTGAACGTCTTGCCTTTGACAAATATTGCTATTCCAATCATCTCATTTTGTTATATACACTGAAACGCCGAACATGTCATTCATATTTTCTTGCTACCGTACTCTCCGGATCTTAACTGTTGCGCCGTAACAGTTTTATAGTTTTTCTGCAAATGACATACGCGCCCCCGCGGAA
Source organism: Clostridiales bacterium (assembly GCA_031265685.1). Lineage (GTDB taxonomy): Bacteria > Bacillota > Clostridia > Lachnospirales > WRAX01 > JAISCI01. Next base: position 19,800 of record JAISCI010000116.1, read on the forward strand.
TGACCGCGCCAAGAACGCAATTGGCGCGGTCTGGTATTTACGCCCTCGATCACGCGTTTCATCTTATTTCTTCTTTTCTGACAGGGGTTACGGGTTCCCCGCAGAACGGGCAGAATCTACTCTTGGCTGACATCCGCTTTCCACATTTGGCGCAGAACACAGCCGCCGAGGACGTAGTCTCGGAGTCAGCTGAATCAGCGGTCTTTTTTTTACCGAGCTTAAGCTTCGTCAGTTTATTAATGATTTCCTTTCGATATTTGGCCGCAAGCAAAATCCAAAAGAGTGCCAGAACCACGCTCGCGAGACATACTGGGCGATAACTGACGGCGTATATATTGCCAAGCGTCGAGTTCATATAGAACAGAGCGTCGCCGGACACCGCTTTCAGCATAACCGCGGCGGCAATTACCACGATGGCCGTAAGCGCGGCTAACACAAGTAATGTTATCTTAATCGGCTTTTTCATCGGGCTTTGCCCCCTTTACCTTCTTATTCAGGAACGCGTACCACGCGGCAAGCAGAATGAACGCCGCGCCCGGCGCGACGTATACCGTCCAATCGCCGAGAGCGTTTGTACGCTCCGCGGTTATGGTCTTAACGCTCTTGTTCCCCGCAAGGTCGTAAGCGGCGACTGATATGGGGTTCACGCCGTTTTCCAAGGCGAGTTTGGCCATAAAACCGCCCAGGCCGAGTTCCTGCTCTACGCCGTTAATCGCAACTACGGCGTTAGGCTCGGTACTGCCTTCAATGACAAGACTGCCGGCCGCGGTCGTAACGCTGTCAGGATTGTTAAGGTTCACGACAGGCGGAGTCTTATCCACTGTTATAGACTTAGAGAACGTTTTCATGCTGCCGTTTGTGTCTTTGACGAACGCGACGACCTCGTGAGCGCCCTCGGATAGATTTAAGTCGTAATCCCCCGCGCTTGCGTCGTCAAGCACGAGCGTTCCGTCAAGATATATGCCCGCCGTTGTATCTATGGGACAATCGACCTTAACCGCGACTAAACTTTCGCGGGTTGACGAGTAATCGGGGAAGACGATCCTGCCTGCCGGGGCGGAACGTACAATTTCGTAAACGTCAAACTCGCCGTAAGCGCTGCCGCCGTCCTCGGCGGCGGAAAACTTTACCTTATCAATTTCGTCCGCAAGAGCGATCTGATAGAAATTGCTGTCGGTCCGCTCCGTCTTGATAACGGCGAGCGTTTCGCGGTCATAGAGCGTGACCATATATGAGTTATTTGCGCGCGCGTCCCAAACCGCGAACATCTCGCCGTCAATACTGCCGACCTTAACGCCTTCCAGTTTAGCGGGCGCGTTCGACTGTTTCACATAGATAGGTTCGTCCGCGGACAGGGTATATTGCTCATTGCCGTCATATACCTGAATGGAGAAGCTGTACAGCCCTGTCAGCAGCTCGTCCGCCGACACGCTTGCCGCGCCGCGCCCGCTCGCCGAATAGTCGTTCCAAACGGCACGGCTGCCGTAATCGCCGAACCCCGCCGCGTTAATGGTCACGTTGACTGTATCCCGCTCCGCCGTTACGTCCCACTTGAAGTTTATGTATCCGCCGGACGCCTCCGCGTCAAAACTCCGAACCGCGTTGTACTGTGCCGCCGAGCTTTTGCTTCCGCCGCTGATATTGATTGCGCCGAGGCTTTCTCCAGTCACATACACAGTCCAGTAGCCGGATTTCGCCGGACCTACGCTGACGCTCATTCCGCCTTTGCGGTATTCCGCGTTCCGTTCGTTCGTCTCAATCTCCGCGCCGTCGGGGTCTTTTATTTTTACGACCGCGTTTTGCTTCGCGTTCTCCCAGCTTACGAGGAACACGCAGTCCGCGTAATCGCGGTAGAGATAAACGCTCACTTCACGGGCGGCGCTCTCCGCGTTCGCGGTGATTATGGGCGTGAACGCCAGCGCTGTCAGCAATGCCAAAACGAACCTTCTCATTGTCCGTAATCCTCCGCATAAGTATTGAATCCGTCGTCGGGGTTGACGCTGCCCGTGACGGCGGCGTTGTAGCTAAGGGTTTCTCCGCCGCAGGTCAGGGTAACCGGAACGGCGGTCCCCGCCGACGCGCCGCGCGGTAACTGAACGGTTATATTCACTTTGCCGTCGTGTTTGACTCCATAAAAGGCGTTGTCCAGATGCCCGTCAACGTCAATGTTCAGTTCAATCCACCGGTCGCTTACGGTCGCCGTACCGCTGATTTCGCCGCCCAAGTCGGAGCCGAACAGCGAAAGCTCATCAACACAGCTTATCGGAACGACCACCGCGCCGCCCGCGAACTTGACGTACTGGCTCGGATTGGCGGCGTCGTAGGCTTTGATACCATTAGCGCTCCAGTCGCCGGCGCATATGAACTCTATCTTGTCGCATTTCAGCGAAACATCGGCTAACAATGACGAGACCTGCCCTCTATACGGCTCGTCGATTATTGAAAGCGGATAGTTGACCGTAATCGCCGCGTCAAGCGCTTTTTGCGGCGCGCCGCTTGTAAAGCACTCGCTAAGCCCGCTCGCGTCAATAGACAGTCCGGTGGCGCGAAGCGTCAGGCGCTCCGGATACAAACCATTTGAAGTGATCGCGAACGGCGTTTGTCCGTCAATCCTCAATAAGTTTTGAGAGTTATTAAATTTCGCCGTGCCGGACAGCTCGTACATTGAATCGGCGTTGTTCGTGTCAATCGTCAGCTTGCCGTCCGCAACCTCAATCAAGCCAAGATAGCCGCCGACCGTCCCCGCGCCGGCCACGCTCGCGAAGTCTTTCCGAATAGTAACCGTCAGGCTTTCAGCCCGCGCGTACAACCCGTTCCCGCCGTACCCCTCGAGCCGGTTCCGCGGCGAATAGCCTGTTATCATCTGAACGGCGCCGCTCATCCCGTTTTGCGGCAGCGGAATACCGTTCAGCGCGTAATTGAGGTTGTTTTGAAGATCCGCCAGCGCACAGCCGTCGTTTATATTGTAAATCAGCTCCGAACCGTTGAACCGCGCGTCTCCGTACACGTCTCCGAAACCCGGCAGCGTCAGCGCCGCGCCGGAGTAACTGAGACTTACCGAATACTCGTCGAAGTAGAAACCGAACGAATCCAAGACTTTCACGCTTCCTCCGCCGAACGCCGTCAGCCCGTAATTCGCGGCCGCGTCTTTGGACGCGGGGAAATCCGCGTAAGCCGCGCCGCCGCCCGTTATTGAACCGCCGCTCAGAGTTATACGCCCCGCGCTTGACGATATTGGGGAGTTAGATTGCACTGCCACCGTGGAATTTGTGCGGATAAATCCATTCAGCGCTACATTGCCGCTCAGTTTGAGGGTGTAATCGTCTTTTTGCTCCACGTTATCGGCGTAGAGCGTGTTACCGTTCCTGCCCAGGGCGATCGTCTGTCCGGCAAGTTTTTTACCGGCAGTTCCGCCGACCGTCAGCAGCTTATCCGAGCTTTTCGATGTGCCGTCGGTGAGTTTGACTGTGACATTCAGCGCGCCCGGATTATACTTACCGCTCAACGTGAACGCGATCGCCGAATCGCCGGCGGTCTTAACGCCGCTTACCTCGCCGCCGTTGACAAACACTTTCGCGCCGTCAGTCACTCCCGCCGCGCTGACGAATATCGGAACTCCGAGTTCCGCGTCCTTGACGGACACAACGGACGGCTCGGCGCGCAGCAGCCGAAGCGCTCCCGATTCGGCGCGGGTAACGCAGCTGCCATCCTTCGTCAGCACAAGCCCGCCGTAGGCGTACGCGCGCGAGCTGCTGATCTCGTAATCCGCAAGCCCAATTGTGAGTACGCGCGGATTGGATTCGCCGTCTTGCTCGACCGTGTACTCGAAACAGTAGTTGTTCACGATGTAGTTTTGGAGCGCGGTGTATACGTTGATTAACTCGGCGTCCGTCACCGCCTCCATATAAGAGCCGCCCGTCTGATCGGCTATGTTCTCCATATACTCGCGGTTGCCGCCGCCCGTGCTGACGGTAAACACAGCCACGTTTTCTTCCTGAGCCGCCTCAATAGCGCCCGGCATTTCGCCCTCGTTGCCGTCTTCGCCGTCGGTCATAAGAATTATAGCCTTCGTGCCAACGGCGTCTTTAAGCGATTCAATGCCGCCGAGAAGGCCAATCGGGATATTCGTCCCTCCGTCGGCCACGATTCTTTCCGCGCCTGAACGCAGTTTAGAAATATCGTTCGTCAACGGGGACAGAATCTCAACAGCGTCGTCATACATTATTACGGACAGTTCCTGGGTTTGCGCCGCGAGATTGTTTATGCAGGCTTCCACGGCGCGGCGGGCGTTCTCGATGCGGTCGCCCTGCATACTGCCGCTGCCGTCTATAACGAGCGCGATGGAGATATAGTTGCTGGTATCGTCCATTATGCGCGTTACTTTCTCGTTTGAGACCGCAAAGCCATTGTCGGCAAACGTGAAGTCCCCGACCGCGAAATCATTCGCCAGTTCTTCCACGCCGTCTTTCCTGCCGTTTACGTTGAGGTAGGCGCGGACGGTCGGGTAGCTGCCGGCGTTCACGCGGCTGACGAATATGGACATCCGCTCATATTTGAGAAGGTTGTTCAGAAACCGCGAATAGCCGCGGCTCAGAACGGAATCCGGCAGGAACGCGTCCGCCCGCAGTACCGCGCCGATAGCCGCGGCTATGTCGCTATCCGAGGCGGAAGCGTCGTGATAAACCGCGCCGAGTTCCGCTATCGCCGACTTTATGGAAGATTCGCCGCTGATTTTATCCTCGCGTTTGATGAGGCCAATCAGGATTTCACGCGCTTTGGCTTCGTCGCCGGACGCGGCGTAGAGCTTGGATAGCTGCAATTCAATAACGCCGCCGCTGTCGCCGAATATCGGCGTTTGCGCGGTCAGCCAGTTGATTATCCGCTTTGCCTTGACTCCGTTGGCTTGTTCGCGGTAATCGCCGGCTTTCGCGAGGTTCTCGGCGCGGCGCGGATTGTTCTCGCCGTAGTTGCCGGCGGCTTCCTCCGCGCTTTCCGCTTTCTTCAGCAGAGCTGATATTTCATTGTCGCTTTCATCGTAAACGGTTATATCCATGTCGTTAATCAGCTTCTGCGCGATAACGTCGGTATAAAGGACGATATTGTCCGCCGATTTGCCCGTTTCAAGCAATTTTCGGGCGTTTTCCTCCGCGGCGTCAAGACCGCCCGCCGCGTTGTAATATTTGACTGAATATCGGAGCAGCTCCCTGTCGTTCGGCGTTTCCAGGAGCATTTCGGAGAGCGTCCGCGGGTCGGTCTCGTAGAAGTTATCGCTGTTCAGCATACGGTCGCGCTTAAATCCGGACAAAAACTCTACCTCGCTCCTTTCGTTGATTTTGAGCAGGGCAAAACAGTCGTCAGTTATTTCCGACAGTTTTTCGCGGGCTTCATCGTCGGTCGGGATACCGCCCTCCAAACCCGTCATTTGGCGCGACAGCGCGTATATCTTGTCCGCCTGCGCCAGCAAGCCGCCGCCCAGTCCGCCGCTGTTTTTAAGGTCGTCGGCGCCTATGAACGCGCTTGCGTAATTGCCGCGCCAGCAGTCGGCAAGCAAGGAAATCACATCGGAATGAGGGTTTTGAACTTTAGAGGCGTTCTCCGCCGCTTTATCAATGTTACCTTCCAGAAGATAGCTGTACGCGTTATAAAGCGTTCTCGCGGAGGTGTCCGCGTTTTGGGCGGCGCTCAAAACGCCGGCGGCGCCGCTCGCGAGCGTGAGGACGCACAGCGCCGCCAAACTTATATTGCGCGGCGCGGCGCGTTTGACCGTGAACAGCTTAGCCGTGAGTATATCCACCGCGATGAACACCGCGAATACCGCCGCTAATAACAGGAATACATTCACATAACCCGCCTCACATTCCCGCGTTGCCGCTTACGTCTATGTACGGCGGACCCGCGTTTTTTATAGCCGTGGCATCGCCGAGTTTGTTGTTCGCCAGATACAGCAGCCGCAGACTGCCGCCTATGCCCGGAACGGACGTGATTTGGTTGTCCGACAGGTGCAGATACTTCAAGCCGTCAAGAGCGAACAGCGCATCGGCGTTCGTTATCTTGTTGCCGCGCAGACCTATATATTCGAGCGAACGCAATCCCGCCAGCGGCGATACGTCCGCGATGGCGTTGTTCGCGGCATAGAACTTTTTGAGCGTCGCGAGCTTGGCGACCGCGCCGATGTCCGTTATGCCGTTGCCGGAGACGTCAAGCCGCTCCAAATTAGTGAACTCAGACAACGCGGCCATATCCGCGTCCGTCAGTCCGCAGTCGCGCAGGACGAGTTCGGCTATGTCGGCTTGATAGCTCCGCCCGGCGATCTCAACAGCCGCCGCATCCGAAACCGCCGGCAAATCCGCCGCGCCGCCGTCGCGGGCAAGCTCGGTAAGCTCTCGCTCAATCACGGCGCTGTTTGTGGCTCCGTAGCCGCTTTCAAGCGTTTCGCGGGCGGTGTCAATGTCGCCCATATAGCGGTAGGCTTTCGCCAACGCGAGATACGCCTCCGTATTGTTCGGCTCGACCGTTATGACGTGTTCAAGCGCGGCGGTCGCCTGTTCGTAGTTGAGTTCGGCAAGATACTTTTCGCCTATGCTCAGCCGCGTGGCGTTGACAGCCAAAGCCGCGCCGCCGCGCGGGAAATACGCGTATGCGCCGAACCCCGCGGCGGCTGTGACTATCGCGGCTATCGCCAAGATTATGGCGCGGGTTTTCACAACATCAACCCCTTAGCGCAAATAATAAAAAGAAGTTTTGTGTTTATTCACTGATCCGCCTGTTCATTAATCCATTCGCCGTCGTATCGGCGCGTACTTGTACCGTCAAACGTAATTAGCTGCTCCGTCTCGCCGAATTCATCATATATTCGGAAGTTTGAGCCGAGCTGGCCGTCAGTGGTAAACGAATCGAACCAATGCGTTCTCCCGTCTTCAAGCTTTACCCCAATGGAGCAGCTGGAAAACCCCTCTTCCAAATTCCATTCAGGAGAGTTTTCCATTGGAATATAGCGCAGTTTCCAAATGCCGGAATTGTCCGACTTATAGATTATATCGGTTCCGCTTGAAACCTCCGCGCAGAGCGAGCGAAACTCCCGGGAATTTGCCAACTCGTAAGCGACCGCGTAGTCCGCCGCTAAAACCGCCGTCTCAATCGGTTCAAGCACGCCAAACTGCTCGCTTGTCAATACTATATCAACGGAAACCGGCGTCAGTTCGGATGTTGGTTCGGGCGTCAGTTCGGGCGCGGGCAGCAATTCATCCAGCATAGCCGCGATCTCAGCGCTATCCGGCAGCTGTGCCCGCCCCCGGCGCAGCGCCTCAACCGCCCTGTCGGTATCGCCAATCCCAACGTAGGCTTCCGCCAAGCCCGTGTATCCGCGCGGATTTTTCGGCTCAATTTCGATGAGCCTTGTGAATTGTACGATGGCCTGTTCGTAATCCAGCTCCAGCAGATACTTTTCGCCGAGATCAAGCAGTTCGGCGGCGGTGAGTTCGCGGGCGGGAGCCGCGCAGGCGGCGAATATCGTTAGCGCAAGCGCGAGTATTGTCAATTTTGACGCAACGCGTTTCATTCTGAATCATCCTAATCTATTCGAGGTTGCCGCCGTCAGTTATCGCTGTTTGTCGGTGTACGCGCGGCGCGCCGTCCCACTCGCCGCTCCACGGATGAGAAAAACCGTCCTGAAACCATTTTGGCATGCTACCGTCGCTTGGCGTTTCGCCGCAGTCAGTACAGCGCAGCCCCGCCCAATAGTGCGGCGCGACCTCCCATTCGCTCCAATCATCTTCCGCGGACTGGCGGTGGCTCATGTATGCCATTATCGTTTCAGTAATTGTTCCATTGATGTTGCTTACCTCGCTTGTCCCCATCGGCTGAGGTATTCCGTCAACAAGATATAGTTTGTACCTCATAAGCTCGCTGGTTGTAATGTATTCCCCTTGAAGCAAATCGGCGTTCGGCGTCGGTTCGGCAGCGGGCGGAACCGAAGTGGATTCCGGCTCCGGCGCTGTTTCCGGCTCCGACAACCCGGCCAGCATCGCCGCGATCTCAGCGTTATCCGGCAGCTGTTCCAATCCCTGCCGCAGCGCCTCTATAGCTTTGCCGGTATCGCCAAGTCCGATATGAGCTTCCGCCAAACCCGTGTATCCGCGCGGATTTTTCGGCTCAATTTCGATGAGCTTCGTAAATTGCACTATCGCCTGTTCGTAATTAAGCTCCAGCAGATACTTTTCGCCGAGGTCGAGCAGTTCGGCGGCGGTAAGCTCACGCGCGGGAGCCGCGCAAGCGGCGAATATCGTCAGCGCAAGCGCGAGTGTTGCAAATTTTACCGCAACGCGTTTCATTCCGAATCATCCTAGTCTATTTGAGATTTCCGCCGTATTCCTCGTTCAGTTTGCGGCGCAGACGCCTCCGGCTGCCCGCCAGCACGGCAATTACGATGACTGCCGCCACAACGACGACCGCCATCCCGGCTATGCCGCCGTAAAAGAGCATTTCACCCGGTGTTAAGCTCATTTTCGCCCTCCTAATCAATCCATTTATTGGCTCGCAGCTGCTCGATTATCGTATCAAGCTGCCGCATTTCCGGGTCTGATTCACCCGATTTGACGTTAGCGTTGTACAGCTCGGCGGCGCTGTCATAGTATTGCTTAGTCATAGAGTAGTCCCGGCTCTCGTTCTGGATTTTCGACTGCCTGTCGGCCTCAAGGTACGCTTGACGCATAGGTACGCGATAATCGTTCGGGAACAGATCCGCCATCTTATTAAGAAGGTCCGCGGCGCGGTCAAACTGGCCCGCGTTTTGGAGGAGTATAACTAAGTTTTGCAATATGTGGAACTGTGCCGCTCCGCTCTCGGCCAGCCGCTCAAACAACGCGATCGCGCTTTCATAATCGCCGCATTTGACATACGCGTCCGCGAGCCGCTCCGTCATTTCGGGCGCTCGATTAAGCGGAATCCGGCTGATCGCGCCTGACAGCAGTTCGACGGAACGCTCGGGCTGTCCTTTCAGCCTGAAAACCTCATCGGACGTGTGGTACGCGCGGTAACGCAGATAGTCGTCGCTCGTCAGCGCGATAACCTCGCCGAAATAATCAACCGCGCTGTCGTATTCCCGCTTAGCGAAGTCAATCTCCCCGTTGATCAGATTCAGCGAGTCGGCGTCAAGATTCAGTACCCGCGCCTTTTCAAGCGCTCTCTCCGCTTCCGCTACCTCACCGATCCTCGCTAAGGCGACGGCGTAGTCGCGGTAATAAACTGGGTTGTCTTTAACGTACCGCACGGCAATCTCGAAATTGCCCATCGCCGTGAAGTAATCAGGCTCGCCGGATTGATAGTAGTAACAGTCACCGAGAATATAGTAGATGTCGCCAAAGCTTCGCGCCGCTTCCGGCGCGGCCCTGAACTCCGCGATATTGCCGAGGCTCGACTCTATATAGTCGCGGCAGACATCCAAATCGCCGTCGTCCCAAAGCCGCTCCGCCATAGCGCGGTACGGGTCGATCCTGTCCCAGAACATCGCGAGGGCTTCATCATACGAGCCTTTCGGATCGGCTCCGTTCTCAATATCGTAAACGGCGGCGTAGTAGCGCTCCTCTTTCTCCTGAGCCATCACGCCGCGTCCGAACAGCGCGGTTCCCGCGAACAGCGCGAACGCGAGCGGCAGGATAATCGCCGCCGCGATTTTCTTTGACTGTGATACTTTCCAGCGCGTGTCATGTTTGTGGATATTGCGGACGGCTTCGGCGAGAACCGCGGCCGACGCAAACCGCTCGTCCGGCGCAAAGCGCATCGACTGCTCGATCACATAAACTATGCCCTCGCTGAAACGCCCGGCCTTTGAGATCGGCTTCAGCCCGGATGGTTCTTTGGGCGGACGGACGCCGCTCAAAAGGTGATACATTGTCGCGCCAAGACTGTAAATATCCGAACGTTTCCAGTCGATGGCGGTATTATCAATACCGCGGACAGATTCCGCGGCGCGCGTATCCGGGTCAACAAGCTCCGTCGCCTCGGTATCCACGCTTTCGGTCGCGTCCGTCGCTTCAGCCTGAACGCTTGAGCCGCCATACCTGATTGGCGCGGAAGCGCGCGAAAACTCGCCGCGCTTGTATTTTTCATAAATCCCGTACTGCTCCGGGGAACAGTAACCCAAGCTGCGGCTGATCAGCTGAACGTCATTCCCCGCGACAAGCGCGGCGTTGAAGTCAATCAGGCATACATCGTCATTTGGGAGCAGCATTATGTTTCCGGGTTTGATGTCGCGGTGGCAGACGTTCTGTTTATGCAGCACCGTAAGCGCGGACGACAGCTGACCGTACCATTTGACGACTTGGGCCTGTGTAAACCTTCCGCCGCGTTCCAGCAGCTTATCAAGGCTCTGCCCCTCGACAAACTCCATTACCGTGTAGGTTTGACCGTTTTCATTCAAGAAGTCATAGACCTGCGGCAAATGCTCGCTCTTTACGTTCTTCAGCGCGTCGCGTTCCTGTTCGCTCCCCGCGGCGTTGAACAGCGTCTTTATAACTACCGCCTTTTGCAGATTTGAGTCCCACGCCTTATATACCGCGCCGCCGCCGCCCTCGCCGAGCTTTTGCTCAACGCGGTAGCGCGGGGCGGACAGGATTGGAAATGAATCAGTTTGCATATTCTCCCCCATTATTCCGCGAGATAAGCTATCGCTTCGTCATATGACACAGCTAAGGCCTTGGGCATCAAAGCGCGCTCAAAACCGTGTTTCTGCCACAGCGACGGCGGTTCTCCGTTGAAATTATCGAACCACACGTTTTCCGCTTTGCTTAGGGCGCGGCGTATCGCGTCCTCGAAAGCCTCGCGCGTTAATTCCGTCCCGCTGATTGACTGACCGCCCACTGCCGTCCAGTCGTCCTCGCCGCCAAACCAGTACGCGTAATAATCGTACCAAGGCGAGTCATCCGGGGTGTCGTATTTGTACTGTTCATAATACTTTGAGTAAGCGCCGAAACTCCCGTCGGCGTTGACGCCCCAAATATCCCACCAAATCGTCCCGTCTCCGGACGTATGATAAATCCAAAACTCGTCGTCGCTCGTCGTAAACGCGAGCAGACACATCGTTCCGTAATCGGCGGATGGAGATTCGATTCGGCGCGCCGCGTGGGATTTGACGTCATACGTCCAAACAGTCAGTCCGTGATTTGAGAGATACAGCAATTCCGGCGTATCGTCTCCGAACCAGTCCGCTACCGCGATTTTGCCCGAATCAGTTCCATCGTTTGACCAGCTGAATTTGAAGTTTTCGATTTCGGACTTATGGAAAGATAACAGCTCTCTGTACGTCTCTTGCCAGCTATTGGGAGAAGAGGCGAAGGGCGCTCTCACCAGGTCAAACCGGAAATACGGGATCACTAATTCGCTTGACCCGGCCGCGTAGTAGAACGTATACTGCTCGAAATAGATGTGCACTCCGTCTTCGGCAAGCCAGAAAACCGCATTCTCGCCGCATTGCTCTTTTACGGACTCAACGAAATATTTGTTGTAACTGCCGCTGTACAGCTGCCCGTCATAACCCTGCGCGAAAATGTCATACCCGTCTCCGAGCGCGGCGTGATACGACAAGTACTCTTGATAGAGCGTATCGGCCAAATTATCGGCGCCGACCGACAAAACGTCGGATATACTCAATGATTCACCCGTCTCGCAATCGAAAGTATGGCCCAAATATTCAAACCCGCCGTGAGGGCCAAGACCGTCCCATTCCGAACTGCCGACGAAAGAGATGTATTGATTCTTGCGCCAGCTCTCTTCCCACGTCACGGCGGAACCGCCGACTCTGCCGTCGTTAGCTTCTTCATACGTGTACCCCTCGCGGCTGTAATACGACTCCAGCAGCCAATCCGAATCGCCGTTCGTGCTTCCCGCGGGTATCTCGCTTGCGAACACCGCGTTCATTTTCCTGATTCGCGCGCCGTCTCCGGCAAATACGGGCTGACTGCTTTCGTCGCGCCAAATCAAAACCCCGTCGTCGGCGCGGAGTTCGTCATAATATGTTTGCTCAATGTCGTATTCGGGCACTATTAGGTCATAATAGCGTTCCGCGATTCTCTTGTCGTCCAGCTTATTAAGGCCGCGCCGTAAAATTTCCGCTGACTTATTTTCGTCGCCAAGAGCGGCGTACACGTCCGCAAGCCCAAGATACGCGTCCGCGTTCGCGGGCGTTTCGTCGATTATCTCATTGTAGAGCTTCGTCAGATCTTCAAGGAAGGCCGTGTCGCCGGACAATTCATCAAAGCCTTTCCGCATAATCTCAACAGCGCGGTCAACTTCGCCGCGCGCGGCGTATACTTCTGCCAAGCCCGTGTAGCCTCGCGGATTGCGCGGCTCAATCTCAATCAGTCTGTCAAAACAGACGATCGCCTGCTCGTAGTCCATTTCGAGCAGGTATTTCTCGCCGAGGCCGAGAAGCTCGGCGGCGGTCATCGCGCTTATCGGCTTGGCGCAGGCGGCAAACAATAACGCCGTCAGCGCAAGCGCGAGCGGGATTGCGCGGCTCATTCTTTCGTTTCCCCCTTTCAGTTTTCGAGATTGTTTATTTATGCTAATCCCAAAGGAAAGGCGTTTACAGTTTTTGTCCGCACGAACCGCAGAATACGGCTCCATTTTCCAGTTCCTCGCCGCAATGAGCGCAGAGCCGGACTTCAGGCGCGGTTGGTTCTGTCCGAGCTTCCGGTGTTTCGACTTTAGAGCCGCATTTGCCGCAAAACACGGCGGTGAGCGGAAGGTCAAACCCGCAGTTGGGGCAGCGCTTCACCCCTTTAACAAGCTGAATCTCTGACTGCAGCTTCTCAATTTGCTCCGTTGCCGCGGTTATCGCAGCGCACAACTCATCAAACGGCGGTTCGGCGTCCTCGCGGCGCCGTTCATAGTACAACTTGCCGATTTGCGAATATAAGCTTCCGATTTTTCGTTGTTCCTCTGAAATCCGCGAGTTGAGCCGAGCCGTTTCGGCGAATTCTTTCGTCGCTTTTACAGCGCCCTGTGTTGTGTCGGCGACTTTCTTTTTTATATCGTCGAACAAAGCCATCTTAGCACCTCCGGTGTATTTTGTGAATTGTTCCTAAATCTCAAAAAAGCCCGACAGCTTCATATGGTCTGTGGATCTCCCATTCCGTATCGCCGGCGGGTCTTGTATTAGGCAGAACCGAATCGGGCGTTCCCCAAGTTCCGCTCACAAACGCGGCGTAGGGTATGTTTCCCTCGGCGTCCGCCGCGCCGAGCGGCTGTAAGATACCGTCGGCGTACCTTGACATCCACGTATCAACCTGTTGTTCGATTCCCTCATACACGCTGTGCCTTTCCTCGAAGACGTCGCCTTCATAAAACCCGTCAATTACATTGCCGGACTGGACTTGCCAGTAATATGAGAAAATATCTCCGCTTTGCGGGTTGAACGCGTAGCGCTTGAACGCGCCTGTCGCTTTGCCGTCCTGGTATGTTAAGTCCTCCCAAGTGAACTGACGCGCATCGCCGTTATACTGATGAGTCCACGCTATATGATAGACGAATCCATTCTCTCGTTTTCCATATTGCGCCATCAGATTTCTCTCTCCGGGTTCATTCCGGCTTAACTGATGTTCAAGCGTCAGCCGCGGTTCTGACTCCGAATCACTTCTGAAGTAGTAAAACATAGCGTGATAATAATAATCGTCGTAATCTTCGCGCTCACTGCTGCTGACATGCCCGGATCCGGCGTTGTAATATATGTCTGTTTTATGGTCGAGCTGACTGAACCAGGAGTGAGCGTTTTCATCTGTCATCAAGTTGTACGCAAGGTTCATATCGCCGCTGACGAAGGCGTTATACAGATCTTCCATGTATGACGCGATGTTATCCGGCAACACAAAACCGCCGGACGCCGTGTCCGCATTGATGTTATCATTTGAATTCCGCGGAGGCTCGCTCAGTTTGTCCAATTCACTCAATTTATCGCGGATTCCCGCGTCGTCCGGCAGCCTCTCTAAGCCGCGCTTCAGCACCTCTTTTGCCTTATCAGGCTGCCCCAAGCCGGCATATGCGTCCGCCGCGCCCGTATAGCCGCGCGGATTCTTCGGCTCAATCTCAATCAGCCTGCCAAAATAGACGACCGCCTGCTCGTAGTTCATTTCGAGCAGGTATTTCTCGCCGAGGTCGAGAAGCTCGGCGGCGGTCATCTCATTAAGCGGCTTTGAGCAGGCGGTAAGCATTGCCATCAGCGCGAGCGCGAGTGAAATTACGCGTCTCATTGAGTCCTCCTATCCGGCGTGTCCGAGTGCAACCTTGCCGCGTCGGCTGTCAGCGTATGACGTCCACTCGCTCTTGCCGGCATAAATGTTTTCGTCTTTCGGCGCGTCCGGCCACTTAACCTGAACTCGGGCTAAATGGCCGGAGACGTAACGCTCGCGGCGCGGCGGCTTGGAGCAATCGGCCAAATCGACCCCGCAAACGCGAACAGCGGAAACGGAGCCGGTAATCTTCTCATATACCTCACCAATACAGCCATTTGGGCAGTCGGTCCGCATCATTATACGCGCCTTCCTGCGCTTTTTGATAAACATCCGCGCAGGCGGTAAGGCTCTCGCCGAACTTTTTCAGCGATTCGCGGAACCGCACGGTGGTGGAATTGTTATCGTCCACGCCTTCCCATTTGCGGCCAAACTCCTGCGCGTCAAACCCGAGCCAGTCGGCGGAGAGCATAGACTTAACGTCGGAATCAGCCGACCGCATTTCCCTGTCCTGAGCGGAGCAGTATGCGGTCACCGCCGCCGCGACGTCGCGCAGCGCCTTGTGATTAACCTCAATAACCGCCATTTCGCGCACCTCACTTGAATTTGTCCGCCAGCTTCGTATTGACCGTCTCGGCGCTGGTATAGCCGGGATTCACCTGCTGTTCAAGCATATTGACGTAGTTCTGGAGAATCGCCTGCCGCGCTTCGCTGTTCTTGAACAGCTGGTACATTGTCGTCTTCGCGGTCTCTCCCGCCGGGCTTTTCCAATTGCTGTCAAGCTGCCGCGCCTTGTCCTGTAGCGCGCGGAACTCGTTGTTGATATTGTTGTTTACCGCGCGCAGTCTGTTCGCCGAAGAAGCTATCCGATCGGTATTGACGACCTGCTTCGCCATAGTGCCGCCCCCTAATTCTTGCCCATAATCCAGTCGGCGAGCCGATTGGAGTTCACGCGGCTCAGCCGCGCCAGAACGCCGTCGTATTTATCGGCAATCTTGTCAATGCAGTCGCCGCACAGCTGCTCTCCGATACCCGTAAAATCGCGGCGGACGCTCCACTCGATATCGCGAAGCTCTCCTATTATGGAACGCATTTCGCTCCTGCACTCCGAGAGGTTCATACAATTTTCCTCCTACTTTTTCCGATAGCCGTTGGTGATGTATGACATCGGGACGCTTCTTATTCTTGGACTCGAGGGATTTTGTTCTAATATCTGAACATTGCCGTTTTTGTCCGGGTTCGATACCACAACAAAAGTGTGGCCTGAGTTTGGCGGATTGATAGCAAATCCAATGTCGCCCGCCGCGTACGGCCCGCCCGATACGTCCGCCATTCTGCTTTTTTCGGAGAAATTCACCGCTGGGGCGGTTCCCGCGTTGTTCCACGCGCTCAGGCCCACGCTATTGACTCCGTACATTTCCATGAACCACTTTTTGGAGATGTCGGCGCACTGCTCTCCGTAAGCGTTGTCAACGTCAATGCCGCCAGCCGCCCCTCCCGCGTGGTCCGTCCAGTTGTTTGTGTCAAGACACCAATTCTTGAAACTATCGAGCTTTGCCGCGTCCGCCCCGCCGCCCGACGTCGCCCCCTCGGCAGGCGCGGCGCTCCCGTCTGAAGACGAGCTTCCGCTGGAACCAGCGCCGCCGCCAGACGAGCTTCCCGAGCTGCCGTCTCCGGAACCGCCGCCAGACGAGCTTCCCGAACTGCCGCCGCCGGACGAGCTTCCCGAGCTTCCGCCTCCGGACGACGGCGTCGAATAACTTATACCGCCGTCCGCGTATCCGCGAGCCTTGCTTTCGGCGGTTTCAAAGCGGTCGGCGGTATTGTTCAAGTACGACCTGACCTGATTCAGCGTCGGGCTGCCGCTGGTCAGAAGGTTGGCGCACAGTATATCCCAAATGTCGAGCAAGCCCACCTGCCAGTACAGCCCGCGCAAGCCGCTGTCAAGGTTTCGTAAGCGTTGGTTGACTCTGTCTATCCGCGACGCGTAACCGCGCAGTTTCGCGGTGTCCACCTTGAAGTAAGGGTTGGAGTTGACGTAGCGGACGCCGGAGTCGAACGTATTGCGCAGCCATTGGGCGATTTTGCCGATAGCGTTCTTGATGGCGTTGAACGCCTGAATGATAGCTTCTTTCGCCTTGTTCGCAAGCCACGAGACGCCTTGGACGATACGAATAACGGCATCCGCAAAAATGCCGATAACGGCGACCACGGTGACGATAGGGACTATGATCGGCGACAGAATCGCCAAGCCGACGCAAATGCCAGCGAACTGCCACGGATTCTCCTTAATCCAATTTTCAACCGCCACGTCAATGCCAAGCTCATGGATAACGGCGTCAATGTCTTCGGGGTGGGTCAACGCCGTTTCCAACAAAATGGGAAGAGCGGTAACAAGCGCGGCAGGTATATCTATATTTTTCCAATCAAACCCAAACTCGCCGTTCTCAAATGTAACGCCTTGAGCTATGGCTTGCAAAGCTTTTTCGCGAACTTCCGGCGGATAACTGTTGAAGTGGCGTATTAAATCTTCAATCGCCTCCGCCGCGGGACGGTCTATGCCTGATTCCTGAAGCAGCGGAGTGATTTTACCGGGATTATCCGCTAACAGCTCGACAATCACAGGAACAAGCGTTTCCTTAAAGTCCTCGAAGTCCTTCGCGGTTATGGCGTCTTTTATCGGTTCATTCGCTCCGACGTAATTTTCCGCGAACTTCATCGCTATCTCCGCGGCGCGCTGCCGCTTGTCTTCAGGCAGTTCGTTGATCTTGGCGACAAGCTGTCTTACAAACTGACGAAACTCGCTTTCCTGTAAATTACCGTCGCCAACGTTCAGATTGCCGTTCTCATCCAGCATCCATTGAACGGCGTGATACGTAAACATTATGTTATCGTTTGGGCCTTTTGGGGGAGTAGCCACAAAGGTGATGTGACCATTCGGGACAATCTCAACTTGACCCTGCGGGCTGACATAATCCGACTGACCGTAGTAAGCCCAAATCTTGCCGCGCTGACGCTCGTAGTACGATTCGCCGTACAGCGCGATTGATTCCTCGACGAACTGATTGGAGAATCCCGGCCCGTCGAGCGTAACGCAGGCCGATATATAGTCCGCGTACGGCGAGCGTATTGTCACATACTGAGCGTTGTTGCCGCCCTGCGAATGCCCGGTGACATAGAGGTTCCCATCCGATTTGCCCTCGTAATGCCCAGCTATCGAATCGTTAAAATAAGACAGCGACCACTCTTGTATCGGAGACGGCGGTCCTCCGTAGGCGACTGAGTTATAGCCCCAGTTTCCGTCCCCGGTTCCGTTGAAATGGACGTAGACGTTACCGCCGGCGTCTTTGACGGTTATCGCTTTCGCGTATGTTTCGCCCGTTTCGCGCGTATACATACCGACGCTCACAAGCTCGTACCCCTCGAGACCGTTTATATCTTTTATAGGGCCGTAACTTCGATTCTTGTCGGTCAGCCTGGAAAAGCTCGCTTCCAGTATCGCGCCGACATTTGCCGTACCGCGGTTTTCCATAAGCTACTCCTTTCCCAGCCACTCTGTCCGCAACTCGCCGTCAAGCCACGTTATTGACGCGCATTCAACAAATTGCCGCGAAGGAATTCGCTCGTTGAGCGACTTGCGGTCAAGAGCGCCGTAAACGTCGTCATCTACTGCCACAAGCGTAAGATAGAAACCCGCGCTGCGCTCCGCGATGAGCTTAGCCACTTTTTCGGCTTGTTCCCTGGACGAAAGGTCGCTTGCTTTTACTTCAATCATAACCCCGAGCGGGACGCGAGTATCCGCCAGAAACTCGTCAAACGACGCGTCAGCCGGCAAACTGGACGATAACCCGTCATTGGCGGCCTCGTAGAATATCGTCGCCCGCCCGAATACCTCAACCGCGCAATCGTTTACAAAATCCGCGGTCTGCTGACGATACTTAACCGCCAAATAGTTGTCGCGGAAAACCTTGTCATCCCGCTTATAGTTCTCAATCTGAACGACAATTTCTTGCCCGGGCAGGCTCGCGCACGACACAATCAGCTCATGCGTGCCGGACATACTGTTCCCCCACGGAGCGGCGTACTCGAACTCCTCGCCGTACTTTTGTTCCATATACGACAGCGCGGCGTCGTTGATGTTCCGCGCGGGTTCATTCCGAACAGGATCGTTTTGCATGCATCCATACCCTCCCAGAAGCAGCACGGCAAACAGAATTGCCGGAATAATGGCTCGTTTCACCGTCAGCCCTCCTAAGCCGCCCCCTCGCGGCGAACCGCAAGGGAGCGGTCTGCCCCGCGTGTTTTACTTGAAAGCGTCCGCGAGCTGAACGTTAACCTGCTCGGTCTGCTCGTACTGCGCCGCCACGTTGTTGCGCAGAAACTTGACGTACTGCTCGAGGACGTCGTAGTACGTCTGGAAATACTTTCCCGCGAACGATTCGTAGGAAGCGCGGGTCTCGTCCGAGGCCCTGCCCGCCCAGTTGGAGGAAAGGGCGTCCACACTCGCCTTGCTGTCGTCCAGCAGCTGCTGAAGCTGATGATTGTCGCTTTCTATTTGCGACGCGATAGCCAGCACTTGCTCGCTGTCCAGCGTGATTTGCGTCATTTCTCTTTCCTCCTTTAATTAACCAGCTGCTTCGAGCCGCTGATATTGTTGTCGCGGGTGGTTTCGTAGTTCACCGCTTGCTGTTCCAGAGCCGCGGCGGCTTGTTCCAGATGCGACGTCATCGCTTTTAGGTCGTCGCAGAAGCCTGTGATCTGCTCCACGAAAGCGAGATTGTCCGCGGCTTTCCACGCGTCGCCCATAGTGCTTGCCGTGTTGATCAGGCGAGTGTGCACGCTGGCGTAGTCGCCCGCCAACTGGGCGAACTTCCCAGACGCCTTGCGCAGCTCGGGTGGGTCTACAGCGAATTTCATAGTCTTTTGCCTCCCGTAAAAAATTTTTTATCTTCAACGCCGGAGCGTTAAATTCAAATAAGTATCAGCTTGGACGCGTTGCGTATTCCCGCGTCGCGCACCGTGATACCGCGCTCGTACGGCTCCCCGCTGTCCGCGTCCAGCAAGACCGAATCGGCCGTACCCTTATAACTGCCTCCCGACAGAGATTCGGCTATGCTGACAAGCAGCCGCGTGGCTTCTCCGATTTGCTTTCCGCTCGGCAGATAAGCGTCGTAGTGTTTCCCCGCCGCGGGGAGATGAACGTCCACAAGATATTTTTTCATCCGATTTTCCTCCGTTATCGCAAAAACTTAACGAGCGTCGCGGCTGCGCCCGCAACGACAAACCCGAAGTCCGATTCAAGCTCCGCCGAGTAGTCCCGCGGTTTTTTGCTCACGGTCAAACGGTATTGCGCGTTGATCCCGCCGCCGACCCAAATTCCGTCATTACCGTTTATATGAGCCTTGTACCAATTCTCAACCGTAAGCGGCGTGAGCGAGTTCAGGCTCTCGGCTACCACAAAGTGGACATTGTACGCTTTATCGCACTTCGCCATAGCGAGGTGAAGCCTGTTAAGCGGCGTGTCGTCGGCGGCGTCCTTTTTCACTTTTTCCGCGGGGTTATAGCGTTCAAGCATGGTTTTGAGCAGCGACATCGACTGAATGACCACAAACAGCGGCTCAAACCGCGGTATCCGGCCGCCTTCGGCCAGTCTGTCCTTGTACTCGTTGTTTCGGCTGAGGACTATGCCGAATATATCGCGAACAGCGTTCACGCAGCCGTTGGTATCGTTAAACACCTGGAGATTCTCGGAGCTTGACTGAATGAGCGTTTTGCCCGTAGGCGCGAGAACTATCGTCTTCACGCCGCAGCGCGAAGCGACCAAAGCGCCGAGAGCGTTTGTGAAATCCTGCCACTCCTGATTCACGGAGAGCACGAGATTGACGGCGCTAGCCGTGAAGTTGCAGTAAGCTATCTCCAGCGTGGCTTTCTCAACGCCTATCGGCACACGGCTAAGGTCTCCATCCCGGACGTATGGCGACAGGAACCGCTCCGTCACTTTCTCCGGCAGAACAGGAACGCTCATCGCCCCGGCTCCGGAGTATTTGGCCGACATCCTTTTGACGAACCCGCGTATGAACCCATACGGCGGGTCTTCCGCCGTAATACTCGCCGTCTGAAATTCGAGCAAGCCGTCCTTGTCCCGCCGGAATATGCCCCTGCCTTTCATTTTGTCGGGAAGCATACCCTCCGTCTTGCCGACGACTGTCGCGTAATCGTCCGTATTGTTAAGCTGCAGACAGTACAACAGCTTAAAGTTCTGGAGCAGACTGAACTTAACGTTGTTTACCCCCGTACAGGTAAGAATGAAGTAAATCCCGTACTTCGTCCCCTCGCGGGTCAGATAGCTGATTTCGGCGGACTTCTCCTCAAAGAGTTCCGTGAACGCCGCATAGTTGTTTATCACTACTACCAGACTCGGCTCCGGCACATCCGCTTGCTTGTTGTACTGAACCATACTGCCGCCAAACTGGGATAGCAGTTTCTTGCGGGTTTCGAGCTTGCCGATAATCAACTTGAACAGATTATTGACTTTTTCCGTTTCATAGGAAAGGATCACGTCGCCGACGTGCGGGGCGCCCGCGAACGCCGTCAGCGTTTCCGCGCCGAAGTCCATTATGTATATGTTTACTTCCCGCGGCGTATGCTCGTTCATCAGTGAATAGCACATCGACTCGATGAACATCGCCTTGCCGTTGCCCGCCGAGCCGTATACTATGACGTTGCCGTCGCTCGTTACCGGAACGCGGAGTATGCCCTGTGACTGACGAGCGGGGTCGTCGAACTCGCCGGCTATCGGATTGAGGACAAATCGCTCCGCAGCCGACTTGCCGTATTTGTCGGCAAGCCCGTCAGCGTAAATCAGCGCGGGTATCGGGTCAAGCCACATCTTCCAGCGCTTGACATGTTCTTCTTCGCAAACCTTGCTGATGTAGCCCGTCACAACGTCAAGCTGCTTCGGCGGGTCTTTTACCATCGCGAACCTGTCAATGTTGGCTTCCGCGATTACCCGGCCGTTCGTGTTTATCACCGACACCGCGTCGTCGCGGTCTTTAATGACTTTGGCGGACGGGTAGTAGGGCGCGCCGGCCCAAGCGGACTGACCGATTTCAAACAGCTCGTTATAGCCGACTTGCAGATAGAACCGCCCGGTATCAACAAGCGCCGCCGCCTCCGGGCGGCCGAGCATTTCCGTACTGTCGCCGACGTCCTGCACTTTCAGACACACGCGGAATCGGCTGTTGCTGCGGATCTGATCGTCCACAACGCCGCCGGGCTTCTGCGTGGCGAGAATCAGGTGAACGCCCAAGCTGCGCCCGACGCGCGCCGTGCTGGTCAGCTCGGTCATAAAGTCGGGCTGTTCTTTCTTTAACTCCGCGAATTCATCGGAGATAATGAACAGGTGGGGGAGCGGCTCGCTTACCTTGCCCTCGCGGTAGAGCTTCTGATATTTGTAAATATCAATGTTGCTGACATTGTGCCTCCGCGAGGTGTCGCGGAATATGCGCTCGCGGCGATGCAGTTCGCTCCGCATGGAAGCGAGCGACCGCTTTATGCCGTTGCCGTCAAGGTTTGTGATAATCCCCGCCGTATGCGGTATATTCTCAAACGATTTCGCCATACCGCCGCCTTTGTAATCAATCAGAATAAACGCGACTTCGTAGGGATGGAACGATACCGCCATCGAGAGAATGTAGGCAATAATAAACTCGCTCTTGCCGGATCCGGTCATACCCGCGACAAGCCCGTGCGGACCGTGCGCCCGCTCGTGCAGGTCAAGCTTGAACGGCTCTCCGTATTTATCAACCCCGACAGCCGCCGCGAGCGATTTGGCGGGATCGTTGGCGGACCAGTTATCGGCAAGGTTCAAATGCTCAATCATGCCGATATCAAGCATTTCAAAGAAGGTATACTTCTTCGGCAGCGTGAAATTAGAGCCGCTGACGTCCACAAACGTGTTAGCGAGAACTCCCGTGGCGCGCTGAATGAACTTTGCCTGGTTCGCGCAAAATTCAGCGTCAATCCGCTGAGGCGCGTCAATATTGAACGGAATCGGCGGGTCGCTTACGTCGCCTATCAGAGTTAAATTTCCGTTTGAACCGCCGCGCAGCTCGACGACGGCGGCGCACTCCTTTGGAAGGTCGGCAAGCCGCTCGAACATAGACAGCACGGAGAATTTGATATTCTTCTTGTGTTCGAGCGCGCGGCGGACACATTCCGTTTTTGAGGCGAGTTCCTTATCCAAACAGATAATGACAAAGTACGGCGCTTCGTCGTCAAGCCTGCTTTCGCTCAATCCCTTGCGGTACTCTATGACGGAATCGAGGGCCTGCGACAGTTCTTTCGCTTCCTCCGAGTTCGTCGCGATGTAGCGAACCGTCCGCTCGTTGTTCATCGTATGAGGCAGCCACCGGGCAAAGCCGAAATCGGCTCCGCCGCTCTCGTCATATATAAGCGCGAGCTTAACCTCGTCGTAGCTGTGGAGGGCCGCGATCTGGATTATCAGGTTTTTCGCGTAAGAGAACAGGATGTCGCGGCCGGCGTACAGTCCGCTGACGAACCGCTCCGCGATGGGCAGACAAACCGGAACATCGCGCAGCCAGCGTTTTGTCTCTCCAAACTGATACATCATCTCGGTCAAATTGTCCTTCTCGACCGTGAATCTGCGCTCCGAATACTGAATATTGGCTTTAAGCGGCAGATTGCCGCTGCCAAGCCGCAGAGACAGAAAATCGGTATGCTTCGGGGTGCGCTCCCAAATCCGCGGGTTCGGCGACAGAACGCGGCTCACGCAAGTCTCGGTATCGACGTCGTTATCGCGCAGGATTTGCTCCTGACGGGCGGTTTCGCTGGCGATAAGCGTCTGCATTTGCGCGAGATATTCCTTATAAGTTTCCTGCCGCTTCGTTTCTTTGCGCTCGCGCAGTCTTTTTTGGAAAGTCTTTGTAATAAGAGGCCACATCAGCGTACCGAGTAGCATACTCAGGCACATAACTATCGACGGGATAGCCGAGGTAATATCTCCGCGACCGATAGCGCTTGTAACCGCGAACACGCCGCTCGCCGCCGAAGCCATACCCATAGTCAGGGACGGACCGATCAGCATAATCATCGGCACCTCGTCATTGTCCTGATTATTAGGCGGCGCGTCTATTTTAAGCTCGAAAACACCGACGTCGCGCTTGAAACGCGGGGCGCGGTAATAATAGTCGGACTGAACGTCCTCGAAATCGTCGTCGGCATCGTAATCGTCGGGGGCGTTCTTGGTTTGCGGCGCGTGATACTCGCGGAGTCCGCCGCTCTGCACCTTAACGTTCCCGTCGGGATTGTTGAGAAATATTCCCCGGTTGGTTACTATAATCCGCAGTCCCAATATGTAAATAACGTCGCCTACGCTGAGCCGCCGCTGCCGCGTTACCGCTTTACCGTTGACATAAGTATTGTTTGTGCTGCCCAAGTCGCGCACAATTATCCCGTCGGGTGAAATGGTCAGTTCGGCGTGGTTTCTGGAAGCGAAATTATTTGAATAGCAAATGTTGTTCTCCGAGTTCAGCCCAATCGTCAGCACCGTCCGCGTGTCCGTAAGCTCGTAACCGCGGTACCTCTTGCGATCAGCGCTGAGCGGCTCGGTATACAGCACGAATTTATGCGCCCCGTCCGCGCTTTGTATTCTGTATAACTCAAGCGGACTCAACGGCACGCTCTGCAAGATGTTGTTGGATTTGTCACGAATTTTGAAGCGGCGGTTCGACTTCATAATCCACTGGGACGCGCCTCCGCTCTCCGCGGAGCGCAGCGCCTCTACGGAAACCACGTCCGACAGCTTGCCGTCGGCGTTTCTGCCGCGCACCCAATAATGCCCCGCGTATTTTTCCGGCAAGGTCATACTGGTGTATTCCTGTTTTGAAAGAAGCGTCAGTTTCATACTTTTCTCCGTTTTCCGAATTTATTCGCGATCCCGTGAATGAACGCTATCCGCGGGATTGCCGCGTCAGCCACAACGATTGTCACATTGTCCCTTCCGCCGTTATCTAACGCCGATTTAAGCAAGTAATCGGCGGCGGCGGCGGTTTTAACGGAACTTTTTAACGCGTCTTCGATTTCGGCGCGGCTTACCATATCGGTCAATCCGTCGGAACAAATCAGGATCCGGCATTTTCCGCGTATAGGCGGATAACTCTCCGCGGCGCGCGTTTCGCCGATTCCTATGCACCGCGTAAGTTTGTGCCTGTCTTTTTCGAGCCGCGCCCGCTCCGCCGTTATTAAGCCGCTCCGAACTTTCTCTGCCGCCAAAGTATGGTCGTTTGTCACTTGCGCGAGAGCGCCTTCTGTTAAACTATAAATTCGCGTATCTCCTATGCTGAAACAGTATACGCCGCTTTCCGCGACTATTGCCAGCGCGAGCGTTGTGCCGACCCGGCAGGCGGGGTTTCCCGAGCGTATCGCCTTATTTGCCGCGCTGACGTAGGCCTGCGCGCCGCGCTCAAATTCCGCGGGCGAACACGATTTAATCCGTTCGCTGTATTGCGCCAGCAGGGAAACCGCTGTCAGCGAAGCGATCTCGCCGTCGTTCTCGCCGCCCATCCCGTCGCAGACCGCTAAAATTACAGGCGCGCGCGAACTGCCGTCAATGGCGAACGGACGTTCGCGTGTTTCGGAGGTAAGCGTCACACCGTCCGCAAACAGGTTATCCTCGTTTTTATCCCGAACCCTACCAACGTGAGAACGGGCCGAATACGCCACATCCATAGCCCGTACCCTTAAAATATGGACTCGGTTTTACTGCCGCCGGGCGACTTTTCCGGTTCGCGCGGATGGGCGGGCGCCCCAAGCGACTGAATATAATCTATATGTAACGACTCCCGTCCGAATTTCAGCGTACAGCCGGATTGCAGAGGAGAACTTCCCGTGATATTTACGCCGTTCAAAAACGTCTTGTTTGTCCGGCTCAAATGAACGACGATCAGCCCCGCGCCCTGAGCGGCGATTTTGCACTGCTCGCGCGAAACGCTCTTATCGTCAAGCCGAATGGCGCAATATTCGGCGCGGCCGATTACCAATTCGCCGTTTATGGGAAGGATCCAGTTTTTGCCTGGATTATCGGGGTTACTAAGCTTAATTGTAAACTGCGCTCCCGAAAAATCCGCCTCGCCGACAAACTCGGTCTTTTCGTAGTAATTACCTCCGCCTGACACTATTTCATTCGGCGCGCTGTATTCGGAAGTCCGCTTTTTCTTTTTCCCGCGGGTAACGGCGACGGCTATAATCACCGCGATAAGTATAATGAGCAAAACACCCGCGCCTATAAAAACAACCAGAGTATAGTCCCCGAACACGGAAGTTATAGACTCGGTCGATTCAGGCTCGTATTCTACCGGCGATACCGTCGGTTTCGGCGCCGCGGTTATTTCAGGCGCGGCCGGCGGCTCGGCTGTCTCGGCTGAGGGAGCGTCAAAAACAGAAACTTTCATATCGAACTGAACGGAATTAACTCCGTCCGAAATGTCCACCTGCCGAGTCGAACCGTCTAACAACGCGCTCGGGAGTACGGCTCTGAGCCAAAACACCCCGCCGGAAGCGAGACTCGAAGAAAGTTCCGGAATGTCGGATTCAGGATATAGATTCACATATCTGCCGCCGCTCATCCGGGTCAGCGCGGATAACTCTTTTTCAGGCTCCGTTTGTTTCGATCCGCTGACCGCGACGACGTCAACGGGATAGGCGTCGGCCTGAAGCTTCAGATAAAGCTCCTCTTTGGTCACGCCGCTCGCGGTATCGTCTATACCGTCCGTGATAACAATCGTGCGGTAGTAGCAGGGTTTGTCCTCAATCGGCTGAACCTTCGGAATCGTGTTGTAAATCGCGTCATAAATCCTGCTCTGCTGACCGTTAAACTCGATTTTCGCCGCGGCGCCGGCAAGGTCGTACCGGTCGGATGTGAAATCCTGTAATACGGTAAGCCGCTCGCCGAAAGTCACAATCTTGAATTGCTCGTTCTTCGCGATACGCTCAATCATGGCGTCAATATAAGCCTTAATATCCGCCCGGGCTTCCGGCGGCATGGAAGTGGAAATATCAAGCAGAACCGTGGCGCGAACCGTCACGTCTTTGTCCGACAGAAAACCGCCGTCCGTAATCTCCGCCGTTTGATTGGACACCTTGACGATAAGGTTATCAGCGTCCATTTCACCCGCTACAAACACATCCATGTTACGTTCCCACACATATGCCTGCGACAAGGAGGCGCCGTCCGCGCGGCACACGGCCAGCGGCGCCATGAGGGCTGATACTAATACAAAGACAAACGTAAACAGCTTCTTGGTCAGCATAACTTATCTCCTTATGAATTTTCGCGGATTCAGGCGAAAATTACTTTTATTCCGCGCTTCTGTCAGGTAAGCGGAATACCGCATTTTTCGCAGAACGCCCCGGTTTTCTTGGTCGCCTTTCCGCATTTGGGGCAGAGCGTTTGGCCGGGGGACATCGCGCCGAGTTCGCGTTTCGCCCGCATTTCGCTGATTTTACGCCCCGCCGCGTCCACTCCCGCGTTAACGGCGTTCTCCAGCGCTTTCTCAATGACTATTATGATAAACACACCCGCCGCGCTGACCGCGACGCCCGCGATTATACCTATTCCTAAGCCAAACTGACCCCCGGCAAGAATGCCGAGCAATATGCCGAAAACAACCCCGTAATGGGCGTATGTCCTGCGCATAGCGTTATCCCCCCTAATATCCCGCGCTGTAAGCCGCGTTCATAAACCAATTCGCCAGTTCCATATCTCCAATCGGCCTGCCGTTAATTTCAGCGTAGACCACAACGTATTCGCCGTCATAAACGCCGTACTGATCCGAAAACTGAATCAGCGCCTTGTCGCCGCCCGATGTTTCCCCGGTAAACTCAACCACTTGGGAATAGGCGCTTGAGGTGAACTTATCCCACTTTCCGCCCTTACAGAACCCGTCAAGCAACTGCCCGCAAGTGATATTGACGCCAACGCTCGCAAGCCCGGCGCCGGTGTTTTTGACCTTCTCAATCTCAGAACCTGTATTCATAGATGGAATCGACGTCTTTTCGGCTGATTTCCCGTCGTTGATCGACGTTTGATGTTGTCTTAGACAACATCTGAATTTTGCTTGGCGAATTTTGCATCGCATTATCGTTTGAACCACACGATAATGCTTCGAACCACGCGAAATTCCATCACGCAAAATTCATCAAGCCATCTTCTTCATCGTCAGCCAAAAACTTGCGTACTCTCTGAGTACGCAGCGTTTTCCGCTTCCTCGCCCGGCGGAAAATCATCGCGCAAATCCGCCGATTCCACTAATGAATACAGGTTCTCCGCGCCATCCGCGACTTTTACGGCGATGAAGATAATCAGCGCGATAACCGCGATTATGACAACCCCGGCCATGTTCCGCTTGCTCGCTCCCGCGGTCTTACGGGCGACCGCCCGCTGAACAGCGGCGTCTATGTCCGGATCCAGTTTCGCGCCGCAGCCCGCGCAGAACTTGGACGCTTGGGCATTGTCTTTGCCGCAGAATTTACACTCTCTCATTCCGCGGCCCTCCTATGAAACCGCCGAGACGGTTATCTTTACGCGCGGATCCGCGGACGACGCCAGCGCCTTCAGCGTTTCCGTCAGCTCGGCCATCTCTTTAGCGTACGGACAAACGCCGTCGCTCTGCGTCCATGAGATGAAATTGAACACGGCGGCGGTGGCGCCGTTCGCCTCCGTGAACCTCATTCCCGCTTTAACGTGGGGAATAACCCCGCTCGCGTACTTGAAATCGACGACCCCGTAGGCAAAACCCAGCGTGTCTCCGTTCCGGACGCATATCCAGCCGCTTTTCCAGGCAAGCCGGGAGTTTGTCTCGGGGAAATGGTTCTTGACCCTTGTGATCAAGGCCTCCTTTCCGACCGACGACTCGAACTTCCACACCTGCCCCGTCATTTCCTTTTCGCGCCTGTAGCTGCCTCCCGATATAATCCGGTTCGCTCCGCGCCTGATCACGCGCATAACATAGTAAATAACTAAGCTCGCCGCGGCGAGTCCGGCGATGATGAGAAACTGCTGCATAATATGTACCCCCTCGGTCAAATCCGCCGTTCGTCTCAATGTAACACAATCTCCAGACTGTTACATTACCATTATATCGGGTGTCCGCGCGGTTATCCGAGGAGGCAATCCGCCCCGCGAGGCGTCAGAATCAAATGGCGCAGGGCTGAAAAGCCGATAAATAAACAATAAAAACGCCAAAGTAACAGTCTGGAGAGCCTGTTACTTTGGCGTTTTCATACCCCAAAGGAGGATACCATTATGTCAGCCGCCCAACCCATCCGCAACAAGCGTCAAGTCCGCGAACTCGCGGAATACTATCTTAAACTCGGTGAAATCCGCAACCACGTCCTTATCGTTGTGGGCGTTCATACCGCTCTGCGTATCAGCGACCTGCTGCGTCTGACCTGGGACGACGTTTACGACTTTACCCGCAATCGCGTCCGCGGCAGCGTAACTATCATTGAGCAAAAAACAGGTAAAAGCAAAACCATCGCGCTCAACGACCGCGTTCGTTCGGCCCTCTCTCTGTACGCGCCCATCGCCAAAAGCGGCGAATACCTCGTCAAGAGCCGCAAAGGCAGGAACAAGGCCATCAGCCGTATCCAAGCCTACCGTATCATCCGCGCCGCCGCCGAAGCCTTGGAGCTTGAGCGCGTATCCTGCCATTCACTCCGCAAGACCTTCGGCTATCACGCTTGGAAGTCCGGCGTCTCCCCCGCCGTCATAATGAAAATATACAATCACACCTCGCTCGCTGTTACCCAGCGCTATCTCGGCGTTACGCAGGACGACTTGGACGATTGCTACCGCAGACTCGCGAACGTGATTTAGACCATGCGGACATACCGCATTCAAACATTCGCCCTGAGAGCGAATGTCTTAAACTCGTTTGGACACGGCTTCGCCGCGGAGACGCATACCGCCTTCACGGAGCGCCGGGCCGAGCGATGTTTCCGCGCCTGCCGCGCCGTGAAACACGGCGATATCTCCGCCCTCGAGACCATATTATTCCACGTTTACCGTAACGCGGCCAGTCGTTCCGCATAGCCGCGATTTCCGACAGAGAACGACCTCACATTCTAATTCCTTCTAAAATATACACCAAATCCGCCGCCATGTCAATAGGCGGATCTTTATTTTCGCGGAATATTTTTGCCGCGGGTCGTTCGGCGCATCTCGGTCAGCTATATTATTTCGGAGCCGGCGCGGCATAATTTTGCGCTCCCTTATTTTTTTTACCGCTTGATTCGATAAATGTAATGTGGTAATATGTACGGAACGGTCGACGTATTACTTTATCGACGGAAGCGACGATTAATGGAGGGAACGACTATGGCAAAGGTTATATCCGGGTCCGAGTTTGAAACCGAGGTTCTGCGGTCCGAACTGCCCGTTATGGTCGACTTTTACGCGGAATGGTGCGGCCCCTGCAAGATGCTGGCCCCCGCCGTTGAGGAGCTTTCCCGCGAAAACGAGGGTAAAGTCAAGATCGTGAAGGTGGACATCGACCAGTCGTCGAACGTCGCCTACCAATACAACATCCGCAGCGTCCCGACGCTGATGTTCTTTAAGAACGGCGAACCGGTGGACCGCGTCATCGGCGCGGTGCCGAAAGCGGCGCTGGAGGAGAGAATAAACGTCATAAGGGGGTAACCTATCATGCCGACAGCCATACAGCCGGTCATAGCGGCGGAGGGCGGGGCGCTCCGCTTCGGTGATTACACGGTCAAGGAAAAACAGAAGAAGGACGGGTTCGAGTTTGGCGGCGAGACGTACAGCGTCAAGACGCACGACTTGGTGACGAGGCTGGAGCGCGGCGGGATTCTTGCCGTCGAAACCGTTCCCGGGACGGCCGTGAGCGGGTATCGCGCCGACGCGGATTCGGTCGTGTTTGAAGCCGAGGGTACGGGCGACACGCAGATAACGCTGGGCCTTGCCCAATCCGCGACATACGAGCTTTTCTCCGACGGCGAGTCGATGGGTATGACGAAAACGAACCGCTCGGGCAAGGCGATATTCTCCGTCGATCTGTCGGAGGGATCTAAAAAGATCGAGGCCAGACTGATCTAATACTGATTCTGTATCAGATTTTTAGTTGAAAAGGTCCGGCAGAAGCGGGGTTAGTTCAGCTGACCCCGCTAAAGATAATGAAGTGAAGGCGATTTTTTTGTGTGAGGAGAAAGAGGAAAAAAAGGAAAACAAGATGGGCGTCGTAAACGTCCATAAACTGCTCGTCAGTATGGCCGCGCCGATGGTGCTGTCCATGCTCGTTCAGGCGCTGTACAATGTCGTGGATTCAATCTTCGTCGCCCAACTCCCGCGCGGGGAGGAGGCGCTGACGGCAGTGTCGCTGGCTTTCCCGGCGCAGAATCTCATGATCGGCCTGGCGGTGGGCACGAGCGTCGGCGTCAACGCGTATCTCGCGCGGAACCTTGGCGCCAAAAACTATTCCGTGGTCAACCGTTCCGCCGGTAACGGCATACTGCTGTCCGTCATTTGCTTCGCGGTGTTCGCCATGTTGGGCGCGGCGTTCTCGGAGGCGTTTTTCGCCGTGCAGACTGACGTCGCGCTAATCGTAAGCTACGGAAAGGATTATCTTTCGATATGCACGATATTCTCGCTCGGCATATTCGTCGGGATCATGTGCGAGAGGCTGCTGACGGCCACCGGCCGCACCACCCTTGCCATGGTATCCCAGATGGCTGGCGCGATCACGAACATAATACTGGATCCGATCATGATCTTCGGCTGGTTCGGCTGTCCGGAACTCGGCGTGGCCGGCGCGGCATGGGCGACCGTCATCGGGCAGTGGGTGAACTGCGCCCTCGGGCTTACGTTTAACCTGCTGCTGAATAAGGAGATCCGTATACGTATCCGCGACCTTCGCCCGAATTTTGATATAATAAGGAATATATACCGCGTCGGCTTCGCTACCATCGCCATGAACTCTACCGGATCGTTCATGGTGTACGCGTTCAATCAGATACTTATCGGCTTCACCGAAATCGCCGCCGCCGTATTCGGCGTATATTTCAAGCTGCAAAGCTTCGTGTTTATGCCCGTGTTCGGGCTTAACAACGCCATGACGCCTATAATAGCTTATAACTACGGCGCGCGGCGCAAGGACAGGATCATCGCGACGCTGCGGCTGGCCGTCTGCTACGCCTCGGGTATTATGCTGCTCGGCCTTGCCGTGTTCCAGATATTCCCGGAGGCGCTGCTGGGGTTCTTCAACGCGTCGCGGGACGTGATGGTCATAGGCGTGCCGGCGCTTAGGATAGTCAGTCTGCATTTTATCATCGCGGGCTTCTCGGTCATATCCATCTCGACGTTCCAGGCGCTTAACGACGGCGGCAAGAGCCTTATCGTGTCGCTGCTGCGTCAGCTCGGGCTGCTGCTGCCCGTCGCGTGGCTGCTGTCGCTCACGCGTGTGCTCGAGAGCGTCTGGTGGTCGATCCCGATCGCGGAACTCGGCTGCGCCGCGCTGACGGTTTTCTTCCTTATAAAGATATACCGCCAGAAGATAAAGCCGCTTGGCGGCGAAACGACGACGCCTGAAACCGGCGCGTTTGAAATGTGCTCCGAAACGTGCCCTGAAGCCGGCACGTTTGACACCGGCGCATTTGAAAAGAGAGTTTGCAATGATACTGGCGGTTGACGGCATAACCAAATCATTCGGCGATGTACAGGTGCTTTCGGGCGTCAGCTTTACGCTGCGGGACGGTGAGAAAGCCGCGATCGTCGGGGTTAACGGCGCGGGCAAGACGACGCTGCTGCGCGTAATAACGGGCGAAGAGACGGCGGACTCGGGCACGGTCAGCGCGCGCAAAGGCGCGAGCGTCGGATATCTGCGCCAGCGCGACGGTCTTGACCCGGCTTCGACGATAGAAGCCGAGCTGACGGCGGTCTTCGCGGATGTCGTCGCGGCGGAGGACCGAATGCGCGGCATTGAGCGCGATATGCACGCGCGCTCGGGCGCTGAGTACGAACGCGCCGCCGCCGAATACGACCGCCTGACGCGATATGTCGAGAGCAACCGCGGCTATGAGCGCGAGAGCCTTGTGCGCGGCGTGATCAAGGGCATGGGCTTCACGCCGGACGAGCTTGCCGGCCGGATCTCGCGTCTGTCCGGCGGGCGCAAGAGCCGCGTCGCCTTGGCCAAACTGTTGCTGACAAAGCCCGATCTGCTGCTGCTGGACGAACCTACCAATCATCTGGACATACCGTCCGTAGAGTGGCTGGAGGACGTGTTCCTAAAAGGCTATCCGGGGACGGTGCTCATCGTGTGTCACGACAGATATTTTTTGGATAAAACCGTTACAAAAATCATAGAAATAGAACGCGGCGTCTCGACCGCGACGGAGGGCAACTACACGCTGTTCGCCGTCCGTAAGGCCGACGCGCGGGACGCCGCCGAACGCGCGTATCAGAATCAAGCGCGCGAGCGCGGGCGTCAGGAAGCGGTCATAGCGAAGTTGCGCCAATTCAACCGTGAAAAGTCGATCAAGCGCGCGCGCAGCCGCGAGAAGGCTTTGGCGCGTCTGCCCGAGGCGATCCGACCGCAGCTGCCGCCGCGTCCCATCCGCGTCTCTCTCAAACCATCCGTCCAGTCCGGCGAGGACGTACTGTCCGTTCGGGGACTGTCGAAGTCCTTTGGAGGGCGCGTGGTTTTTTCGGGCGTATCGTTCGAGCTGAGGCGCGGAACGGTGACCGCCGTGCTGGGCGCGAACGGCGTCGGCAAGACGACCTTGGCGCGGATCATAATGGGCGAGCTGCTTCCGGACGCGGGCCGGGCGCGTTTTGGCGCGAACGTGCGCGCGGCGTATTTCGACCAGGAGCGCGAGAGGCTTTCGGACGCGAAAACGGCGCTTGCCGAGATAACCGACGCCTACCCGCGCAAGACCCAGACCGAGATACGCTCCGCGCTGGCGGCGTTCCGCTTTACCGGCGACGACGTTTTCAAGGCAATCGGAAATCTTTCCGGCGGCGAGAAGCGGCGGCTCGCGCTCCTGAAACTGATACTCGCGGGCGCGAATTTTATCGTGCTGGACGAGCCGACGAACCATCTGGATATGGATTCCAAGGAAGCTCTGGAGGAAGCCGTTTTGGCGTATGAAGGCACCGTGCTGTATATCTCGCACGACAGGTATTTCATCAACGCCACCGCCGACCGCGTAATTGAGATGACGCCGGGCGGCGCGGTCGTCTACGAGGGGGATTTCGATTATTACCGAGAGAAGAAGCGCGAGGCCGAGGATGAAGCGCGGCGGGAGCGGACGGCGAAACCCGACGCCAAGCCCGCCGCGCGCCCCGGCAGAAACGCCGAAAAGAAGCGCTCCGCGCTTACACGGAAGCTGGAATCCGCGATAGCCGAAGCGGAGCGTGAGCGGGCGCGATTGGACGAGCGCCTGGCGGATCCGGCCATATACGCGGATTATCAGGCGGCGCGGGATCTGGCCGTCGAGCGGTCGGCGGCGGAGGCGCGTCTGGCGGAATTATACGAGGAATGGATGAATATAAACGAAGAAGAGGATGATTTCTCCATCAGCCCTTAAATGAGGCGGCAGAACAGCTTATCAGCTCCCCTAAGAATTTTGCTCGGATGTAGTTTGCTTGGTTCGAAGCATTTTCGCTTGGTTCACGCGAAAATGCGACGCAAACTTCTGTCACGCAAAATTCATTGCCTTTATCATAAAAACCGCACGAAGGAATGTTAACGAAGCCGAACGATGACTTACGCAGGAGGTGTGATAGGGTGAGTTTTGTGATAAGCGTCAGCTAATGTTAAAGCAAAACCGGGCGACTAGGGCGTTGCGGCTAAAACCGCGCCGCAACGCTGTCATTAATTATGGCGTGTAAGCTTCCGCGCCGTCAATGTCGGGTAGTATTTTCCGCAAAGAGCGCGGGAAATCTCCACCCTTCTATTAATCGTGTCTGATTACGCCATGACTGATGAAAAATAAACTTAAATCGTGCGAAATCACGAGATAATTGGAGCTTTGGCTTCAAAATAAGAGATAGGAGGAAAAAGAATGAAGAAAGTATTGGCGGTCAACGGCAGCCCGCGCGCCGACGGCAACACGGCGCATATGCTGGCGGCGGTACTGGAAGTGTGCGGGGCGGCGGGGTTTGACACCGAGATATATCAGGCCGGCGGGCGGGCGGTCCGCGGATGCGTCTCCTGCGGAGGTTGCCAGCGCCACAAAGGACGCTGCGCGATCGACGACTGGATGAATGAGCTGTACCCCAAGACGGCGTCGGCGGACGCGATTGTGATCGGAACGCCTACTTATTTTGCCGACCTGACGCCGGAGGTTAAGGCGATTATTGACAGAATAGGCTATGTTTCCCGGCAGGATGGTATGCGCCTGAGCCGCAAAGTCGGAGCGGGCGTGTGCGCCGTCCGCCGGGCGGGCAGTATCCACGCGCTGGATTCGATTAACCATTTCTTCCTTATTAATGATATGGTTGTTCCAGGCAGTTATTATTGGAACATGAGCCTCGCCCGCGTCCCCGGCGATTACGAGCGGGACGGCGAGGGCGCCGAGACGATGCGCCGGCTTGGGGAGAACATCGTTTGGCTGCTGGAAAAGCTGTAATACTAATTCCGAGAGTATTGCGCAAAAGTCATACCATGATATAAAGGACACGCGGGTGCGCCGGGTCGGCGCGGTAATATGGTTGGGCGGAGACCCCAACTAGATAAAGTTTAGCGAACAGCCGATACCAAGCCTTGGGGCCGAAGCCGCGAGGTCAGGTTTCAGTTCGATTGTGAGATTCGGAACAGTGACAAAGAGAACGTTTTTTCTGGTCATACAGGTCGCTGTGTCCAGAACCGTGGCAATGCGAAATTCGTCCATGCGAAAATGCTTCGAACAACACAAAATTCCTTATGTGTCCTACCGGCGCCCGGTGTGCCGATCAGGATAATGTTCTCTTGTTTGTCAATAAACCGCCTCGTTTCCAATTGTTGAAATTTCGACGCAAACGTGGGCTCATACTCGCTCCGCTAGAAATCTATCAGATATTTCTTTATCGGGAATCGATGCGCCGCTCGAGTTCGCCGGCTAGCAGCGCCGCCAAGAAATCCGCGCAGTCCTGGCAGGTGTGCCGAGCCTCGTGAGCCAGCGTTTCGGCGTTATCCCGTATGTATGTCAGCTTCAGAACCGACAGAATTTTGCTTGGGCGAAGTTTGCGTCGCGTTTTCGCATCGCGTTTTCGCGTGATGGAAGTTCGCTTGAACCGCGCGAACTTCGTCCAAGCGAAAATGCGATGCGAAAATTCCACCCGGCTGCAAAACGTCCTGAAGAACACCAACTGACAGGAAGCGAAAAGGCGAAGAATCCCGCAGTACAGCCATTCTGAAACGATTGCGGACATTTTGACATATACACTGGAGATGTATAAAGAGCATATTTATACATTTTGCCTCGATCGGCTCCTCGGATGGATTTCTAAATTTCGGCGTTTAGAAAATTTAGTTTCGGCCAAAGAAGTTTAGGAGAAGTTCATAAATGCCATCAAGCGGCGTAATACTGCCATCTTAAGTTTCAGGAGAATGAATTATTAACACACGTATATATTAGACCTGTCCTAAAGCCTTGGCAAACCGTGCAGAATAGTGTATAAAGCGGCATGGACAACAAGATGCGAATCGACGATTTGCCCGAAGCGAAATATCAAGTGTTATTCGGAGTACGCAAAGCGACGTTTGACGCAATGCTCGCAATTCTCGCTCGCGCATACGAGAAAATGCGCAAAAAAAGGCGGACGGAAGCGGAAACTCAGTGTGCTTGATATGCTTGTAAGTTTGTTAAAAAAGCGCTCGGCGAAGCGCGCTCCTTGTACTGAGCAAGGCCGAGTCCGTTCCTTTCTGTGGAATGAGAGGCGTCGCCCTGATAGAATTTATCAAAAACATGAGCCTTTACTTCTTCGGTCATACCATGACCCGAATCCTTTACCTTGATAATAATATAGCCGCCCTCTTTTCGGAATGTCAATTCTATTTTGCCGTTAGGCTCGGTAAATTTAACGGCATTGGAAATCAAATTATTCCAAACAATCTCTAATAAGGATTCGTCATAGCTCACAATTACGTCTTCAACATCAATATTGAAATCGATATTCTTGCTTTGCCATTGCTCCATAAATTGCAAGGCGCACCGCCGCAACTGCTCGCCAAGCTGAAAAGGCGTTGCCGTAGGATATATCTCCTGATTTTCAAGTTTATTGAGCTTCAATATATTTGTTATCATTGAAGTCCTCGACCAACACTTCAATTTCGTCCTTTTTACCATCCTTGCGCAACGGCTCAATCCTGACGCTGAAATCACCTCTGGCAATCTGTCGAGCGGCTTTAGCAATTTTACGTAACGGGTTGCCGTAGAAATATCTTTGGGCGACTTCTAAAATGACGGTAACGGTTATGACCGACAGCAAAATGTGGCGGATCAACACGGCATAAAAAAGCATAGAGTCTCCGAGAGTTCGTTGCAATAAAAAGTAATATCCGATTAACATGGCGTTGATAAATAACCAGACGACAAGATAATGCTTGAACGAAATCATTCCGGCGTTTATGCGTCTGTCTTTTTCACGCTTCATTTCACCACTGCCTTATAACCGAATCCATACACGGTACGGTCAGCGTTACGCGCGATCTGTCGCGGCTGTATCTGCTGACGGCGCGAAACGGCGGGGAATATCTGGAATATCCGTACTCCTCGACGATCGGTCAGGCGCGGGTCACGGTCTCCGATGGCTGGACGATTGCGCGCCGGCAGCAGGAGATATTCCATTGCAAACTGATCGGCGGCACGATGATCGTGCTTTCGGCTATGATCTCGCCCGTGGACGCGACGGTAGGCACGCTGACGCGCGGCACAACCCGTCACCGAATCCAGTTCTACGCCGTACAAACAAACTCCGTCCATGCGAAAATTCATGGCGGCCGATTTCAATTATATTGCTATGCCGATTTTTTCGGGTAAGAAATCCGGCAAGCTCTAATACAAAAGCCCCGGAAACCATCCCGGAGCTCAGCAAAGATTTTTTTGACTCCTATCACTTGCCTGATTTTCTGAAATTAATCCCTATCATACCGCCAAGCCCGCCGCCCGCTACCGACAACGCTATAATCGTAGCCATGCGGGCATCCGGGGAAAAACTCTTTGTAAAGAGGATCCCGAACAGGATCCATAGTACCGCGTAAATACCACCGGCAATCATGCCCCAGAACCATCCGCCGCCGTTAGCACCCTTTGCCGCGTCGAACCCGGCGACAAGCACAGCTACGACGCTGGTAATCGTAACGAAAAGCGGAACACTGTCTTCTGAAAATCCAGTAAATCTTAGCATTACCGCGCAAACCACGAACGCTATACATGTAATCGCATAGGCGATGAGCGTTCCGAAAAACAACGCCTTAATCGGCACGGCGCTTTCCCTCGGCGGCGCGTCGGCTTCAATGCGCATAATCATACCTCCCCGAGAATGTACATATTATATATTACTGTTCCCAAGAGACCGGTATGACAAGAACGGCAGAATCTTGGATCTGTTGAGCGCCGTGTAACATTTGTAAATGTCAACTGAAAAATCACCCACCCAATATAATTGAAAAATCACCCACCCAATATAATTGAAAAATCACCCACCCCCAAAACAAAGCGCGAATTTAAGCGGTCTTCGTTTTGGGGGTGGGTGATTTTTCAATTATATTGGGTGGGTGATTTTTCAGTTGACATTTACA
>JAISCI010000121.1 GCA_031265685.1 Clostridiales bacterium
TATTTATTACTCCAAAAATCACCATAGCGATATAATTAAAATCACCCACCCCCAAAACGAAGACCGCTTAAATTCGCGCTTTGTTTTGGGGGTGGGTGATTTTTCAGTTGACATTTACATCAGGCACATTCAAGCCGCCTTCTTGATAGAAGATGGCGGCCAGACTTACCGGCTGGCGCCTGACCACATCAAACGGATACTCAATCAAGCGCCGCTGGAATATATCTGGGTAGAATCGAACAACGAGTTGAGCGCCGAGCTGGCCAAGAGGTTCTTTTAATTGGCGGAACCGGCGCGGGGTGAGATAGCGCGGTATAACGAGGTAAAAAACAAAGGGACAACCCGCCATAGCGGATTCCCCCTCAAAACGCTCAAAACCATACCCAATATTTTTTTGAGTATGGCCTGAGTAAAACGTAAACTCTGGAGACAACAGGGCTCGAACCTGTGACCTCTCGCGTGTGAGGCGAACGCTCTCCCAACTGAGCTATGCCTCCAAACGCTTATGATTCTACCACAAACCAAATTTCTTGTCAACTAGGTTTTTAAGTTTTTCCGGGCTTCAGACTTCCAGCCTCTTGCTATTCTCTGTCTTTCAGCGCTTCCACCATGTCGAACCCGGCGATCTTCCTCCGTGACACAAGGTTCGATACGAACACCGCCAGCATAACGCCCGCCAGCGCGAGCAGATAACTCGACGGCTCCGTATATGTCGGCAAAGAAAATATATCCATCTCGAGTATAGAGTCGATCCCGTGTTTCAATACGGTCGTAAACGGCACGCCGAGCGCCATGCCCGCCAGCGTCAGTATCCAGTACTCGAAGGATTGGATACGCCCGACCTCGTCAACGGTCAGGCCAAGTACGCGCAGCGTCGCGAATTCGCGCACGCGTTCCGACAGCGAGATAGTCGAGGTGTTGTAGATGATCGCGAGCGCCACGGCCAGGCCGAAGAAGAAAAATATAATCAGCAGAGAGTTAGTCATAGCCAGATACGTGTTGAAACCGGACGCGCTCTCGTCGGCGTCCGTCAGAGCGGCGATGTTATTGCCGTTCTTTAGCGCGTCCTTAACATACGCCACATCGTCGGCTTTCATGACGACGCTGGTCGCTAGGCCGTCCATGCCGACCGCTCTGGCGAGGGCGCCGCGTTCCATGTAAGCGCCCGTGCCCATGCTCTGGGTTACGATACCGGCGACCGTCAGCTTGAAATCCTCCGGGTAATACGGCGAGGACACCGTAACCTTGTCGCCGGCGGAGGCGCCGAGCCGCTCCGCCAGCGTGGACGACAGTATAAGCCCGTTCTTAGGCGGATCGGAATAGGTATGGTATTGATCGTCGTAGATACGGAACAGCCGTCCGCCCTCGGGGATGCCCGTCAGCGTAGAAGCCTCTTTGGCGCTGTTTTTCGAGATAGTCGCCGGAATCTCCAGCATGGCTTCCGCCTCCGTTACGCCCTTGATCCGCAGCGCCTCGCCGACGGCGGCTTCCGTTCCGC
Source organism: Clostridiales bacterium (assembly GCA_031265685.1). Taxonomy (GTDB): domain Bacteria; phylum Bacillota; class Clostridia; order Lachnospirales; family WRAX01; genus JAISCI01. The sequence continues at coordinate 1,499 of JAISCI010000121.1, forward strand.
GCGGCGAACGGTACGCCGCTTTGAGGTCGAACAGCTGCACTTTCGTGAACTGGTTGAGCAGCATACCGTCAACCATCGTTGGGAACGAGCTGACGAACGCCAGCATTCCGAAACTGAAACACGTGCCCACAATGATGAAGAGCGAGCGAACCTTCGCGCGCGTGATATTGCGGACGGCCATGCTGCCGGTCGCCGTCAGCATCAGCCGCAGCCCGGGCAGAAAGCGCAGCGGGTCGAGCTTGGTAACGCGCGGGGCTTCGGGCTTCATCGCCTCGGCGGGACGCAGACGGACGACGCGGAACGCCCCCATAAACGCGCCGAGCGCGCCGCTGGCAAGGCCGATAAGAACGCCGGTTATTATTATCGGCGTTATATCACGCGCGGAACGCGTTCTGGGCAGGCTGAAAAACGCCCTCATGATGTCGGAGATATATCCGCTGAGGAAGAACCCGCCTATCCCGCCGAAGATACCGCCCAGTCCTCCGGTCACTACGCCGTACAGAGCGTAATGGCCGAGTATCCCGGACGTTCCGAATCCGAAAGCCTTGAGCGTGCCGATCTGCCCGCGGTCCTGCTCGACGACGCGCTTCAGCATGAGATACAGTATGACGACGGCCATGCCGCAGAAGATGAACGGCACGACTTTACTCATCGACTCGATCGAGTCGATCTCCATCTTGACGACGGCGGCGCTGGGCTGGCTGTCACGCTCGTACAGAGAGATAAGACCGTACCGCGACAGCTCGTCGGTTAACATCTCCTCCACGTCGTCGAATACATAGCCGTCCGTCAGTTCAATGCCTACGTCGTTGTACAGGTTTGGCGCGCCGAAGTGGGTGTTCAGGGGCTTCTCGGCGGCGAACGCGTAGTTGAAGCGGGAAGGATCGGGCAGTATATCCGCCATAGACGGTATTGTGTAGACATACTCCGGTGTGACGGCGGTTCCCGCTATCCGGAAACGCGTCTCGCCGGCGGCGGTCAGCAGGGTCAGCGTGTCGCCGACCGTAAGCGAGTAAGCGTCCAGAAAGGATTGAGCGACAAACAGATCGTCGTCGGAATGAAACGCCCCGGAGAGAGCCGCTCCGTTGATCGGCTCCGCCGCTCCGGGTTCGACGGAGCTGACGCGCAGCGTTATGATCTTATCCGAGCCGTCCATTACTACGCGGCAGTCCTCGACACGGCGCAGCGAAACGTCGGCCACGCCGGGCAGGCGTTTTAGCCTGTTGACGGCGGAAGCGGGCGCCGCGCGCGTCTTCGCGAACACGTCCGCGAAACGGTATTCGCTGTAGTATTTCTCACGGCTTACGCGCAGATCGGCAATAGTTATGTTCATCGCGACGAAAAACAGGATGCCGGCCGCCAGCAACCATACGCAGGCGATATAGGCGCGCCTGTTAGCCAGCATGGAACGGAAGGCTTTTTTCATCAGCAGCATTAAACTTCACTCCCGGGAACGGATGGAATTTCATTAATTATAGCTCCGGGCGGAGGGAAAGTCAACGGCGCGTGAGTCAATCCTGACGTTTGTTTCATGAACTCCCGGTAATTCAAACGTGTCAGGAATACGGCGTTTTTACATTAAAACATTACATTATAACATACGCTGTCCTCTAAAGCCATGGATATTTCAATGATTTCATATACCGGAGCGGCGAAAAGACGTAATTTACGTTACTTCCCCCGACATATTACATCGTATTTAGCATACTTTGGCGCGTTTATGAAACGAACGGCACATACGTCAATCCCCCGTTGACAACCCGCGTGAAACACGTTAAAATGTTTTTATTGGAACGGATTTTCGCGATGGTTCACGCGAAAATCACTTTGGAGGGCGATTATGCGCATAACAATCGTGGACGCCCGAGCGGGCGGGTGGATACCACGGCTGGGCCGGGCGGCGGAGGTTATGGCCGCCACGCTCGGTGAATTCGACGACGTTGAGATAGCGCGGGCGAATGTGCCGGATATGGCGGCCCCGTTCTTCGCGGGAGAATGGAACGACCGAGCCGCGCTGCTTGCCGAGACGGTCCGAGGCGCTGCGGGCGTCGTTTTTGTCGCGCAGGCCTCCGCGATAGGGCTGTCGTCCTGCTGTACGGCGGCGCTGGAGCACCTTCTGTTTGCCGGGGACGTATTGTCCGGGAAATACGCTATGATTCTGGTCGCCTCCGAAGCCGGGGGCGAGCGGATTGCCGCGGAGACGCTCGGACGCTTTCTGGAGTCGTCCGGGGCCTATGAGGCCGCGCGCGTCGCCATAGGCGCGTCGGGTCTAGTCCTTCCGGAAAAAAATTTCAGCGGTATAATCGAGCGCCACACCGAGGATTTCTACCGCGTGATCCGCCAGCGCCGCGAGTATTTTATCTCGCGCGGTCTGATCCCTTCGCCGCCCCGCCGCCCCGCTGCCCCGAATCTCTCCGAGATCGCGGAAAAGTACGGTCTCACCCTGCTCGACTCGGCGGCTCAGGCCGAGTTTGAGCGTCTCAGCGAGCGCTTTGAATCCATCGCGGGGCAGGGGTTCCCCGAACCGGCCGTCCTCTCATGTCTGGAGGAAACACTTGCCTTGGGCCGGACACTAAAGCCTATTCCCGGAATAACCGATAATATTACTGTGCAATTATCTGTCGGCGACCCAGGCGAGGACGGATTTGAGGCGTATATAAAGGTAGAAGAATCCGCGCGGGCGACCGTAGCCGAGGGCCGCGCCGAGCGGAATGACTTGACGGTGCTGGCGGACGAGGAAGCCTGGCGCGATGTGATGAGCGGCAGGATAACCGCTCAGCGCGCTTTCATGACGGGCCGCGTGAAAGTGCGCGGCAATTTCGCCGTAATAGCGAAGCTGGACAGTCTGCTGGCGAACCGTGTGTAACGCGGATGGAATCAATCCGAAACCGGATTGAGACGCGGCGGGCTGATACTATATGCAGGGACAGTACGCGTGAGTTTTCCCGCCTTTAGGAGAAGTTCGCGGCGCTGAAAAAAATTTAGAAAAAAATTAAAAAAAACTCTGTACAAATGCCAAAGCTTGTATTATAATAGGAACAAGGCTAAAGAGAGACAGCCTTGCGCTAGGGGAACAGATATCCTTGCTGAATTTGCCGGGTTCAGGGCAAATTTCTTGTCTTAATGGTTATCTCCCCGATTTATTCACTCTACTTCAAACCAAGGTTAATTATCTCCAGACATTCCGACGTAACAGGTTTTTTGCTCCGCGCAACAGTTCGCCTATAGAGCGGGTTTGTTATTTGTGACGAAAAATGAGGGTGCGCTAACATGTTAGCGGATTATAACTCACAAATTTTCGTAACTTACAAAATAACGCCCGCGTGAGTTTTATTGATTTACAATACAAATGGATTTTCGCGGAACCAAGCGAAAATTGCCTTGCGCCGCGCGGAATGTTAGCGGACGAAAAATTGTAAATCAATAACCCACAAACCGGCGGAAGCCTAGAAGCCTGAGGTTAAGGTTTTTCTTGTCTCTAGATTCTTGCTTCTAGCTTCTAGCCCTAGGACGATCTCTAGCCTTGACCAGCTGATCCCTGGTCTGGATGAGATAAATTTATCGCTCCCACCAACGCCCAGCTGGGATTTCGCGCGATTCACGCGAAATTCTTATCCGGTCAGCCAGAAGGCGGCCCACAGCCGGACGGCGCGGGGCTGTGGGCGGCCCCGTCGATCAACCGAGATGATGGGCAGGAAGTGAGATGTCAAATACGACGCCGAAAGGGGTGATGCGGCGGCTGCGGCCGGTAAACCATTATAATAAGGAAAGAGTTTGTCCGGGCCGATCCCGGTTTTTGAGAGGATCAGCCGTCAATGAGGAAAGGATCTTAGGCCGAGGGGCGCCGAAGCGTTCGTTTGCACATATATAAGACGGGCGCGCCGGATCCTGAGGTATAAGAAGGCGATTTTCGCTTGATTCCACGAAAATCCATAGGTGATTTTCGCTTGATTCCACGAAAATCCATAATGAGAGATTAGGAGGATTGCCATGAAAACAAGCCATGTATCGGGGTTCAAAAAAGCTTTGAGCTTCGTTATGGCAATGCTGCTCGTGCTTAGTACTCCTTCGATTATCGCGTTCGCCGGCAACGGCTCCAGCAATGATCCTTACACCAAGGATCAGAATCCTGGCGCGTTTCCGTCGTATCCCGATCCCGGCGCGGTGGACGTTGATAAGTCCGCGCGCTGGGTGGACAGCGACGAAGGCCAGAATAAGTACTCGCAGATCAAACTTACCGTCAATTCGGTCCCGCTTGCGCACGGCGCGGATATCGTGCTCGTGCTCGACAAATCCGGATCGATGTCGTCCGGCAAGTGCTTGAACCCGGACCACTATCATGACGTTACATTCATCACCCCGCTCCAGTATCAGGTGTCCGTTGCCGCGGGCGGAACTACGTTCCTTCCCTCCGGTTTGGTAACCGATACGATAACGATCTCCGCCTCGCTGCACATCGGCGACAACGGGGACGAGAGCACCATAGTAAGCTACACCATATCGGGCTTCCGCACCACGCACAACGGAAGCGCGATAACCGGTTACAGAGTCTACCTTGCGGGCGGTACTAGCATGTCGCCCTCGTTCGGCGCCGCCGATTGGCAGACCAACTATTATGTGCGCGATATTTTGCGGTATGAGTTAACCGGCAGGAAGGACACCGCGAATCAGTATACCTTCCCGTCCATAACTGAGCGCTTCCTCGTTACGGCTTCTTATGCCACGTCGTTTTTCAGCGCCGCGCACGGCTGCAAACAGAGGATCGATCTGGCGAAATCAGCCGCGAACGATTTCCTCAACGAGATATACAAGCCGCTGGAATACACGGACAAGTACGGCCAGACCGTTCAGATTCCGTCGGACTTCCGCGTGTCTCTCGTGACGTTTGACGTCGCCGCCGTCAAGCTGGGCGGCGGGCAGTTCTACACCACGACGGGCAAAGCCACCGTCAAGGCCGGCATCGACTCGATGTCCGCCACCGGCGGAACGAGCTACGTCAACCCGCTCAACGCGGCGCGCGATGTGATCACCACCAACCGCACGCCCGCCGAGATACAGAGCCGTCCCGCCTACATAGTGTTCATGTCGGACGGTCACCCGGAGAATACCAACGAGTACGCCGTGAACGGCGCTGTCGCCCCGGCGGTTATGACGGCCATTAACGCCGCCAAGACCGTGGCCACGATATACTCGGTGGGTATCGGTCTCGCGGACAGCGCGAGCGACCTTCTGCATATCCAGACCGTCGCCTCGAGCCTCGATAAGAACCTGAACGTCGATACGGACGCTTCGGGTCTGGAGGCTCTGTTCCGTCAGATCGGCTACTCGCTCGTATCGGGCGGCAAGAACGCCACGATCGTCGATACCGTCGATCCGATGTGGCAGATAGTCCCGAACTCCGCGCAGTATCCGTGGGAGCTGCGCGTCAACGACCAGCCGGTGGCGCTTACGGGCGTCTCGTCGTCCGGGCGCGTCATGACTTGGACGCTGGACAACATTCCCGGCCTCGCCACGTTTACCTTCTATATTAAAGCCGCCGGAACGTTCGTGCCGGGCAGCTGGTACGACACCAACGACAGCGCCACCGTAACCTATCAGGACGATAACGACGATTGGTTCCGTCAGGATTTCCCGGTGCCCAGCCTGCCGTTCCCCGGCGGCTCGATCGAGATAATCTATTACGCGACCAACGCGGCGGGCAAGCCTGTCGCAGCCAGCGGCGCCCAGCTCCAGAGTGATTCGCTCTCGTCCATCAAGGCCTCGGGCGTAATCATCAAGGACGAGTATGTCACCGACGGCGCGCCGCCCATCCCGATCCTTGAGATCGGCAAGAACTATACCGGCAACGTTCCGCAGACGTTCACGCAGACGGGTACGCAGTTCGAGAAGACGAGCTTCCGTCTCATGGACGTTATGACGAACTCCGTGCCGATCACTGGCAACGCTTGGCAGGTCCGCCTGACCAGCGTTAACGACGCGTACTTCGTGCTGGTCGGCTACAAGCCGAACCTCACCGTAACCGTCAACCAGACGATAAGCCCGCAGAACACGACCACCACGAGTACGGTCGGATACGGTATCGGTGACCCGGTGAGCGTATCGCCCTCCCCGCCGCAGAACTACGTGTTCGACCACGCCACAATCACCGTCGCGGACATCGAGGGATTGGCCATCCCGAACCCGACCGTGACGATGACCGTCAACGGCGTAGTCTCCGGCACGATGCCCTACGGCAACGTAGTCGTAAACTACTTCTACCGCCAGAACGACGGGCTTTCGTGGAAGATAAGCTATCACTTGGACGACGTCGCCAACGAGGCCTACGACGTAGCTTCAAACGTCGGAACCGAGGGCGCGCCGATTCCGTTCAACATGACGCCGCCCGACGGCTATAAACTGCCGTTCACCATTATCGCGCCATACGGGTCGAACACAAGCGATTACGCCGCCAACTTCACGATCAGAGGGGACGAAGCGCTTAACATCATCGACGTTGTGTGGAACACGAAACGCAACGACATACCCTATACGATCTACTACTGCCAGGACACCAAGGATAACGTCACGAAGACGGTACCCGGAGTAGGGATTTTCCTCGACGCTATACCTGTGGACGAGACCAATACCGCGAATATCCCGTATGGGTATACCGCGACCAACGTCGTAATCGAGGCCAACAACCTGATCCTCGACCTCGAGGACGACAACAAGGTATACGTCATCTACACCACGCCGGAGTCGGGTATCGACTATGAGATCCGCTACTACCGCGACGCGGTGGCGGGTATCCCGTATAGGATTGATTCTTTTGACAACGGCTACTACGGTATGCCTATCGAGGTTAACTTGGATCTGAACGCCCCCGAGGGCTATCTGCCTCCGGGCATACGTGACAGCTCCAGCGCCACTACCGTGACGATGGAACCGTCGCTGAACATAGTCAACGTGGTGTTCACCAAGAAGATGGAGAACATCAAGGTGACGATCAACTACTACACCGATTCGATCGATGAGGCGAACAAGTATCGCACCCGTGATATCTACGGAACATACGGCGACACGATCGTCAAGACCGACTTTGAGTATGACTATGTTGCGCCCGGATACTCCGGACCCGCGACCGTGACCGGACCCGACACCATCGGCCTGACGAACGTAGTCAACGTAGTCTACACCACCAAGCAGACCTACGGCTACACGGTGTGGTACTACACAGGCAGCATCACTCTCGCGAACCGCTGGAAGGAAGAGACCGGAAGCAAACTGCCTTTCGGCGCTCCCATCCCGGCTGAACTGACCATTTGGCCGACCGGATACACGGGCGACGGCGTGCGCTCGGGCGCGACGCATATCAGCGTCAACGAGAGCGAAAACGTTGTATACGTACTCTGGAACAGCAATCAGAGGATAGAGTATAACTACGTAGTGGAATACTACGCGGGCGACACCAACAGCCAGCCGGAGATCATCACCGGAAAGGGCTACTACGGCGAGACCATCCCGGTTGACGTGGCGGGGCATATCCCGGCCGGATACACCGATCACGTGGTCATAACCGGCGGCCCGACCATAACGATCATAGAGGCGGACAACGTGGTAAAAGTCGTCTACGATCAGAAAAAGGGCGGCATCAGCTATGAGATCCGCTACTACAAGGATAACCGCGTAAACGAGGACAACTACCTCGGCAGCGACAGCGGCACTAACGCCGTCTACGGCGACACGTTCGGCGTGGACAAGGCCGTCGACATTGACGATACCATGTATGCCCCGCGCGGATATGTCACGCCGGGTGTGGTGGAAGCCCCGGCGACGATAGGCCTTACCGGCAACCTCGCCTACGTCGTCTACACGACTAAGCTGACGAACGTCGACTACACCATCAACTACTATAAGGATACGCTGAGCGTAGCGGCGTTCTACAGTCTGCCGGGCCAAGGCACTTTCGGCGATACGATCAGCGTCAACCCGTATCTGGAGCTTCCGCCAGGATACGTCGGCCCCGGCAAAGTAAGCGGAGCCACCGTAATCAGCGAGGATCCGGCGCAGAACATCGTAAGTGTGCTGTATGACAGAAAAGACGACGACATCGAGTACGAAGTGAAGTATTATCAGGATTCGCTGACCGGAACTTATCTTGGCCGCATTCTCGGCCGCGGTATCTTCGGCGACCCGATCATACCGAACACGACGCTCTTCGCGCCTGACGGCTACGTCACGCCCGGCACGATAGACCCGTCCAGCGCCAGCACAATCGGCGTGTCGAACAATGTGGTGTATATTGTCTATGACCAGAAGGGCGATTACACCGCGACGATCACTTACTGGAAAGACGCAATCGGCGGTACGCAGCTTGATTCGATTACCAAGCACGGGTCGCTGGGCGAGGCGATTAACGCCGATCTCTCCCACGAGGCGCCTCCCGGATACCTTACGCCGGGCACCGCGTACGGCCCGACGAACTTCCGTCAGAGCGGCAACGTGGTTAACGTCGTCTATGACACGAAGATCTCGCTTACCTACGAGGTGCGCTACTATCAGGACGAGATAATCGTCGGCACCGAGTTGGCTATAGTTTACGGCAGAGGCGCCTACGGCCAGCCGATTCCGGCCAGCCTGACCGCCAACGCCCCGGACAACTACGTGACTCCGGGCGTGCGCAGCGGCCAGCCCACCATCACGCTGGTACCGGACGACAACATAGTCAACGTGCTGTTCGACGCTAAGAAACAGGTGGCGTACATCATCTCGTTCTATAAGGACGGCATCTATTCCAGCAACAAAATCGGCGCGTCCATAAGCAGCGCGGCTCCGGTTGGAACCGATCTTACACAGTTGCCGGATGTACTGCTGGGCTTGGTGGACCGCGTTCCGGACGGTTACGCTAACCCGCCGAAATGGTACGGCCCGGAGGAAGTCCAGCCGACGAACAACATCGTTTCCATTGTCTGGGATTCCAAGATAACGGGTATACCGTACACGGTGCGTTACTATAAGGATCAGGTAGGCGGACAGCTGCTGGGCACCATAGGCGGCTCCGGCACCGTGGGCGATCCGATCTCCCCGAGCCTGACCCTCTTCCTGCCGCAGGGCTACAGCGGCCCCGGCAGACAGGAACCCGCCGGGCAGAAGTATATCTCGCTCGTCGCGGCGGATAACGTAGTGAACGTGGTGTACGACAACGCCATCACGGTACAGTACGACATCTATTACTATCAGGACGGCATCAAGCCGATTGGCGAGGCCTTGGGTCATATCACGGCTCAGGTTCCGATCAACACGGCCGTAACGGTTGACCGCAATCTTCATGCCCCGGCCGGCTATCAGACGCCCGGTAACGTATATGGGTCGCTCGTGATCAGCCAGCCCGCGCAGATCATCAACGTGGTCTACGAGTACAAGCTGACGGGTCTCAAGTATTATGTGCGGTACTACCGCGAGTCCGTCAACCAGGCGAACTATATAGACCAGTTTGACAGCACCGGCACCTACGGCAATCCGATACCGGTGGATAAGAACCTGTACAAGTACAAGCTGGGTTCGGATAACGACTGGTACGACGGCGAAATCGCCCCGGGCAGCGCCCAGACAATCGGCGTACCCGACACGCAGAACATAGTCAACGTCATCTACACGCCGAAGGCCGACAACATCCAGTATACCATTGAGTACTACAAAGACTCCATCACCCCGGCGAACAAAATACCGGGTTCGGACGTGGTAGGCTACGGCAACCTGGGGAACACTATCCCGGTCGTGGCGACGCTGTACGCGCCGACCGGATACAAGACGCCCGGAAGGGTAGGCGGAGCGCAGTATATCACCGCGATACCTTCCGCGAACATCGCTACCGTTCTGTATGACACGAAAGATAGCTATCCGTGGACCGTCACCTACTGGAAAGACGATATGATGGGACCGTCTTTCGCCACCCGCAGCGACAGCGGAGTTTACGGAACGGCTATCCCGATTGACTACTCGCTGATGCCGTCCGGATACGACGTGCCCCTGACAGAAATCCAGGGACCGACGACCATCGGCGTGAGCGGCAATGATGTAAACGTGATCTTCAAGACCTCCGGGCAGACGGCCTACAAGATCTACTACATCATGGGCAGCGTAGTCGATCTGACCAAGGTGTACTATCTGGACGACACTCACACCGGCAAGATCGGCGACGAGATCGTTCCGGTATACAACAGCACCACGGTTCCTCCGGGATATCTTCAGGCGACCGCCTACACCGACGGCCCGAAGTATATCACGGCGAACGTCAACAACAACGTGCTCTATGTGCACTTCCCGGATAAGGATCCGCACATCGAGTACCGGATCTATTACTACAAGGATCAGGTAACCAACACGGGCGATACCGCTCACTACCTCGGCGTCGAGCCTGGCTACGGCACGTTCGAGCAGGACGTTAACACTATCCTGACGGCGGCGGTGCTGAACGCGAAGCAGCCGACGGGTTACGCGGACGGCATCAAGTCCGGCGGCATCAGCGCGATCGGCGCGGATCCGGCCCAGAACAATATCTACGTTCTGTATCCGGGCGCCAACACGTATGCCTACACGATTATCTATCAGGCCGAGATAAACGGCGTGATGACCGAAGTTGGATCGCGTGAGACCGGCAGCGCGGCGTTCGGCAGCGCGATAACCGCCGGAGCGGCGTTTATAACCGCGAACTGCCCGCCTGGATTCCAGGCCACGGGCGTTCTGTCCGGTCAGCCGACGATCACCAACGTACCGACCGCGAACGTCGCGTACTATACGTATTCGACGCACACCCCGCAGATTAACGTAATCGTCAAGTACTACGCCTCGGTTTATCCGGACGGGTACTTTGGGGAATCCGCCGACTATACGTTCCAGGCCTATGCCGGAACTACGGTTAACCTTGACGCCAGCGTGCTTAATATGCGCAAGCACCTGTACCCGATGTATGACGACGGCGTTCAGGTGAACGCGAACTACGTTGTGGCGGCGGCTCCGAATAACGTTATCCACGTGCTGTATCCGGAGTACAACCACGCTTGGGTTGAGATCCACTACTATGTGGCGACCAATTCCTCGCACACCAGCCACAGCGAGTACACGCCGGACACGTGGCTTAATTCCTCGGAGCCGTGGTCGGGTACGATCGAAACCGTCTACAACGTGGGCGACACGATCGACTTCAACACGATATACGGTCTGTGGGGACGCCAGGGCGACCCGAATATCGGTCTGTTCTACGAGTGCAGCCACCCGATCGAGATCCAGCTGGGCAGCTCTCCCAGCAACAATGTAATCGACTTCTACTACGAGCCGGTTACGGACGGACGGGCGAATCTGCGCATGGTCCAGCTGAACACCGCGTTCGGGGCGAGAGAACTGCTGGAGGACGTTGAGACAGACGTGACGGTCGGAGCCGAAATCGACCTTACCTCGATTCTCAACGAAAACTACAGCGACGCGACGATTACGCTTCTGGCCGTCCCGGTGGACGTACAGGACGCGGACGCGGTCGCGGCGGATGAACTTGAAGCCGACGCCCTCGTAGCCGAGATAGCCGCCGAAGCTATCGACGCCGCGCAGGCCGAGACTGTCAAGGCCATCAATCTGACCGTGGAAGAGCTGAGCAATGTGTACCTCCCGGTCGGCTATGAGTATTCGATCATCATCAACTATCACTCCGATCTGCTTTCGCCCGACGTAGTCGGCGCTCTGGACGCGGTTTCCGCCGAAGAACCCGCCCAGGAGATCGCCGTGGTCGAAGAGTCCGCCCAGAAGCTTGCCGAGGTTGTGGCCGAGAAAGCCGGCGGCGACAAAGCCGCTATTGGCAGTGAGGATTCCGAGGATCAGGACGACGACGGGCAGCAGGCGGACGTGGAACCGATCCCGGACGACGGGGACGTTTTCTAGAGGCGGGCGCGAAGCGTTTGCCGAGACAGTGAGATAAGGCAAAGCCCCCCGGCTGTTCCGTTTCGCCGGCGGCCGGGGGATCTGCCTAAAACAGAGAGAAACACAAGAATCATGCCAGGGGGCATGAATTTGCCGGGTCAAATTTTCGCTTGAACCACGCGAAAATTCTAGAGCAAATTCACTATTTGCCGGGTCGAATTTTCGCTTGAATCACGCGAAAATTTCAGGGCAAATTCATTGCTGAATTTGCCGGATTCAAGGCAAATTCACTGAGCGGTTAAGCTTCGGGTCGAATTTTCGCATGGTTCAAGCGGAAATTCCGGAGTTGAATTTTCGCTTGAATCCGCGAAAATTCGGGAGCCGAGCGCGCGATCGGTTCCGTCCCCCGTATCCCGGCGCTTGGCGCGAACGGTTAACACGGCGGACTGTCCGTCGGAAGGCAGAACCACGGACAGTCCGCTAATCCGGACGGTTTTATCCTAGTTTGACGAAATGATTTATTAATAGTAGGTTAAGAAAAGGCGTTATTATTTGATGGGTCGAAAAATTACATTAAGGAGTGACTAGTATGGTAAAAAAGATACTTATAGCGGTCGGAGTCGCGGCGGTTCTGGCGGCGGGATATTTCATGTTCGAGTACCTGACGCCCGGAGGGGACGCCGGGCTGCCCGCCGCAACCACGCCGGCGGAAGCGGACGTCTCGCCGCCGAGGGTTCTTTACGGCAGTCCGGATACGCGGATAGCCGAGTGGCAGGAGACATTGAAACCGATGGCCGAGGCCGGACTGCTCTCGAGGAGCTGGAGCGGCGCGGACGGCGCCGGCGCCGAGGCGGTTCTGCGCGCGGCGGCGGGCATCTACAAGGCGCCGGGCGGATCCGAGAACGTCGAGTATCGCGTGCTTAACGTGTTCGAGGGGCTGAACACCTACGTGACGGTTGAGGTCGGGCCGGAAGACGCCCCGGATGGCGTCTCCGAGCTGGTTATGAACAAGGTTACGGGATTCAAGTATCTGTATAACTCGTATAACGAGTCCGCGAACGTGCCGGCCAAGGCCGAGCCGGATCCGAACGCCGCGCTGCTGATGTATACGTTCCAGTCCGAAACGCCGCTGACGGCGAAAGGCGAGCTGTTCCAGCTGGCGGCCATGCTGTTTGCGCCCGGAGAGAAGACGGGCTTCGCGTCGGCCTCCGACCTGACCAGCGGCCAGCTGACCCGCTTCTATGTCAATCTGCTCGCCGCCGACAACGCGAGGCTTCAGGAGCTGTATGACGAGGGCGACGGGTACTATCATGTTAATTTCGGCGAGGCGGTCAGTTTCATACAGGGTTATTTCTCGGGCGCGCAGATAGATCCGCAGGAAGCGGCCAAGTCGGTCGCGGGCGCGTTCTACCTGGCGGGCACGAACGAACTGCTGCTGCCCGGCAACGTCGCCTACGCGCCGCACGCGCCGTTCTACCAGATAACGCAGGAAGCGGTAATATCGTCGGATACCGTCGCGCTGACCGCCGACCGTCTTTCGCCCTCCGGCGATTCGGTCGAGAACACAGGGAGTCTCACACTGGACGTCAAGATTGTGGACGGGGGGTATCGCTTCCTGGCGATGAACGAGCAGTAGAAAGGCGGGACAGGCTGATGCGGATTTCCACAAAGACCAGATACGGTCTTCGGTTTCTGCTGGAGCTGGCGGGAGAGGGCGACAGACCGGCCTCTCCGCGCCGGATGACGACGCAGCAGATAGCGAAGAATCAGGGGATAAGCGAGAAGTATTTGGAAGCGATCGCCGCCCGTTTGAAGAAGGGCGGGCTGGTGTGTGCGGCGAAAGGGCAGAACGGCGGTTACTGGCTGGCGCGGCCCATAGGAGAGATAGCCGTCGGCGATGTGGTGCGTATTATGGAGACGGAGCAGTTTCTGCATTGTTCCGGGAATTTCGAGTGCTGCCCGCGCCGGGACAGCTGCGCGATATATAAGTTTTTGGAGGAAATGGAGACGGCTATGCGGACGCGCGCGGACGAGATGAAACTGGACAAAGTTAAATAGAGGACGAGGACTTTGGAGAATCGCTTTGAGAGGAGGGGAAAGATGAAATCTAAGACAGGTAAATTGGCCGCGGCGGTCGTCGCGTGCGTAATAGCCCTTACGGCGGCGAACAGCCTCATCCCGACGCTGAGTCGCTGGAGCGCTATGGCCGAGGAAGCCGCGGTCGAAACCGAATTCGCCGAACAGACGGAGCTGTCCGAGGAAGTCGTGATTCCCGAGGGGCCGGGGCTGTTCGGCGTCGCCGCGGAGGGACCGGACGCGGATACGCTGGGGCTTCCGGCGCTGCCGCTGGTGCCCCCGGGAGCGGATTACGAGGAGGCCGAAAAGTCCGACGACGGCAAGCCGGCTCTTGAGGCCGCCTGGCCCGCACCGGCCGGAGGCGCGTATACCATCGTGCTCCCCGGCACTTACGACGTGACGGAGCTTAGCTCCAACACCGCGCCGACGAAGGTAAACATCAACGTCAGCGGCGTGACGCTGACGGGAACTTTCGACAACGCGTCGAACAGGACCTACATCAATTTTTTCGTCGGCAGCGCGAGGACGTTCACGATCCAGAACCTAAAGGTGACTAACTATTTCAACCCGTCCGACTGGAACGCGGACGGCGCCAAGAACCTCTTCACCTTTCTGGGCGGGACGAATCAGCTGCACTTTGTGGGGCGCAACGAGTTCAAGATTGTCGGCAGCAAGACCGGCGTGACCAGCCCGAACGCCGTGGCCTTCCTGCTGACGAACAGCGCGGGGCTGTACGCTTATGGCGATTCGTGGACGGAGCCTAGCCCGACGGTCGTATCGGCTGATAACTACCGGCTGGTGTTCGGCGCGGATCAGTCTGTCGGCGGCAATCTGTACGTCAGCAAGATGGAGATCGAGATACCCTCGAACAGCCAGACGTATGTGACCGCGATCGGCGCGATGGACAACAACAGGCTGGATCCGCCGACGCTGATCGGCAAGGTCACGGCGCTTAACGTGTTCATCGACGCGAAGACCGATCTTTGGGCGGCGGTCGGCGGATCGGCCAACGTAATGAACGGCATCAGCGCGAACAATCTCGTCGTCAACGCGAACAGCCTGACGATCGGCGTCGGCATATCGTGCAACAACGAATCGAAGAGCGATCCGGACGCGCCGAAAGCCGTACTGCAAGGCGACGTACGCGCCACTAACATAAACATCCAGACGCAGCAGTGGGCGTACTTCCCGGTCGGCGCGGCGTACAACTCGCGGCTGACGGGCGGCGTGTTCGTATCCGGCGTGTTCACGGTGGAGGCGAATATGAGGCCCGGCGGCCCGAACGACATTCTTGTCGGGGTCGGTCTCGGGCCGCGCAGCAACGCGGGCGGAAACGTGGAAGTCAACGCCGACCAGGTGTATATATCGGCGTACAATATAGACGTCGGTATCGGCGTATTGCAGGCCGACGAGACTTTCCCGGGAAATGTCATAGTCACGTGCAGAGACTTCGAGATCAGCGCCGCCGGAATGATGAGCGGCGCGGGCGTCGGCGTTTCGTTCTCGAAGGACACGACTGGTTCGGTTATATTCCGGGGTTCCGGCAAGATAACGGCGGCGCGGCAGATCAACGTGGGGCTGGGCGTCTCGAAAGGGACCAGCGCCGGGCATCTGCGCGAGATACGCCTCGAGGGGGCGCTGGGGATAACCGGATCGCCGGTGTTCGTCGGCGTCGGCGCCGGGCACAGCGGCAAGACGGACAAGATCACGGTGACGGGAAGTCTGGGCGTCGAGTCCCGCGCGGTAGTCGCGACGCCGCCGAGCTACGATCCGGACTTCTATAAAGGCGCTGTGCGCGTCGGCGTCGGCGGATACAACGAGCTGACCGTCAGCGAGGGAGCGGGTCAGATCGCTTACGGCCCGGCGTTTGTCGGCGAGATAGAGATAACGGGAGCCGTCAGCGTCCGCGCGGACACGAACATACGCGCGGGTATAGGCGTATGCGCGGCCAACCTGGGCGGATCGAGCGGGAGCGGCAATATCTACCTCAACCCAACCGCATACAACGTCGAAAGCAGGGCTATCGCGGCGGCGGCGGGGGAATCCGACGGCTACATGGCCGGCAATATCGTTATCAGCCGGGGCAATTTCCAGCAGAGGCTGGACGGCGAGGACACCCAGCCGGCGATGAGCCGGCGGCCGGTCAATATGTACGGCGAACCGCTCGGGTTCTACGCGCCGAACGTGCCGGTATGGGAGCGTATCTACCGCCCCGGGACGACCGGCGACCCGTCGTATGTGTACGTCGCGAACAGGTCCGAGGCGGCCGGATACACGAACTTGGTGCAGATATATCTTCCTGAGCGCCGGTTCGGTTTTGAGCCGGTCAGACCCGAGCACAGAGAGACGAGCGTGCCGCTTACGCAGATTATCACGCTTAAGTGGCTCGCGGGAGGCGACGTGGCCGAAACGGGCAACGGATCGGTCTACGGGCTTTACAGATACGAGGACGACACGCTTGTGCCGATTGAGTCCGCGATAGCCTACAACGGCGAGCAGGCGACGATCCGGCCAGTCTCGAGCCTGACGGAGAACACGACATACTACGTCGTCGCGGGGGACCGGATAGTGAGCGACGCCGCGATCGGATACAGAACGTCGTACCCGATAGTCAGGCTGGAGTACGTCTTCACTACGGGGGACACCTTGCCGACAGACGTGCCGACAAACCCGCCGACGGAAGAGCCTACGGAGGATCCGACGGAAGACCCGACAGACGATCCGACAGATCCCCCGACAGATCCGCCGACAGACGATCCGACGTTTCCGCCCGCGACGCCGACTCCCCCAACCCCGACGCCGACGCCGTGGCCCACTTCGACTTCCACACCGTGGCCCACCTCAAGCGGAGGGTACTATCCGACGGTTTCGAGCACTCCGTGGCCTTCGTTCAATCCGCCGAGTTACCCGGTGAGCAGCCCGATAATCCCGTCGTGGCAGCCCGAGAGTCAGCCGCCTCAAGCCTCGTGGGACATCACCCCGCCGACGATTCCGGGCGACAATACCTCGCCGTGGCCGGATTACTCCCAGCCGCCGCAGTCGGGTTCGGTCGGCGGCGTGACCACGTCGTCTACCCCGGTAAGGCCGGTGGTATCCCCGGGCGGGGCGGGCGGCGGCAAAGATAACCCCAAAACCGGCAGTCTGCTGGACGCGTCCAACTTCGGGATACTAGTGGCGTTCGCGCTCGCTGCGTTCGGGTTCTTCCTGATCAGGGATTTGCGGGAGGAGGCCAGGGAAGCGGGGGAAATCAGAGACTGAAGTTAGAAAACCGCGGACGGCAATAATCATTGTGCCGGTGATTGTACCTATTGGCGGCGATTGTCCGTTAACCGTACTCGCTCTCGTCTCTGGAAATCCTGGGCGAGGACGGTGAATTGGAACGCAAAGCGGATATGTTCAGCAAGCGGACGATTAAACAGAGAACGGTTATCACACATGTTGATACGGCTTCGGATGCGCTGGCGGTCAGTATCGGGGAGCGCGGCTATGTGGATTTGGATTATATGGCCGACCTCACCGGCTTCGCCCGCGAAAAGCTGCTGGACGACCTGCGCAGCGTGGTGTTCCTCAACGTCAGTATGGCCACGGAAACTTCGGACCTGCTCAAGTCGCTTACGGGGTCAACCGCCAAAGACCTGTATATGCTAAACTAAAACCCAGCCAAAAAAGCGCGGGAATATAGTTGAAAAATCACCCATACAACCCCGCGCGCAAACAAGCGGTTTGTGATATAATGACGCTCAGTGTCAAAAGC
>JAISCI010000125.1 GCA_031265685.1 Clostridiales bacterium
ATATTCACTCCATATTTTGGAAACAACGTGCCGGTCGTTTCCCGTTTCTCTCGCGACGGCGCGGTTAGACATTCCGCTCTGCTTCATCCCGATTATCCGTCCTTTGTCCAACGTCTGCAGCATCCTTCCCTGCCCCTCCCGATTTGTTCGCTCGCTTTTGACACTGAGCGTCATTATATCACAAACCGCTTGTTTGCGCGCGGGGTTGTATGGGTGATTTTTCAACTATATTCCCGCGCTTTTTTGGCTGGGTTTTAGTTTAGCATATACACAGTTCATCTGGTTAGTGTTTTTTGTTTGACTGGTATATTATTAAATTATAGCGTGTAGAGGAATTTCCAGTTGGCTAATAAAGGCGGCGGGTATGACGACGCGCCGCTTGGAGAGCTGTGTTTCTAATCGAAAAAACCGCCGGTAAATACAGCAATTTACGGCGGCAACGGAGCGGGGAATCCGGGAGATATAAAACACCCCAAATATATAATATTCTGGGGTGTCCGAACATTTGTCTCTAATAAACTACACACTGCGCGTCAGAAGTTTCCAACTCGATACGCGCTTTTTTCAACGCGGTTTCGAAGTCACGCGAAAACGCTTCGGCGACGTTACGAGTTCTTTGACGGAACGTCAGGCCGGGCAGACTGATGTCTACCGAACCCAGCGCCGACTTCGCCTTGACATGGTAGGACGCACGACCCGCCGCCGGCAGCAACAAACTCAGTTTCTTGCTGCCGCCCTCCAGATTCCAGTAATAGTCGGCGAAACGGCTGAAATCCGACGCCGTGACGGTCATAGCGCCGTTGCCCGTCACGGCGCGGAATTTTGACACGTCCACGCCCGAAACGTTTATATCCCCCGCGAAATTCTCCACGCGCGCGCTGTCGGCGGCCAAGCCGCTGATGGACGTCGGCTTACCGCCCTCCGCCTCGACGGTGATCTCCCGCGCCTCTACGCCGGAAAGCTCGACCGGCGCGTTATCGGCGAATACGCGAATCGCCCGCGTATTAAGAGTCGAAACAGAGAGCGAACCGCCCGCCGCCGAAACGTTGACATACGCAAACGCGTTTTCAGGCACGAAAGCCTCCAGCCCGACGCTGAGGAAGTCCACTTCGTTATAATCCAAGTAATATTTACCGCCGACGGACAGTATCGCAGCTTTTGCCCCGGCGCGGCGCGGCGACGCGAATATACGCGCCGTCAGCCGGTCGCCGTTATAGCCCTTTATCACGACGGGCGCGTTATACCCTCGGACGACCAGCTCGTTTGCGCCGGGGGCGATTTTACGCTCGTAAGGCTGCCCGCCGGACGAATAGACCGGTCTCGGCGTTGGAGCGGATGGTCTCGGCGGGGTCGCAGGTCTTGTAGCGGCGGGTCTTTCGCGCGGATCTTTGTATCCGATTCCCAGCCGATCCACCGCGCGTGAAACGCCGCCGGACACCCTGTCCGCGAACTCACGCGCTTTCGGCTCTATGTCCCGCGTGAATGCGTCCAGCTTCCGGCCGAAACTTTCGGCGTATCCGGCGAGGTCCGCAGCCGTGGTCTGGCGCGCGTTAGGATGGGGAGGCTCGTCGTAGGATTGGGACGAGCTTGGCGGCGAATACGGCGGAACGGGCGATTGTTCCACGTAGGCGGGACCCGCCGCCTTCATCAGCCGCTCGGCCTCCACTGGCGTTATCTTGTTCTCTTCCAACATCTTCAATATTTTCATTTTATCGTTAACCATATGCTAACCCCCGGGGACTTTTCAACTATATACGGCTCAATCCCGGCAAAGTATGACCAGCTCGACCGCAAGACGGTCGCGCATCCGCCCGGACTTTATGTCCGCATCGGCGGCGAGGCAGCGCTCGAGCGCCCGCTCGATTCCGCGCCGCGTGAAGTTCGCCGACTGCGCGATATATTCCCGCGCCTGAAAATCCCGAAGACCCAGACGCGCCGCCACTTCCGCGCGTCCCGCCCCGCGCTCGGCCAAGCTTTTTGACAGCATTATCAGCCGGAACTGCCGCTCGATCATGGCCAATACCCGGAGCGGCGGCTCCTTGAGCGACAGCATGTCCGCGAACATGTTAAGCGCCTTCTTCGCGTCGCCCTGCCCGATCGCCCCGACAAGCGCGAAGATCCCCGATTCAATCGACCTGACGCACACGCTTTTTATATCGTCCTCAGTGATCGGCCTATCTCCGGCGTAATCGACGAGTTTCTGAAGCTCGTTCGCCCACACGTCCATCTCGCGCGGAACATACCGAAGAAACATGTCCGCGACGCGCGGATCGAGCCGGCCGCCGCGCTTTTCGGCGAATTTGACCGCCCACCGGGCGGCGTCAGCGTCGCCGGGCTTCTCGCAGTCGATTATCCGCCCGGTCTTGGCCAGCCGCTTGTATACGTTAAGACGCGCGTCGGCGGTCTGCTCGGCTAAGATCAGCATAGACCATTCCGGTATGGTCGGGATGTACGCCGCGAGCGCGTCGGACTCGTCCTTTCTGCCAGGAGCGAAAAAACCGCACTCGCGGCAGACTACGACGCGGCGTTCGGCAAAAAATGGCGCCGTATCCGCCGCGTCCCTGACAGCTTCGGCGCCGGCCGATTTGCCTTCGAAAACGGTTACGTTCATATCCCTGAGGGCGCCTTCGGGAGCGGCGGCAGACAGCAACCGCTTAACGCGCTCGCGGATGAGGTAGCGCTCCGCTCCTTTGAAGAGGTACGCCCGGGCAAATTCCCCGTTTTTTATATCTTTGGCGAGAGGATCCATTGTTTTCAACCCAATCTTCGGTTCCCGACCGTCGGCTTCCGGACTGTAAGCCGGGTTCTGTCTGACATAAAATGTCGCGGCGGCCATCTGTCTAGCCCTTCCGTCGCCGGAAGGGTCGCGCGATCCACCGTCGGCTTGCCGGGACGGGCAATCCCGCGCGGACGCTGTCTCCGCGAGCCGTCTCTTGATCTTGCTTCGGGCGGGGCTTGCATTGACGCCTCCCGTCGCCGGAAGACCGGTGAGCTTTTACCTCGCCTTTTCACCCTTGCTTGAAAAATGCAGGAAAAATGCAGGAAAAATGCTAGGAAAAACGGCTGGGAAAACGCCTGAATCCGCGTTTTTCCGACCCGCGTTTTTCCGAACCGCATTTTCCCGACCAGCATTTTTCAGGAGCGGTCTTGTCTCTGTTGCGCTGTCCCTGGGGTCGCCCCCGCCGGTCGTTAACCGGCGCCCTGCCCTGTGAAGCCCGGACTTTCCTCACCCGGGAAAATCCCGGGCGCGGCCGCCCAACCGGGAGCCGACGGGCGAAAACCGAAGTAATTCAAACGAAGAATGGCGCGAGCCATTCTTCGCCAATAGACTATACTGTTTCGGGTGAAACAGTACGACTGGTAATCGAACTGCAAAGCCGGAGGGTTAGAAATCACATGAAGCGGCGTTTGCGCGCCAGTTCGGATTTCTTTTTGCGGCGCACGCTGGGCTTGTCATAATGCTCCCTTTTGCGTATCTCGCCCATGATCCCCGCCCGCTGGCACTTGCGCTTGAAGTTGCGCAAAGCGGCGTCCAAGGACTCGTTTTCTTTCAGTCTATATTCCGACACGGTCTTCCCTCCCCCCGACGGAAAAGCATAATTACTATGCGCTTACTATTATACACAAAATCAACCGTTCAGTCAATAAATTTTTCCCATCCGCGCCGCGATTATTCCGGATCCGACTCTTTTCGCCGTATTTCGACGCACAACTCGGCCAGCTGGGCGGGATCGGCGGCGGCGGGAGCGTTTGTCAGCGGACACGACGCGTCTTTCACTTTCGGGAACGCGATGACGTCGCGGATGGCTTCGGCCCCGGCAATGAGCATGACGAGCCGATCCAGCCCGAACGCCAGGCCTCCGTGCGGCGGCGCGCCGTACCTAAACGCCGTCAGCAGATGGCCGAAGGCTTCCTCGGCGCGTTCCGGCGTTATGCCGAGTATCTCGAACATCCGGCGCTGTATGTCCGCGCGGTGGATACGAACGCTGCCCCCGCCCAGCTCGAACCCGTTCAGCGCCAAGTCGTACGCCTTAGCTCTGACGCGCCCCGGATCGCTCCCGAGAAACGGTATATCCTCGTCCATAGGCGCCGTGAACGGATGGTGCGTGGCGTAGAAGCGCGCGTCCTCCTCCGACCATTCGAGCAGCGGAAACTCGGTTATCCAGACGAACCGATAATCGCCCGGGCGGATCATGCCGCGCCCGCGGGCGATCTCCTGCCGGAGCGCCCCAAGCGCGTTTGTTACCACACTATATTTATCGGCACAAATAAAAATTATATCACCGGGTTCGGCGCCGAATTTTTTTATTATCTCTCCTAACTCCTCGGGCGTGAAAAATTTGGCGATCGCAGACTTGACCTCGCCGGACGGCGTAATGGTTATCCAGGCCAAGCCTTTCGCGCGGTAATCCCGGACGAACAGGGCCAGCGCGTCGATCCGCTTGCGGGGCAGATCGGCGCAGCCCGGCGCGCGTATGCCGCGAACCGTCCCGCCCGCGTCTATCGCGGACCTAAACACCGCGAAGCCCGTCCCGCGGACGCTGTCCGTTATGTCCACCAGCTCCATGCCGAAACGCAGGTCGGGCTTATCCGAGCCGAAGCGGTCCATCGCCTCGCGGTACGTAAGGCGCGGGATCGGCAGAGGGATCTCGTATCCGAGTGTCTCCATAAATATTGTACGCATCATGCGCTCGTTTAGTGCAATAATATCTTCCTCGCCGACGAACGAAAGCTCCATATCTATCTGCGTGAACTCCGGCTGGCGGTCGGCGCGGAGATCCTCGTCGCGGAAACACCTGGCGATCTGGTAATACCGATCGGCGCCGGCTACCATGAGCAGCTGCTTGAACACCTGCGGCGACTGTGGCAGGGCGTAGAACGCCCCCGGATGGACTCGGCTCGGCACGAGATAGTCCCGCGCGCCCTCGGGGCTTGTGTTGGCGAGTATCGGCGTCTCGATCTCGAGGAATCCCTCGGCGGCCAGAAAATTCCGCGCGGAGCGAACCGCCCTGTCGCGCAGTATCAGATTTCTCATCCGATCCTCCCGGCGCAGGTCGATATAGCGGTATTTCAGGCGCGTGTCGTCCCTCACGCCCTCGTCGGCGACAGAGAACGGCGGCGTCTCGGCTTCGTTCAGTATCACTAGGTCGGATACGATTATCTCGACCTCGCCCGTTTTCATCGACGTGTTTACGTCCTTATCCGCGCGGCGTGATACCGTCCCCGTCACCGCCACGACATACTCGCCGCGCAGGGACTCGGCTCGGGCGAACAGTTCCGGCGCGGCTTCGTCGCCGTTGACTACGGCTTGGACAAGGCCGCTCCTGTCGCGGACGGTTATAAAAATCAGGCGCCCCAAATCCCGCCGCCGCCCTACCCATCCCATAACGACGACTTCGCGTCCGACCGATTCCGCGCCGACCTCGCCGCACATGCTCGTGCGCCTTCTCGCGCCCAACAGTTCGCCCAAAGGAACCATCCTCTACAATTTTGGTATAAGCTTATAGTAATCCGACACATCGCCGTCGCCCAGACACGTCTCAATTATCCGTCTGCCCTGCGGCAGCAGATCCGGCACGAGAAACTTTGAGAGCTGCGCCTTGAAGAATTCGGCGAGCATCACCGCGCCGCGGTCGTACGCATCCCCGCCCACCTCGGGCTGAAGATGCGTCCGCAGGAACATTTTTGGGATGACGACGCCGTCTATCTTGATGGATTCCGGCGAGAAGCCCAGCAACGGGCATCGGCACGGCAGCAGGACGGCCGGGTTGAACTTGGCGCCGCCGCGCCGAGCGATGTATTCACGCGTGGCCCACTGCCCCGCGAACCCGACTTTATACGCGCCGATATACTGGTTCGGAATAAGCAGAAAGCGCGTGGAGAGCGTGCGGAGTATCTGAGTGAGCAGCAAATTCGCCTGGTCTACCATCTTGCCCGTCGCGAACGGCCAGTAGCTGCCGACGCCCTCAGACTTCATGCCGCCCGTGTCGGTGACGGAGGGGTTGGCGTGGCCGCGCGGGCTGGCCAGCCGCCAGAGCCACGCGAGCGCCGGAGGGAGAACGTGGAACATACCCGCTATGCCATAGTTCGGATTGTCGCGCGTAGTCGGCGGCTGGCGCAGGCCAAACGAGCGCACGTCTATCTCGACGGCCTCGTCCACGTGGTTGTTGATCATACATCGCGGCACTATCAGCCGAGGGTTAGGGCAAGGCTTGCCATTCGGGCTTGTTTCCGACGGGACCTCGTCCAGAATCGGCTCCCAGATCAGGCACGTGGCGCCGGGCACGGCGTCCATATTAATGAATACCAGCGGCTTGGGCGGGTGGATCGAGCGCTTCTCCGTCTCCGGCTCGGTGCCGTACTCAGTGATATGATCGACCCGCATGAACCAGCCTTCCTCGGCGTCCGCCACAACGAGCCGTTTCCTGCCATCCTGCAGCGACGGATGCGTCATCGCCATATCGTCCGTTATCGGGTGCAGATCGCACGAATCGTTCATCGAGAGCGCGAATTTCTCACCCGTTATGATATTTCTGCCGAGAAGCAGACGCCCGTCACCCTCGCGGTGGAACTGCTCGAGCATCTCGCTCTTGCCGCTGCCGCTCGCGCCCTCGTGCAGTATGCTCACGGTCAGCTCGTACGGCGTAACAACTTTGACGGAGCTGGCGTGCAGCGTCACCCATTTCTCCTGCTCGCCGATGTTGAGCAGTACGCCGTATATGCCCTTTTTGGCCGACGGGCCGGGATACAGGTTGTACGAGAACACCTCGTGGTAATCAAACTGGCGGTTATGTATAACCACCTGCTTGCCGTCAAAGTGCGTGTGCCGGAAGGGCGGCGCGACGAATACCGTCGCTTTAGGCTTGAAGAAATTGGGGACGGAGCGGCGCGGTATGAAACCCTGGATGTCAGCGAGCGCCAGCGCGAAGAACGCCGCGTTGACCGGCGCGATGAGCAGAGACGCGTAACCCAGCCCCAGCGCTTCGTTTCCCGAATAGAACGGCATGATTATGAGTTTCTCCTGTCCTCGCAGCCACTCGAACGTCTCCAGCCGGACAGGCTCGAACTCCCCGCCGAAACGCTGTTCGTATGTTTTCTTGTCCGTCGGCAGATCGTCCGCTATGACCATGGAATCCGGGTCGCGGCGGCGCATGTAAATATCGTCGTAGTTGCCGACGACGCCATTCTTGCAGCGCGCCACATACGCCTCGCGCACCATCCCGCGCCCCGGCACGTCGTAGGACACGTCGAACGTCTCGTTCCCCGCTCCGCCCACAGCCAAGTCCAGCAATTCCTCGCGCGTCTGCACAATTACGACATCCGGACCCGGGCGCCGCAATATCTCCTTAACCTCGTGCGGCAGCACCATCTTCTTAAGCGCCCCAATAATTTCGGTAATAACAATCACCCTCTAAATTTATGCCTTTAATCTCTATCTTTTAGCCTTTGACCTTTCTAGATTCTAGCTTCTAGTCTCTGACGCGCTTAAGCGCCGCGCCTGATCTGTCGTTATAAGCGTGTCGATTATCTCGTCCAGATCGCCGCCGAGTGCCGCCTCCAGCCGGTACAATGTAAGGCCTATGCGGTGGTCGGTTACGCGGCCCTGCGGGAAGTTGTACGTGCGGATACGCTCGGAGCGGTCGCCGGAACCCACTTGGCTCTTCCGCTCGGCGGATTCGCTCCCGCGGCGCTTCGCCAGTTCCAAGTCGTACAGTTTGGCGCGCAGGATTTTGAGTCCCTTTTCCTTGTTCTTAAGCTGGCTCTTTTCGTCCTGCATCGAGACGACAATCCCCGTCGGCGCGTGCGTGATCCGGACGGCGCTGTCGGTCGTGTTTACGGACTGCCCGCCGTGGCCGGACGACCGGAACACGTCCACGCGCACGTCGTTCATGTCGAGATTTACCTCGACGTCCTCGGCTTCGGGCAGGACGGCCACGGTGACGGCGCTCGTATGGACGCGCCCGTTCGACTCGGTGACGGGTACGCGCTGCACGCGGTGCACGCCCGACTCATACTTAAGGCGGGAATAAGCGCCCTTGCCGTACACCATAAAGACGACTTCTTTTATGCCGCCGCCCTCGGTCTCGTTTGCGCTCATCAGCTCGGTCTTCCATCGCCGGCCAGCCGCGTACTGGCAGTACATGCGGTACAGCGCCGCCGCGAACAGCGCGGCCTCGTCCCCGCCCACGCCGCCGCGTATCTCCATGACGACGTTTTTCTCGTCGTTGGGATCGACGGGCAGCAACAGAATCTTAAGCTCCGCCGCCAGCCGATCGGCTTCGCGCTTGTTCCTCGCGAACTCGTCCTTGACCAGCTGACGGAAATCGTCGTCCAGCGTCTCGCCTAGCATGGCGCGGTTCTCGTCGCGCTCGGACTCGGCCGCTTTCAGCTCGCGGAATTTGAGCACGACAGGCTCGATCCTCGCCCGCTCCCTCATCGCCGCGCGCCAGCCGGGCTGGTCGGCGATAAGATCCGGATCGGACACGCGCGCCGACAGCTCCTCGTATTTGTTTTCCAGCTCAGCTAGTTTGTCTGTCAAGAATAACTACCCTTTCAAGGCCGGCCAGATCGCGCCTGAGTTCGGCGGAAAAGCCCGCCGCCTCCGCGATCGCGCGGACGCGTTCAAACTGACCGTCGCCGATCTCGAATACGGCGCGCCCGTTATCCGCCAGAAATCCCGGCAGCACGGCGATTATATCCCGGTAGAACCGAAGCCCGTCCGCGCCGCCGTCGAGAGAGGCTCGCGGCTCGTAATCCCGGACGTCCGGCATCAGGGACTCAATCTCACCCGACGGTATGTACGGCGGATTGGAAACGATTACATCCGCCGCGACGGGCGGTATCGCCGCGAACAGGTCGCTCTCGACGAACTCGACGCGTCCGCCGGCGTCGTTCGACCGCGCGATGGCCAGCGCGGCGGGGGATATATCGCCCGCGATGATCCGCGCGCCCGGGCAGGCCAGCGCCAGGCTAACGGCCACGCAGCCCGAACCCGTTCCGATCTCGATAACCGCAGCGGACGCTCCGCCGATAAGCCCCGCAGCCGTCTCTACCAGCAGTTCCGTCTCGGGGCGCGGGATAAGGACGTCGGGTGTAACGACGAAATCGCGGCCCATGAACTCTTTCTTTCCTATTATATAGGCGATCGGCTCCCCGCGTTGCCGGCGGTCGGTCAGATCGCGCAGGCGCTCGGACTCGCCGTCGGTCAGCGGGACGCCGCCGATAACCTCCTCAATCGGTCTGCCCGTCACGAACGCCGTCAGTATCCGCCTGTCGAGCAGCGGTGAGCCGGGTTCGCGCCCCGCGGCGTAATCAATCGGGAAACGCGCCAGACCCTCGTCGCCCGGCTCGTCCTCGAGAACGCCTCGCAAGGCGGATATCGCGGTCTCGATCTGACCGTCGTCCGGCTCAAGCGTCGTTATCTTCTGGAGCGCCAGCCCCGGCGCGGAAATCAGCCCGACGAGCCAGCTGTCAGACTTGCCCGCCCATCGGATCAGCTCGTATGAGATCCCCGCGACGACAGGGACGAGCAGTACGCGGCTGAGTATCTTGAGCCATAGATTGTCCGTCCGCACGAAGAAAAACACGACCATGCTCACCAGCATGACAAGCAGAAGGAAACTGGTTCCGCACCGCTTGTGCAGACGGGTGTACCGCCGGACGTTCTCGACGGTCATCAGCTCGTTGTGCTCGAAGCAGTTGATCGTCTTGTGCTCCGCGCCGTGATACTCGAAGACGCGCTTAATCTCCTTCATGCGGCTGACGAGCAGCATGTAGAGCAGGAAAATCCCGACGCGCGCGAGACCCTCGATCACGAGCGAGACGGTGAGGTTTATCGGGACGAGCAGCCTGACTCCCGACGACACGAGAGTCGGGAGTACCATGAACAGCCCGACCGAGAGAGCGACGGAGAGAACTACGCTGAATATCATGACGTAATCCAGCAGTTTGTCGCCCAATTTGCGCTCGAGCCACTCGTCGAACCTCGACTTTTCGCCCTCGTCCTCGACGTCGGCAAGCCCGGACAGGTCGGCGGAGTCGTAAAGCACCTTCATGCCAGTCACGAGCGAAACGGCGAAAGAGTACACGCCGCGCACCAGCGGCCATTTGAGTATCCCGTTGGTTTCGGCGGCCCGACCGACCGGCTTCTTGACGGTCTTTATGCCGCCGTCCGCCGCGCGGCAGCTGAGTGCGTACATCCCGCGCCCGCGCATCATGACGCCTTCCATGACGGCTTGTCCGCCGATAGTGTTTTTGATCAGCGGCTTGTCGCGCAGTAAATCTCGCACGCGCGGACGGACGGCGCCGCGGTCTTCAGTCATATCAATTATCCCCCTGGCGCGAATTTCCTGAATATACGACAATAAAGCCTTTGGCCAGGCGGCTTACGGCTTTATGGGAAAGCGTTTTCGGGCGGACGCGGCGCGCCCGCCCAACAGACCTATTCCAGTCCGTACTTTTTCTTAAACTTCTCGACGCGCCCACCGGACTCGACCAGCATTTTCTGGCTGCCCGTGTAGAACGGATGGCACTTCGAGCAGACTTCCACGTGGATCGACTCCTTGGTGGATCCGACCACAAATTCGTTGCCGCAATTGCACCTGACCTTTGCCTGATAATATTTCGGCTGTATCGCTTCCTTCATCGCGGTCTCCCTTTCGTCCGGACGTATTTTGGCGTCCCCAATATAACCGATTGATTATATCATATGTTTTCCGGGGACGCAAGAGGCAAATAGCGTGTTTACGCATTCGCTTCAGTGCGCCAAAGCCCGTGTGAAACGCCCCGAAGAACGATAACCGACAGGAAGCGAAAAAGCGAAGAAAGAGGTACGCCTAACGCTTTTATTGTACGAGAAATACTCCGTCCGTGCTCCAGATAGTATTAGGCGGCTTGTTTCCGCTGCTCTCCTGTAAATTTCAATCTTGAATAGCCGAGGTCGTCATCGCCGCGCAGTCTGCCGGTATCTTTGAATTCCTTATACCAGTTATACAGTATACCTCGTGACGGGTAACCAAGCTCTCGTATAACCGTCGCCATGTTCATGTCGTACTTGATGTAAAGTTGAACCGCTCTCATTCGCTCCTCGTAGGAATCATGGACTACCTCCTGTACTTTTTGGTCCAGGTTTTCGTCCGCACCCCCGGAGGTTAAATTTCTCCGCGCACGGTGTTAAATCATGAGCGCGGCATGCGTCGTCCATTGGTCGATGGTTGTGCCGGTCACGCCGCTGCTGCCGTCGGCGTAACCGCCGTTGGCCTTCGCCCTCACCCAGCGCTGGTATGCTGTATGGATCGCATGGGACTGGCGTATGGGTATTGGGGCGAAGCCGCCATGATGGCCGGAGTGTACGGCGCGTCGGCGATGAGTATGCTGTATCCTGGCGGCGTGGATAGCAGGTCCGCGAGGGATTATAAGGATGCCGAGGTTGCGGTTGGGAATAACGCGCGAAACGAGGCATCTCTTGGCTATAAAGCTCCAACAGGCGGCGGAGGTTCTACCGCGACATTTAACATCAACGGGAAAACTATAACCTTTGGTCATGGCGGACAACATTTGGAATGTACTGGGTTGTCCGTCGCGGATGTTAATCAAGCCATCGCGAACCATGTTTCGCAGATAGATGTGCCAGTCAATATAATGACACCGTACTCTGTAACAGTGAACGGAATCTCAATTGAATACCGAGCCTATGGATTTTCGGATGGGAGGGTTAACATTGGAACATATAGTGTACACGCGCACGGTCTTTACGCCGATAAACTCATAGCTGTTACTGGTGGCATTATCGCTACCATTACCGAAATTTACTCTGTACCCCCTCCCGAGAACGTCATAATAGCCTTTTTTATGGTTGCGGGCGTGGCAGTAGTGGGGATTGCCGCCGTTGTCAACGTCGTCAGTCTTTATGGGCAGGCGCGGAATTATTATATTTTGTTTTAACTTTGGGTGATTAGGATGCCGTCCGGTTGGTGGGTTGAACTCCCGCTTATAACCGCGTTTTTAGCGGTGATCTTTATTGAGTTGTATTGGCTGAGCCGCTCGTTTGTGTACAAAAAGATACCTTATGTAGGCACGTTCCGCCTGAGACTGCTTATCGGGATAGCTATCAATATTCTTTTCATCGCCATATGGGCGCTGTGTCGGTTCGTCCTGAAACTTTAACGCGTTCGCCGCCGTCGCTCCCCAGAGAACCGGGGGCGGCAGTATTTTTCAATCCCGGCGGTTTCCTGGTTATCCATAAATATTTATAAAATTGACGGAAATTCACTTGACTTATTCCGATAGGCGCGCTATTCTATGCAAGAATTGGCAGTTGAGGTTCCGTTTACGACAGGATGGTTTTTATGAAGAGGTTTATCGGCGTTATCATGGCGTTTGTCCTCTCGATGCCATTTATGCCCATATACGAGAGAGCGTTCCTGTACCTAGCGGTTTTCACGTTTGTCATATTGGCCGCGCTTCTTCATCAAACCTTTTACTGGTACAGCAAAAAGCCCCACATAGGCACGTTCCGCGTGAGACTGCTTATCGGGTATTCTCGCTGTCGCCATATGGGCGCTGTGTCGGTTTGTACTGAAACTTTAACGCGTTCGCCGCCGTCGCTCCCCAGAGAACCGGGGGCGGCGGTATTTTTCAATAAACCATCTTCTTGACGTCAGCGCATTACGGTCTCCGCTAATACTCCAGGCCCAGCAGCCGCTTCTCCGAAAAACTGACATAATTCCTGCCCGCCACGATTATATGGTCGCACACGCGAACCCCGATTGTAGCCAGCGCGTCCACTATGATCCGGGTCGTGTCCAAGTCGGTCTTTGAGGGGGACAACCCGCCCGAAGGGTGGTTATGAGAGACAATTACATACGCGGCTTGGTTCTTTATGGATTCCTGCACGACCTGACGCGGGTATACCGCCGTCTCAGCCAGCGTGCCGCGCGATAGCAGTACGCTCTTGATGTGCTGGCGCTGGGAGTTGAGGCAGAGCATATAGAAGCATTCGCTCACCTCGCCGATAAACAGCGACACGCAATATTCCCCCGCGGCATGGGCGTTCGTGAGTTTGCGCCTTTTCCCCGATCTCGCCAGCTCATACCGGCGATACGCCGCTGAGATCAGCGAAAATAAAACCCCCGCCCCCTCGCTCAGCCCGGTTCGCCGGGATATATCCGCCGGGCCGGACTCGAACAGAGCGGCAAGAGAGCCGAACTCATCAAGGATGCCGTGGGCAAGCTCGTTGACGTCGCGCATCGGAATACAATAAAAAAGCAGCAACTCGACGACCTCATGATCGCTGAGGGCGTCGAGACCGTTCTCTATGTATTTTTGGCGAAGGCGCTGGCGATGCCCGGAATGAACACCACCGCGAGACTTCTTTTCGGCGTCGTTCATGGAATCACCCGCGCGTTTTCTCAAAACCGTCAAAGGCGGCGGTAAGCTCGCCGAAGCGCCCGCCGTAGATAAGCGCGAGCAGCCAGTCCAGAGCGCGCAAGGCTTTTTTTGCCTGGGCGACGCTGATCAGACCGGAATCGAGCGCGTCGGCTATCTCTCCGACGTCGAGTACGCGGACGCCGCCGCCCGGCTCGACAATCACGTCGGCCAGCAGGTCGGAGAATACATAAACGCCCGGCTCGCTCGAAACCTCGATAATATCGCAATACCAGTATACGAAGCCGCCGTCCGCGCGGAACATGCGGCTGACTTTGACGCCGTCGTTCAGAAAGTACACGCTGTCGCCGCGCGCGAAATCGCGGCGGGGCCGAATCGCCCGCCAGCGCGTCAGCACCCGCTCGTCGTCCGCGCGGACTACTTCATCTTTATCGAGCAGTACGCGCTCGTTCGGGATATATCTGCGGCGGTAAAGCTTGATTCGCTCCGGCTCCATCGGTACCCCCCTTGTCGTTATGCCTTCCCCAATTCCCGCTCCAGAACCCCGCACGCGTACTCCAGCGCGGTTATCCGCGCCCGGCGCTTGTCATTGCCCGCGACGACGAGCCACGGCGCGTATTCGGTCGAAGTCCGCGCCAGCATCTCCTCGGCGCTTTTCTCGTAAGCGGCCCATTTGTCACGGTTGCGCCAGTCCTCGTCCGTTATTTTGTAGCGCTTGAGCGGATCCGCCGCGCGTTCCTCGAATCGTCGGAGCTGCTCGTCCTTGTCGATATGCAGAAAAAACTTGAATATAATCGTGCCATGATTATAAAGATGGCGCTCGGCGGCGTTTATCTCCGCGTATGCGCGGCGCCACTCGGCCTCGGATGCCAGCCCCTCGACGCGCTCCACCATGACGCGGCCGTACCACGAACGGTCGAAGATCGCCAAGTGGCCGTCTTTCGGCATTCGCCGCATAAACCGCCACAGATAGCAGCGGCTCAGCTCGTCCGCGCTCGGCGCGCCGATCGGGATAACCTCATATCCGCGCGGATCGAGCCGCTGCGTAAGCCGCTTTATGTTGCCGCCCTTGCCGGACGCGTCCCAGCCCTCGTACACGAATACGACCGACCGGCGCCTGGCGTAGAGCAGGAAGCCCAGCTCGGATATTTTGTTCTGGTAGAACGTCAGCTTCTCCTTGTAATCTTCCTTCGATATACGTTCCGTAAGATCGACGGCCGGAAGCCAGCGCGCCGCCGGATCCGCCGTCGCGGCGGGGTTGTCGTTCGAGCCGGACGGAGCCTCCGCAAGCCGGTTCCCGATGTGCGCCTCAATGCGCCCGATAATTACGCGAATCATTTTGAGCGCCGCGTAGTGCTTGTCGTCGGCCTCGATTATATGCCACGGCGAGCCGTTCCCGCCGGTTTTTTTCATCATCTGGCTGAATTTTTTCAGGTTCGCGTTGTACTGCTTGTTCTGCTGCAGATCAGCCGAATCCACACGCCAGGCTGTGCCGGGATTCTTGCGAAGCTCGTCGAAACGGCGCTTCTGCTCCTCGCGCGACACGTGCAGGAACAGCTTGATAATGAGCGTGCCGTCGTCGATCAGCGTTTTCTCGAAAGCGTTGACGTCCTGGTAGAAGTTTTCGGATTCCCGCGCGGACAGCCCGCGCTTCTTCTGGCCCTGCGGCAGAGCGGTCCTGTGCCAGCTTCTGTCATATACACCGATCCGCCCCTTGGCGGGCAAATCCCGCCAGTACCGCCAGAGAAAGGGCCGCATAGCCGCTTCCTCATTTACCTTCGCAAACGTGCGCACCTCGAAATAACGCGGGTCGAGCGGATTAAGCAGCTTCGGCAGGAGAAGCCCCTTGCCCGCCGCGCTCCAGCCCTCGAACAGGATGAGAACGGGGAAACCCGCCGCCTTGACGCGCTGCTGAAGCTCGGCGAGCTTGCCTTCCAGTCCCGCCATAGCCGCCTTGAAGTCCTTCCGCGATATGGTTACGGTTGGATCGATCTTATCTAACATCGGAATTGCCCTCCCGTATGTACCGGAGACCGGATTATTTGTCCGTTTGGATCCGCCGCTCCAGAGCCGCTCGGGCCGACCTGTCCGCAAAAGCGATTACGTCCGCGGACGCGGACGCTCCAGCGCGGAACCCGAACGCGCGTTCCGGCGGCGTCTCCAGGATCAGCGCCGCCGCTTCCGGCGCTCTCTCCGCCGAGACAAGCCCTTCCGCCTGGAAGAACTTCAGCTTAAACACCGCCGCCGTCAGCTCCGGGTCCGCCGCTCCGCGCTCTATCGCCGACAGAGCGCGCACGCAAAGACGCAGCGTTTCGCGCATCGGTTCTCCGGGCATTACAAAAGCGTCCACAACCGCGACGACGGCGGAAGCCGCCTCAAACTTGCCGTAATCGGACGCAAGCCCGAAGAATCCCCGGATCACCTCGGCGTCTGTCGCGGATACAAAGCCGCCGCCCTCGAAGAATACGAAACGCGAGAGCGCGAAAGGCCGCGCCGCCGCGAAAACGGCGCTCTTGGGACGCTCCGCCCCCCGCGCCGCGGCTGTCGTAACACCGCGCCCGGCCAGCAGCAGGCGGAGCCGCCGGCCGCGCTCGCCCGCTTTATACGCGGCTATCGTCAGACCGACGTCCTTCCATACGCCCATTGTATAACGCGCCCCGATATATTAGATAATCGTCTATTCTGCCTGATTTCTTGAACAATTCCCATCCGCCGGATTTCTTGAACGATTCCCGGTGATCAGTGTCCACCCTCGACCCCCCTTGACGAACTATATTCTGTTTTTTATAGGTTATCCCCGTCCGCGTTTAATATACTGGAAGCCGATCCGCGAATAGCACGGGTCTATTCTAACAGAAAGAATATAATTCTTCAATGGTTTTCTAAAGGGTTTTCGGACCGGCGCGCCTACATCAGTACCGCCGAAAGCCGCCTGCACTGCGTTATGGTTTTCGACAGGCGCCGGATGATCTCGCGCTGACGGTCCGCCAGCCAGTCGATCAAGCGGTATGCTCTGCCCAAATCCCCGCCCGGCTTCATCAATTCCGCCTTGACCGCGTCCAGCGACGGCGGCGCGGCGCAGTCGATCGCCTCGGTCACCGCTTCCGCGTCGGTTTCCGCGAAGAACGATCTTACCGCCGCGATCTGGTCGTCCGTGAAAACCCCGGCTTTCGCCTTCCGCTCTATCTGCGCCCGGATAGCCCCCAGCGCCCGCTGACGCTCGCGCAGCATATCGTTGATCATTTTCGCGTTCTCGCCTATATCCATCATGCCGTCCGCCCTTTCCGCTTTGGATGACCCTATTATGAATGCGAAATATGAACAAACCGTGACGCGGGGGTAACAAAAGAGTAACTTCTTAAAAATCGTTCCATCCTTGCCGATATTGATATAGAAAATATTAAAAACGAGGAGGCGCAGATATGGCCGCGTATTCGACGACATTAAGGATGACCGGGCTTTCCGGCCTGGATACCGAAACTTTGGTGACGCAGATGATGAAAGCCGAGAGCATGAAACTGACCAAGCTCAAAAAGACGCGTCAGTCCACGGCCTGGCGGCAGGAATCGTACCGCGCGGCTACGAAATCGCTTAAGGATTTCCAGTCGTCGTTCCTGTCAATGACTTCGGCGGCGGCAAACAATTTCAAATCTTCCGCAAATTACTCCAACATAACCGCCAGCGTCGCCGGGCTGGGTTCGGACAAGACCGGGGCGAAGATCTCACTGACGCCGGACGGAACGGCCGCCGGAGGCAAGTACGACATATCAGTCGTCAGTATAGCGTCCAAGGACGTGTTTAAGAGCGCGGCGCAGGCGCGCGGCTCCGTCTCGGGCACAGGCGTGTTCGAGGCGTCCGCGGTCGGAGCGGATGAGAGCGTCACAGTCTCGCTGGACGGCGCGGCCAAAAAGATAACCTTCTCGGCGGCGGACATAGCGGCCATCGCGGGCGACGAGGACGCTTTCGTGGCGGCGTTCAACCAAAAACTGGAGGCGGCGTTCGGAACCGAAAACGGAGCGGCAAAGGTATCGCTCGCTCGCGACGGCCAGTCGCTCAGTCTGACGGCTCTTATCGGCCACACTGCCGTCGTCTCGAACGGCACCGAGGGCACTCTCGCCGATCTGGGTTTCACGGCCGGCTCCAGCACGGCGGTCCGGACCGGCGACAGCCTGGAGACCGTCCTTGGCGTTACCGGGACGATCGACTTCACGATAAACGGCAAACAGTTCACTTTCGACAAGACCGACTCGCTCGACAGCCTTCTCTCGAAGGTAAACGCCGAAGCGGCCGGCGCGAAGATGTCCTTCGATTCGCTCTCGGGCAGGTTCACGCTGGAATCGTCGGAGACCGGCGCGGCGAACGCCGTCAGTTACAGCGGCAATTTCCTGACAAACACGCTCGGGCTGGCCCAGACCTCGGCCGCCGCCGACGCGCAGCTGACGATAAACGGCGTCTCCACTACGCGCATGAGCAACGATTTCACGGTGGACGGCCTGAGAGTGAGCCTGATGGAAGGTTCGGCGGGCGAGAGCTACACTGTTGAGTTCAAGAGGGACGCCGCGAAAACGGTCGATTTCGTCAAAAAGTTCGTCGAGGAGTACAACAAGCTCGTCGATACGCTGAAGGGCTATTACAACACGCCGCGCCCGAAGAGCGATTCGTACACCTACTACGAACCGCTCTCCGACGACGAGAAAGAAGCGCTCTCTGAAGACGAGATAAAGAATTGGGAATCCAAGGCCAAGGAGGGCCTGCTCTACAATGACTCGATCATGCGCGGCATCGCTGGCCAGATGCGCCAGATGCTGTATGAAAGCGTCGATCTGGGCGGCGGCAAAACGGCGTCGCTGTATGAATTCGGCATAACGACGACGCAGGCTTGGAACGACGGCGGCAAGATACAGCTGGACGAGGGCAAGCTGACGCAGGCGCTCGAAACGCGCGCGGACGATTTCGAGAAACTGTTCACTAAGTCGTCGTCCGTAGCGTATAAAGTCGGCGCGAACAATCCGAGCCGACGAGCCACCGAAGGCATTGCCGAACGGCTCGACGATATAATCAAGGACGCCGTCAACGTAGGCGGCGCACTGTACACGAAAGCCGGCGTGGAGGGTTCGTCCGCGAAGAGCGATCTGACGAACCTGCTGTCGGCGCAGGACGAGAAAATATCTCAGATGACGAGCTATCTGCGTGACAGAGAGAATTATTATTACACGATGTTCTCGAAGCTGGAGACGGCCATGAATCAGGCCAACTCCCAGATGAGCTATCTGACGAGCATGCTGGGCCAGAGCTGATACTCGGGAGGGCGGGAACACTATGGACGGTCTGACGGTTGACGAGGCGCGCGCGCTGGCTCTGATGAAGAAACAGCTGGCAGCGCTCCGCGAGATATTCCGTGTTACGGAGCTGACGCGGATAACGGGCGAGGCGGATAAAGCGGAGCTGGAGGCGCCGGATTATTCGTTCCTCATCGAAAAGCGGGGACGGATGTTCGCCGCCGTCCGTTCCGCCGAGGAGCGGATAACGGCGCTGCTCGCGGGGATTGAGCCGGGACCTCGGTTTTCGGCGGAGG
Source organism: Clostridiales bacterium (assembly GCA_031265685.1). Taxonomy (GTDB): domain Bacteria; phylum Bacillota; class Clostridia; order Lachnospirales; family WRAX01; genus JAISCI01. The sequence goes on from JAISCI010000125.1 coordinate 18,962, forward strand.
CCGGGCGGATCGCTTCAGAGCGGGACGCGTGCGCCCGGCGGATCATCGGTATGGACGAGACGCATCTGACCCGCGCCGCGTCGCTAAAAGAGGCGCTTCTGGCGCGCATCCGGGGCGTTAAGGCCGGGGCGAGCGTCTTTATGGCCTATGGCGGCGCTTCCGGCGGGCTTGGCCGAGAGTACACCTGAGGGAGGACGAAGATATGACGATAGCGGCTTCAGAATTTTCGCGGGTTCAGGCGAAAATTAACTTAGAGACGCCGTCAGCGGCGGAGCGGACACAATTCTTGCCCGACCGCGCCGAAAGCCCGCGCGGCGATCACGATACGCGGGAAGCCCCGGCCGATAAGGAGCGCCACATACTCGACAAGAAGGCGCTCGACGCCGCGAACAAGCGGCTTGTCCCGACGGGCAGAAGGCTCGAGCACCTTATCCATGATAAAACCAACAAGGTTTTTGTCCGAGTAGTCGATACTAAGACAGACGAAGTAATCCGGGAGATACCGACGGAGGAGTCGCTGGATTACTACGCCAAAATGCTGGATCTCGCGGGGCTTATTATAGACAGCGAGGCCAAGTGAGGAAGGGAAAAGATTTTTCAAGTCCGCGCCCGCACAGGGTAATTTTCGCGCGACGGAATTTCGCGTCGAAATTTCTTCGAGCCGCGCAAAATTCATCCACGCGAAAATTCGTTGCGCCGGCGCGTGGTTTGGGGGTGGAACATGGCTAATCCTTATCAGAAATACAGCCAGAACAGGGTTTTTACCGCATCGAAAGAGGAATTGACACTGATGCTTTACGACGGCGCGCTTAAGTTCCTCAATCAGGCGATAACGGCGATCGACGCGAAGGACATGGTGAAGGCCGGCGACCTGATCATACGGACCCAGAATATTATCCGCGAGTTTCAGCTGACGCTGAACCGCGGTTACGAGATATCGCGGCAATTGAGCGAGATGTACGGATATATGCACAAACGGCTTGTTGAGGCCAACGTGACCAAAGACGCCGCGATCCTCGAGGAAGTCCGCGGTCTGACTCGGGATTTCCGGGACACTTGGAAAGAGGCGATGATGACCGCCAGAAAGCAGGAGGTAAGAGGTTAAAAACCGAACGTCAGCGACGGCGGGAACCAGTGCGTGCCGACACAGCGCAAAGCAATAACAGTCCGGCCCCAATATATGTACGTCAAGAACATCTCGTCAAGTTTATCGCGGCGCGTGAATATTCCGCGATACTCCCGCAAGCGGCGGAATAAACGTTCCGCCGCTTGCGGAGTTGCTTGTCATTAGTCCCAAGGCTCTTTTCTGTTGGATTAAGGCGGCGCGGCAGGCTTCACATACCGCCTTCCTGCTCAAGAATGGCGCCGCGGCGCCCTCGCGCGCGTCAGCCGCCGATAAACGCCAGAGCCGCGACGCCGATACCGACGCCGATAATCCATCCGGCGGCGACGTCCCCCGGCCAGTGTTTTCCGGCGAGCACACGCGACACGCCGGTAAGCGCGGAAGCAATCCCCATGACGATGCCAAAAACAGGGTGCGCCGCTCCCATTACTACCGCCACCGTGGCGGACATAGCCGCGTGGTTCGAGGGGAACGACGCGCCCCGTTTTCCGCCGGGCGGGTCCCCCGGCCTCTTTCGCCCCACGATCCGACGCAAGGCGAAGCAGAGGGTATAACAAATAAGCGGCGCGGCCAAATACCCAACCACGCCGCCGGTATCAAACCATATTACATACGCGCAGACGAACGAGTACGCGGCGGATATGACTGGGGCGGAAAACTCCCCGATCATATCCGCCGCCCGCCGCCCCCGGGGATGGGCGCCGGCCCACTCCCGCGCGGCGGAAAGTATCAGTTCATCTGTCCTCACGCGTCCACGCTCGGATTGCCGGGGCGATAATCCTCGTCCGCCGGTTCCTCCGGGATGACGACCGCGCAGATGAAATACGCGAGCACTCCCGGTACGCCGCTCGTGAACACCGACACGACGATCCATATGAGCCGGATAAGCGTGGCGTCGATGTTGAGGAATTTCCCGATACCGCCGCACACACCGCAAATCTTGGAATCGTATTTAAGCCTGTAAAGCTTTTTTTGCATATACAACCCTCCTCTAATTCGCTTTTGTACTATTATCTACGAAATCCGTGAAAAAAAGTATGAAACTTACGCCGGTCTGATTCTTCGCGAGGGAAGTTTGTCTGGTTCCGCAAACTTCTTACTTGAGAAGTTTGCCTGGTTCCGCAAACTTCTTACCGGCCAGTACGTCCTCGTAGTCGCGCAGATTCGCGCGGAGCAGCGCCGGCGTGTCGAGACCATACGGGCAGTGGGCGGAGCAATGCCCGCAGCCGACGCAATCGTGTATTTTCGCCATCTCCGACTGCCATTCGGGCGACAGCCACGCCGCCGCCGGCGCGCGCCGCAGAAGCAGCGACGTCCGGGCGCAGTTGTTGATGGCGATCCCCGCCGGGCACGGCAGACAGTATCCGCAGCCCCGGCAGAACTCACCGCGAAGCTCCGTCCGGTCGCGATCGACGACGCCGGACAGCTCCGGCGTGAGGCGCGGCGGATTTTCCATAAAGGACAGGAATTCCGCCAGCTCGGATTGCCGCTGGATACCCCATATCGGCAGGACATTCTCATGCCGCGCGAGAAACGCGAACGCCGCGTCCGCGCGGCGGATCAGTCCTCCCGACAGCGCCTTCATCGCGACGAACCCGACACGCTTCTCGGCGGCGAGTTTCACGAGGACCTCCTCACGCTCCCCGGCCAAGTACGAGAACGGGAATTGCAGCGTCGCGTACAGACCGGAGTTTACGATGTCGAAAGCCAAGTCTATGCGATGGCTCGTTATGCCGATGTGCCGGATCAACCCTTTGGCCTTCGCCTCAAGCATCGCCTCGTACAGCCCGGAGCCGTCGCCAGGGGCTGGCATGAACGGTGGGTTATGGAACTGGTAAACGTCGATATAATCCGTCCGCAACAGGCGCAGGCTCGCCGCGATGTCCGCCCAGAAGCCCTCCGGCGTCAGCGAAGGCGTCTTCGTGGCTATCGTTACGCGGTCTCGGACGCCCTCCAGCGCTATGCCCATTTTCTCCTCGCTGTCGGTGTAGCTCCGCGCCGTGTCGAAATACGTTATCCCTCCCTCGAACGCGCCGCGCATGAGCGAGACGGCGGCGTCCAGGCCGACGCGCTGGAGCGGCAGCGCGCCGAAACCGTTTTTATGAGAGGTTATACCCGTGCCGCCAAGCGTTACGCGCATTACGCTTCCCCCGTTTTGATCGGACTCGATTCAGCTCTACAGATCCAGATCCGTATTCTCCCACGGCAGGTCCAGATCGTCCCTGCCGAAATGCCCGTATGCCGCCGTCTGCAGATAGATCGGACGGCGCAGGCCGAAGCGCCGGATTATGCCGTCCGGCGTGAAGTCGAGCTTCGCGGTCAGCCGTCTCGCTATCTCGTCGTCCGGAGTCTTCCCCGTGCCGAACGTATCAACCATGACCGACACCGGGTTGGATACGCCGATGGCGTAGGCGAGCTGAATCTCGCACTTATCCGCCAGCCCCCTCGCGACAGCGTTCTTCGCGGCGTACCGCGCCATATACGCCGCCGAGCGGTCTACCTTCGTCGGGTCCTTTCCCGAGAAGCTACCGCCGCCGTGCCGGGCGTAACCGCCGTATGTGTCCACGATTATCTTGCGCCCGGTCAGCCCGCAATCGCCCATCGGCCCGCCGACGACGAAGGATCCCGTCGGGTTGATGAAATACCGCGTATCGGAATCAAGCAGTTCCGGCGGGATAACCTCGCCGATAACGCTCCGCCTGATGTCGGCGGCCAGCTCTTCGGGCAATATGTCCGGATCGTGCTGAGCCGAGACTACGACGCAATCGACGCGTTTCGGCGAACCGTCCTCATATTCTATCGTAACCTGCGCCTTGCCGTCCGGACGGAGGTACGGCAGCTTGCCGGATTTACGGACCGCCGCGAGCTTCTTGGCTATCCTGTGCGCGAATTCTATCGGCATGGGCATGAGCGACGGTGTCTCGCGAGCCGCGAAGCCGAACATCATGCCCTGATCCCCGGCGCCGGTTTCGTGGACGGAGCCGCCGCGCGACTCAAGCCCCGCGTCCACGCCCCGGGCTATATCCGGCGACTGCTCCTTGACGTGCGTCAGCACCGCCAGGGATCCCGCGTCGAAGCCGTATTCCGGGCGGTTGTACCCGATGTCCGCGATGACGCGCCGCGCGGCTTTCTCCACGTCGGCGTAGCATTCGGTTGACACCTCGCCCGCCACGATAACTACGCCGGTCGTCGCCAGCGACTCGCATGCCACGCGCGCGGCGGGATCGTTCGCCAGTATCTCGTCGAGTATCGCGTCGGCAATTTGGTCGCAGACTTTGTCGGGGTGTCCCTCCGTGACGCTCTCGGATGTAAAAAACCGTTTTGCCATGGTATCACTCTTTCTTAGAACCTGTATTCATTAGTGGAATCGGCGGATTTCCGCGATGATTTTCCGCCGGGAGAGGAAGCGGAAAACGCCGCGTACTCTCTGAGTACGCAAATTTTTGGCTGACGAAGAAGATGGCTTGATGAATTTTGCGTGATGGAATTTCGCGTGGTTCGAAGCATTATCGTGTGGTTCAAACGATAATGCGATGCGAAATTCGTCCAAACAAAATCCAGATGTTGTCTAAGACAACATCAAACGTCGATCAACGACGGGAAATCAGCCAAAAAGACGTCGATTCCATCTATTAATACAGGTTCTTATATATTTTCCTCAATGAATTCCAGCACGCCTATGAACGGCAGATTGCGGTAGCGCTGAGCGTAGTCCAGGCCGTATCCCACGACAAACTCATCGGGTATCTCGAAGCCGACGTATTCCGGCGTGACATCGAAATCGACGCGCCGCGAGGGCTTGTCCAGCAGCGTACAGACTTTGAGGCTGGCTGGCTCCTGCCGCTTAAGGTGCTTGACGACGTGGCTGAGCGTACGGCCCGTGTCGATTATGTCCTCGATCAGAATCACGTTCCGGCCCTCGACGGAGTGCTCCAGATCCTTGTCTATGCGGATATTGGACGACGACACAGTAGAGTCGCCGTAGCTGGATACGTCCATGAAGTCCAGCTCGACTACGGCTTTTTTCAGCCGCTTCGCCAAGTCGCACATAAATATCACGCCGCCTTTGAGCAGGCATATGAGCGTGAGGTTCCGCCCCGCGTAATCCGCGTCCACGGCCTCGGCCAGTTCGCCGACCCGCGCCATGATGTCTTCCTCCGAAAGTAACGGCCGCACGCGTTCCGTCATCACGATTCCCCCGAACTGTATTTTACGTTGATGTAAATTATGTCCTCGCCGCCTTCCGGTTCGAACCGCGCGTCGGCGCGTATGTCGCCGACGGCGGCTATCCCGCCGGATTCGTCCACGATCAGCGGGATCCGCGCGCGGCGTTCCCTCGGGATCTTGGCGTCGATAAAAAATTTCTTTACGCTCTGCGTGCCGATATGACGGATACTGATCCTGTCGCCGGCGGAGCGGGAGCGGACGACAAGCCCGTGGCGCGCCTTCTGGGCCGACAGCGCCAGACCCGGAGGATCGGGCGACGCCGAGACCGACGCGCCGGTCTCCGGGATTAGCGTTTCCCCCGGAACGGGCAGGCCGCGCCGGTATTCCGCCGCGCGGTACCGGACGGCGGCGACCGTCCCGTATCGGTTTTCGACGACGATCCCGCCCGGCAGGGCGACGCGACGCCCCGTCCCGCCCAGCGCCAGATCGACAAGCGACTCGGCGTGGGCGAACGACACGTCCGTCAGCGCGCCCGTCAGTTCCGCGATGAATATCCGCGCCATGCGCGCTCGCAACACCGGACGCGCCGCGAGCAGCGATTCCGCCGTCAACGCGCCGGGATACGCCGCCTGCGCCATCTCGGTCAACAGAGCGTCCTCGTCGGCGAACTGTCTTGCCGACCTCGCTAGCGCGGCGGAAGCTTCGGGATTTATCGCGCGGAGGGCGGGCATTATCTTGTGCCGTACTCGGTTGCGCGCGTAGTCCGTGTCCGCGTTCGTCGCGTCGGTGCGGAAGGGCTGTCCGAGCGACTCGAGATAGCGCTCGATCTCGGCGCGGCCAATCGCGAGCAGGGGTCGGATAACCGTGCCGGATACGGACGGTATCCCGCGAAGCCCCGCCGTGCCCGTACCGCGCGCCAGCCTCATGATCAACGTCTCAGCCTGGTCGTCCAGATTATGGGCGACCGCGATGGCGTCCGCGCCGAATTCCGTCCGCGCTTCCTCAAAGAAGGCGTAACGCCGGACGCGGCCGGCCTCTTCGAGTGTCAGCCGATTCCGCGCGGCGAACCCCGCGCAGTCGAAACGGAAACTCCGCAGCGGCACGCCGAGCGCGGCGCAGGTTTCCGCGCAGAAACGCTCGTCGCCGTCGGATTCCTCCCCTCGCAGGCCGTGGTTGACGTGCGCGGCGAAGAGAGTCAGCCCCAACTCCCCGCGCAGTTCCAGCAGGACGCGCAGCAAAGCGGAGGAATCCGCGCCGCCGGAAAACCCGGCGACGATCCGCCGCCCGCGCGCCAACATCCCGCGCGCCTCTATCTCACGCCGGACCCTCGCGGCGAAAGTCAGCGGCAAGCGATCGCCCCCTCCGATAGTTTTGCCGATTTGTACGGCGAATATATTTGAGAATACAGTCTTCGAGCGTTTTCATTATATTCTAACAAACGGCGCGTCTTGCGTCAATATGTAAAATGCGCTGTCGCAAGGTCCTATCCGCTTGACAAATTTAACCATCCAGTCTAGACTATACCTATGAACCATCCAACTGGAAGGACGAAATAAAATGCCGATAACCATAGCCCTCGCGGGCAACCCTAATTCAGGCAAGACGACCATATTCAACGATCTGACTGACAGCAGACAGTTCGTCGGCAACTGGCCGGGCGTAACGGTCGAGAAGAAGGACGGCCGGCTGAAGACGGACAAAAACGTCACAATTCAGGACCTTCCGGGGATTTACTCGCTGACGGCGTATTCGCCGGAAGAGACGATAACGCGGAGATACCTCATCAACGAGAAGCCCGACGCCGTGATTAATGTCGTGGACGCGTCCAACCTGGAGCGCGGCCTGTACCTGACGACGCAGGTGCTCGAGACGGGTCTACCCGTCGTCGTCGCGCTCAATATGACGGACGTCGCCAGGAAACGCGGGAACAGGATCGACAAAAAGAAGCTCAGCGCCATTTTCGGGTGCGGGTTCATCGAAACGTCCGCCGTCAGGGGCGAAGGGATGGATGAGATCGCCGCCGCCGCCGAGAAGCTGGCCGGTTCGCGGCCAATCCCGAAGCGTATTTTCAGCGGCGAGATCGAGAACGCCGTCAGCCGCCTTTCGGAGATCGTCATGGGGCGCGTGCCGCCGGGGACGGGGCGCTGGCACGCCATAAAGCTGATCGAGGGCGACGCGCCCGTCCTCGGCAGGGCGGATCTGGGCGAAAGCGCCGCGGCGTGGCTCACCGGGTTCAGGCGGCGGTTGGAGGAAACGCGCGGCGACACGGCGGAAAGCGTTATAATATCCGAGAGATACGCGTTCATCGAACGCGCCGTCAAGGAAGCCGCGGTCCGCCCCAACGCCGGGCGCGTGACAGAGTCCGACAAGATCGACGCGATAGTGACCAACCGCTTGCTTGCTTTGCCGATATTCGCGGCGGTGATGTTCCTCGTGTACTACATATCAATCGGCACAATCGGCGGCTTCCTGACCGAATGGGTCGGCGGGACGCTCTTCGGCGGACTCATACCGGCGTGGGCGGCCGGTCTGCTGAAATCAATGAACGTTGCGCCGTGGCTGATCTCGCTGATCGTGGACGGCATAATCGCCGGGGTGGGCGGGGTACTCGGTTTTCTGCCGCAAATGGCGATACTGTTCGCGTGCCTCGCCGCCATGGAGGACTGCGGATATATGGCGCGGATCGCCTTCATCATGGACCGCGCTTTCCGGAAGATCGGGCTGTCCGGTAAGTCGTTCATACCGATACTTATCGGAACGGGCTGCGGAGTGCCGGGCATAATGGCCAGCCGCGCTATCGAATCCGAGCCGGAGCGCCGCCTGACAGTCATAACTACGACATTCATCCCGTGCGGCGCCAAACTGCCGGTTATCTCACTGATCGCGTCCGCGCTGTTCGGCGGGGCGGCTTGGGTGGCGGCGTCGGCGTACTTCCTCGGGATGGCGGCTATAATCGTGTCCGGGCTGATCCTGCGGCGCGCGCCGGTATTCGCCGGGGATTCCGCCGCTTTCGTCATGGAGCTTCCGGCATACCACACGCCGCGTCTCTCAAACGTTCTGCGGCGGATGTGGGACAGAACGCGCGCGTTCGCCGCGAAAGCCGGTACGGTCATCCTGCTGGCCAGCGTCGTGATCTGGTTCCTCAGCGGCTTCGACACGCGTCTCCGCGTGACCGGCGACGCCGGCGCGTCGATATTAGCCGCGATAGGCGGAGCCGTCGCTCCGGTATTCGCGCCGCTGGGCTGGGGCGACTGGCGCCCCGTGACGGCCTCCATCAGCGGACTTATCGCCAAGGAGAACGCCGTCGGCACATTGGGCGTGCTGTTCGGTTTCACCGGCGAGGGCGGCTGGGAGACGCTGCGTTCCTCGTTCACGCCCGCGTCGGCGTATTCGTTCCTGATCTTCAATCTGCTGTGCGCTCCGTGCGCCGCTGCTATGGCGGCGATCGCCCGCGAAATGCGCTCCGCCCGCTGGACCGCCTTCGCGCTGATCTACCAGACGATCTTCGCCTACGCCGCCGCGTTGATTTTTTATCAGACGGCCGTTATCTTCGCCAAATAATCCAGCGGCAATCCCGGCGCCGCTTCTATCAGCAGCGATTCGTCGAACGCGGAGCGCGGGATAGAAGCGCGTCCGCCGTTTCTATATGCCAGCCAGAAAGAGCGCAGCGCGGCGAACGGCAGGACGACGCACTCGCCGCGCCGTGAAAAACTGACGATAAGGAACGCCTTGCCGCCCTGCCGCGCGAAGGCCTCCATAAAGTCGATCTGGTGCCCGTGGATGTTCTGGAGCGGCAGGTAGTCGCGGCTTGTCTCTTTCGCGTCAAAACAAAGCGCCAATCCCGCCGCTACGCCGATGTAGTCCACGGTGGACTTGCGCTCGTAGAACGCTTTGGTGATAACTTTCGTGCCCGGCGTCTGCTCGACGGGCGTTATCGGCGTCGGAATTTTATGGACGACGGCCAGTCCCGCCGCCAGATAGCGCTCGTTGGTCATGTTGATAAGCGTCTCGAGCGTGGAGCCGCGCAGGCCGCGCGTCGTCCATGCCATTGCCTCACATCCTCAAACTGTTTCAGCATTAATGTCGACATTTGTTTTGTAAGGTTCGCGCCTACGAAGCTTGCGTGGTTCATGCAAACTTCAAAACCGCGCGAACACGCTGCCGCTCTTAAAAACAAATGTCACTATCCGATCTGAAACAGTATCAAACCGGCAGGCGCAAGCCGCAGTTGCGGTTGCTGAAATATACGCAATTGGCGCAGTCCGGCCATCCGAACGGAACCGCCCCGCCTCTGCCGCGGCATCGCCTGGTACTCATAACAGACATGGCAGTCAACCTCCCGCGTCTATTATGCCCGCGCCCGGCGGGCGCTAAACTTTCCGCTCATACTAATCCCATTCAGACTTGCGGATAAAAATTTTTCAAACTTCGGCGCGGACTGAAAAATTTTTACCCGTCTTTCAAAATGGGATTAGTATCAAACCCCTCGCTCCGCGCCACGATATACAGCGGGCGCCCCTTTATTTCATCGAAAATCCGCCCGATGTATTCCCCGATCATCCCCAGCATCATCATGATTATCCCCTGCGAGATCAGTATGATCGAAACCGTGGACGCCCAGCCCTGGATTGTCGTATTTGTGAACAGCGCCTGACAGACTATGACAATCAGGTAGGCGAAACTGAGCGCGGATAACGCCGCGCCAAGCGTCGTCGCGATTCTCAGAGGCATGTACGAGAACGACGTTATGCCGTCCAGCGCGAATTTGACCATTTTGCGGAACGGGTACTTCGTCTCCCCGGCAAAGCGCTCGTCGCGTACGTATTCCACGGGCGTCTGACTGAAACCGACCCACGCCACCAGCCCGCGCATGAACCGATTACGCTCGGAAATACGCTTCATCGTGTCCACAACCTTCCGGTCAAGAAGCCGGAAATCCCCGGTATCGACGGGTATGTCGACGTTTGTGACTTTGCGCAGGACGCGGTAGAACATCCTTGCCGTCAGTTTCTTGAATACCGTCTCGCCTTTGCGCGACAGGCGCTTTCCGTAGACGACCTCCGAACCCGCGCGCCACGCCTCGATCATCTTCGGGATGACCTCCGGCGGATCCTGTAAGTCGGCGTCAATAATGACGACCGCTTCGCCGGCGGCGTAGTCCATACCGGCGCTTATCGCGGCCTGATGACCGAAATTACGGGAGAAATGAAGCGCTTTGACGCAGTTGTCGCGCCCAGCCATACCATCGAGTATATCCGCCGTCGTGTCCAAGCTGCCGTCATTGACGAAAATCAGCTCATACGGGGTTTCGAGCGCGGACATAACCGCCGTCAGCCGTTTGTACGACTCGGCCAGCACCGACTCCTCGTTGTAAGCGGGGATTACTATAGAGTAAACGGGTTTGATGCCATCACCCACTTTATTAAGTTAAGATCCTGGGGTTCCGCCCCAAACCCCGCCGGGGATTTTATCCCAAGACCCCGTTCGTGCCTGGGTTCTCAGGGCGGAGATCCCGCGGTCTTATTTCGGGCGTTTTCACTATATGATTAACTGCCAGTTAGGCGCGGCCAGCTTCAGCACCCAATTGACGTACCACTTAGCTACCGGTATGCCCGATAGCACCGGATAGTACAGCGCGAACAGCAGGAGCGCCGCGCCCATCACGATATATGCGGGCCTTTTCGAGCCGAAGCGCTCGCACGCGCGTTTCAGCGCCAAGCCAAGCGCCACGGCCAGGAAAGGGACGCACGGGAAGTAGTGGTAGATATAGGTTGTCCGGGGTACCGGGATCCAGAAAACGTACTGCGCGAGCCACGCTATTAGCACAAATTTCCAGATTCCTGTGTCGCGCCCGTGATATGTCTCCCGAGCGCCGAAGATCAGCGCGGCCAAGCCGCCCAGCCATACCACCGGATTCCCGAACGACGATATGCCGCCGGAGACGGAATCGGTGTAATAGTGCGAATAGAAGAATATCGGCTTCAGTATGATCGGCCAGCTCCACCATTGCGAGGCGTATGGGTGGTCGCTGACAAGATTGTAGTGATAGTCGAACATGAAGCTCTGCGCGCGGATCACGCCGCCGATCAGCTTACCGGCGTCCCCTCCCGGCAACAGGCCCTGACTGATCCACTTATCCGCGTCCCCGCCGAACAGGCTGCCCGTCAGGTAATACGGTATATACGACAGCACGTACACGACAGCCGGAACGACGGCAAAAAAACCGACGCACGCCGCGAGCGTTATGGCCGTATATTTCCAGAACTTAGCCCGCACCGCGCGCGCGGTTTCACGCTCTTCCGGTTCGGAATCGCTCAGCGAGCTATCGCTTGGTTCACGAGAGAGGACGGCTCCCGCCAGGCGATACTCCTTGAACCGCTTCCATACCGTAAGGAAGAACAGCGCGGCAAGCCCCGCGCCGGCGTATACGCCCGGCCATTTGCTGGCGACGCCCAGCCCCATCATCAGCCCGGACATACCGAGCGGCGCCAGAGTTTTCGCCAGCGGCGTGTCGTTCCAGCTCATCCGGTAGTATTTGTACATATAATAATACATCGCGATAACGAAAAACGTTATGAACGTGTCGATCGTCGCGATACGCGTCTGCGCGAAATGCATGAAGTCGAACGCGAACAGCAGCGACACCGCAAACGCCCAGAAGGCGTCCCCAAAGATCCGCCGCGCGAACAGAAACATAAGCGGTATCATCAGAACGCCGAAGAGCGTCCCGGCGAAGCGCCAGCCGAACGGCGTCATGCCGAAGATCTCTACGCCCGCCGCGATGAACACCTTGCCAAGCGGCGGGTGCGTCGTCTCGTAGACGGGCAGTCCCTGGACGAACTCGTAGGCTGTGCGCGCGTGGTATATCTCGTCAAAGTAGGTGCCCGTCCAGTACGAGCTTACCGGCTCCCGGTCCGGCAATCCCACCGGGATATACTCCTGCTCGTCGAGCAACTCGGGCGCGTCGGGGCAGCTGGCGGGTATCAGCTCGCCGCTGTCGCTCTCGAAGCCGACCTCCATCAGATACAGCTCGCCCGAGTCGCCGGAGACGCGGACGAACCGCGTCCGCTGTCCGATGTCCATCGAAGCCCACGCGAACACCCAGTCCGTATCGGTTGTGCCGGCCTCGGTATAAACGATCCCGTCCGGCGACGTCTCGACAGTCAGCTTGATATGGTTGCGCGCGCCCAGCAGCCAGTGCATACGCCTGACGCTCTCGGGTGAGCCGTTCAGCTCGATCACCGCGCCCTTTCCCGCTTCACCGGATTTCCAGTATGTTTGCGGGCTGCCCGCCGCCCCCAGGTTAACAAAAGCGACGACCGCATAGACGACCGTCAGGCCGCCCATCAATATCCAATCCCATTTCGTAAACTTAGAGCGGATTTCGGAACGCTCCGGCCTGAAAGGCTCAGGTTCGCCAGATTCAGGTTCTCCAGATTCGGGTTCGCCAGATTCGGGCTTCAACGAATCTGGCGAACCCGAATCTGGCTTCAGCGAATCTGGCTTCAACGAATCTGGCTTCAGCAAATCTGGCTTCAGCAAATCTGGCTTTAGTTCTCCTGATATATCGTCCGCGGCGCTATTGGGGATAATCTCTTCCGATCCGCTTACGCCTGATTCAGGCGAGACCGGAAGCTCCGGCGCCAGCTTCGTGTCGTCCTCGCGGCCCTCGCGGTAGATGTCGAACATCCAGATTATCATCATCGCGAACAGTGCCGCGAACGGCACCGCGAAGACGATCGACGTCGTCTCAAGCAGCGCCCAGTTAGAATTCTCCAGCGTCGCGCGGAAAACATCCGCGCAGTTGATCAGCGCCGCCGCGGACACGCCCCAGTACAGCCACATGATACGCTTGTCCCGGCGGTAGATGTAAGCGAACATCAGCATCGCGAGTGTCGGGAAGATGTAGCGCTCGTGCATCTTGATCGAGAGCATGAACGCGCACAGGTTGATAAGCGCCGCCGTGAAGAAGAAATTGCTTTTCGCCTTAGCCCGCCACAGCGAATAGAAGCTGAAACCGACGATGGCGGCTAGCATAAACGCGCCGATATGGCCGGCGGTTATGCCGAGGAACAGCTCGCGCGAGCCGTCGAACCAGTTCATGCCGAACAGCGCCCAGAAATTGTAAGCGTTCACGGTTGCGTAGTTATACTGCGAGAGCGTTCCGATATACTGGGACAGTACGAGCGTAAAGTCGTACCCCCCGGAGGACGTGTCCGCGAAGGGCAGCATCACGAAACCCGCCAGAGCGGCGCATAGCAGCAGCCAGCGGAAATAAGTGCCGAGCAGTTTCCAGAAACTCTTGCCGGAAGCGATGAACTCGAGTATATTGAAGTAGCGGCGTTTCTTGTCCGCCAGAAAGCTTCTGAAACCGAACGCTTCCTCCCTCAGGTTCATGAAGAAAACGTACATATAGATCGGCGCGAACATGAAATTCTGCGGCTTGACGAGCACGCCGAGCGTGAAGAACAGAGAGCTTTTGAGCAGCCTCTTATCCACGATGGCCTTGAGCGAGACGACCGCCAGCAGCGTGTTGATCGAGTCTACCTGCCCCCACACCGCCGAGTCGAAGAGGACCATCGGGTTGAGCATGTAGCACAGCGCGAGGATCAGCGCCGAACGCTCCTTTACGCGTTTTTCGGCGATCGAGTAGATCAGCACGCCCGTGACGACGTCCGCCATTATCGCCGGGAACTTAAGCAGGAGGATATAATTATACCCGATGTTGTTCCGCTCAAAGGTGTCGCGGATGAAGCCGATCATCCACAGCACGTACATGTATCCGGGCGGGTAGTCCGTGGCCGCGTCGGACGTGTAGAACGACGACGGGCCGTTCCGGTAGAGCATACGGCTCCACGCGTCGAAACAGCCGAGATCATAGGGCTGCCCATCGTGAACGAACGTCGCGATTATCGAGACGACGACGCCGATAAGTATTACGATTGAGATGTTGGACGAGAAGATCTCCGTTATATTCTTTTTGAGTATAAACACGGCTATGATGAACAGTAGCGCCACCATCATCAGCAGGAACAGCAGAGACATACGATTTCCCCCCGGAGAATTGGCATTTTCGCCCTTTGGTACTAATATAACATATATATCGCCTGATTTCAACGGGCTATTTTTTAAGACTGATACTCACGCGCAACCGTGGTGTCAGCGGTGAGGTCCGGATCGGCGGCTCGCGCGGACGCTTCAGTCGGGATCTGTCTCTATTCTGCCGAGCGACAAATGAATATATCGTGTTCTTTCAAACAAATATACGAGCAAAAGACAGTCATCAACCCGAACGCAATTTATTTCCATAGAATTCTCCTTTCCGCGGCCCTATGCCGCTTGCAACTTTACCGAATCGCTACAGACGGAGTGGCTGCAATGCTGATTATTAGTGGGTTCTTTCAAACTCTCTTCACAGTATACAACTTCGCGAAGATTATAGAACTTCGCGAAGCGGGTGCGAGCGTGGTACCCCGTTGCCTTTGAGGCAAGCTCAATCGAAGTCTGTGTCTCACCGAAGATACTCGCCCACGCATCAAAGTGAGTCAGATTCTTCGCCATAAGCGCGTCATACTGCAAATAGAGCTGTTACCCATTCGCTTCCGGAGTGTTCCGTTGCCCGCGGGAGCGCGAGAGTGGGCGCGGAAGCCTTATCGGAGTTCGGCATATTCTGCCGCAAGCCTCGCAACGTTCCCAGAGCAGCGCGGCGAGCAAAGTTGACTGCCCTGCAATTCACCAACACGCTGAAAGCCGGGCTACGCTTTATCAAACCGGCATTTTGACGGAAGGGCGCTACACGATACGGGAGACACGCCCCGCACAGGGCTACTACCCGGACGATATTCCACGGACAGTGGTGTTCAAGTCAAAGTAATTTTCGCCTGAACCCGCTAAAATTCGTGGCGAATATACGGAGATAAAATGGGAAAACGATCCACATTTGGCTCAAATCCAGATTATCAAGAAGTCCGCCGACGCGATGTAAATGTCAAGCGAAAAATCGGCCACCCCCATAACAAAGCGCGAATTTAAGCGAACTTTAAAAATGGGGTGGCCGATTTCAATTATATTGCTATGCCGATTTTTCGAGTAAGA
>JAISCI010000001.1 GCA_031265685.1 Clostridiales bacterium
CCCAATACGATTTAAATCCGTTATCATTTTTGCAAAGACCGCTTAGTTAAGCGGCTCGTTTTAATGGTGGCGGATTTTTATTTCATATTGGGTGGTGGATTTTTCGCTTGACATTTGCAAGTATCGCGTGATGGAATTTTGCTTGGTTCGAAGCATTTTTGCATGGGCGAAGTTTGCATCGCATTTTCGCGTGAACCAAGCGAAAATGCTTCGAACCACGCAAACTTCTGTCACGCAAAAATGCGATACAAAATTCGTCCATCTGTCACGCGAAAATTACCTCAGCACGTCTATCTTGTGGTGGTCGGAAAACCAGATACCATATTCCGCCGGGCTTTGGCATGGCTTTTTGCGCAGGGTGAGTTGCCTGATGGGACTCGATCGCGATAAGTTTACATCTCCTCTAAAAATTTTCTGATCCTTGTATTCGGCATAATAACGAAGCGCGCCAGCGCGTATCCCAAAACCGACACGGCGATAAACTCTCCCGCCGCGATGGAACCCGCGATCGCCGCCGCCGCCCACGAAAGCATCGGGATACCATTGACGCAGCATATCTCCGCGGCGATCACGACACCGTTGACGCCGACCGGCCAGAGCGATGCGGTGAACGCGCCCCGGCGCAATTTTATCATACCCAGCGCCGCCAGCGCCGTCGCGGACGTACCGAAAATAGTGTCAAGCAATGGGCTGACTGGCGAAAACAGGTTGGAAATCGCGCAACCGAGGATGATCCCCGGCGCGAAGGCGGGATTGATGAAAATGAGCATGTTCAGTGCCTCGGAAAGGCGGCATTGAATCACGCCATAGCCTATGTAGGGCAAGCTGAGAGTGGCGGCGGCATAGGCGGCGGCAAGCAGCGCCGTGATACAAAGGCGTTTCATGGTAATTTGGGACATAACAAACCCTCCTGTTTTTTTACGACGGTTATCAGTGACGTCGTCTTAAACCATCTTACCACGATTTTAATTAATTTTCAACCCCGCTAAACACGCCGAATTGAACGCGCAGCAATCACAAAGAAAGCGGCGGTATGTAACCGCACACCAAGGAATTTCGCGTGGGTCAAGCGATAATGCGAAGCGAAATTCAACATCCCTTCGCCGCGTCTCGTTTCAGGCTTTTTAAGCGCTGATCGGCGGCCTACTCCGTATATTCCTTATCGTTGTATTCAAAGCTGTCGTACTCATGGTAGGGAATCTCTCCCGCCTAGCAAATGCGAAAATAACTGTTAACAATTTCACATTTGTGTATTGCAATGGTTTTAGGTGCTAATCCACCTTAAACCATCTTACCACAGACAGCCGAGAATATTCAAGTGGCTGCAAGTGATTGGCAAAAAGTTCTTATTTTGCCTTAATTCGGAGTATCGGCAAGATTTGAGCTAGTCTTAACAAGGAAAGAGCGCTTTCCAATAAAAAGTCAAGCAATTTTCGAAGGAATCCATATGTAAATTATGGAATAATCAACGGGCATAGCAAAACAGACCGTTGCTAAAGCGCGACAGCCGACAAAGTTTGCGGGGCGCTGCCCCGCACCCCAGAGTTTACCGCTTTGGTTTTCCTTAACGAATGAAAAGAACGGCCAACCCACGGCGCGTGCTGACAGCTTACCGCGCGGAGGGCTTCTATAAGAAGCAGGTTATGCGTTCAATGAGGCTGATCACCGGGAGTTAAACCGCTTGTTAACGGCGATTGCGGATTTTGCTTGGTTCGAAGCATTATCGCGTGACAGAATTTCGCTTGAATCACGAGAAATTCATCCAAGCGATAATGCGATACAAAATCCATAGGCCGGTTCATACTGTCTTATAATGACTGTGAGTTTGTTCGAGAGTTGTACGGTGGGTTTAATATTTAGCTTGTCGCGCGGCAAAACAATCTGACAAGCCGGCATGAAAGTCGAGAAAATTATAAGTAGTTGATTGTTTGGAATTACTAATAGTCACTAATTTTATTTGACTATTAACGTTATTTTGATTTTGTTCTCATATACAGTAAAGGTTTTTCTCAGTATAAGTGAACGCTTACACCTCATTTTGGAGTGTATCACATATTCCTATCTGGACAAGCCCTTTGTTATATTATACCACTTAAACATGATGACGGCGCGCCATATTGCAAATCTTTTGTAAATTAGGATTAATTCGTCATTTACTCTTTGCGGCGCATACCGGATTTGAGATACGCGATCTCCTCGCGCGTGAGGACGCGGTATTCGCCTTTTTTAAGCCGACCGAGGTAGAGCCGCCCTGTGGCGACGCGCGTCAGACCGGCGGTGAAAAGCCCGACCGCCGCCAGCATTTTGCGCACCTGGCGGTTTCGCCCCTGCCGTATCGTCAGGCGCAGCCGCGTATACCTATCGTCCGATGATTCCACCGTGACCTTGGCCGGCAGGGTTTTCTCACCGTCCACCATCACACCGTCGGCCAGCAGTTTCAGCGACTCCACGCCGGGATGGCCTTTTACGCGCGCTATGTAAACTTTTTCCACCTCACAGCGCGGATGCGTCAGCTTCTGCGCCAGAGCGCCGTCGTTAGTCAGCAAAAGCAGGCCGGACGTATCGTAATCCAGCCTGCCGACGGGATATATCCGCTCTTTGACGTCTTTGAGTAAATCCAGCACGCAGGGCCGCCCGAACTGATCCTTCGCCGTCGTGACATAACCGTCGGGCTTATGGAGCATGATGTAAACCTTGGGCGGCTCGTTCCCGACCAAAACGCCGTCCAAGGCGACCGAATCGCCCTCGGAAACGGATTGACCGATCAGCGCCGTTTCGCCGTTTATCCGCACGCGCCGCGCGCGGATCATATCCTCGGCGGCCCGCCGTGAACATATTCCGCGCGCGGCCAAGTATTTTTGAATACGCTCCATCAAACTACCTCATCCACAAATTATCTAATTTTGGTAACCGAATCCAGCACGTGATTGTCTTACGAACACACGCGTCGAAATCGAACCGCTCCACGCCCTCCGCCGCGACGACGCCTACCGTCCGATACGGCTTACCGTCAATCAAAACCGTGGCCGCTCCGACAAGACAGCCCGGCGCGACCGGCGCGTTCACATCGCCGCGCAGCCTTACGTCCACCGTCACCTCGCCGGGTTCGCGGCAGAACGGGAATGTCACGCCATCGGCGAAGACGGCTCTTGCCGCGCCGTCCCTGCTCGCCCCGACTGCGAACGTCCCGGCGGAACCGCCCGCCTCGACCGCCTCGGCGGTGGCGTATGTCTCAAAGCCGTACCTCATGATGGCCTTCGTGTCCGTCCACTTGCGCTCTTTCCCCGCCGCTCCCCAACCGCTGGCCAACACGACCGATATAAGCTGCACGCCGCCGCGCCGCGCCGCGCCAACGAAGCACTGCCCAGCCTTCCCCGTAAAGCCCGTCTTTACGCCGATCGCGCCGTCGAACTCGCGCAGAAAGCGGTCTTTGTTGATCACGCCGTAGGTCTGTCTGTCGCTCTTAGCCGTGTATCCGTCGGTATTGATTATAGCGACGAACGTCTTGTTACGGAGCGCCTCGCGCGTTATCAGCGCCATGTCGTAAGCCGTCGAGTGATGATCCCCGGAGTCCAGACCGTTCGGCGTCACGAAAACCGTGTCGAACGCGCCTATCATCGCGGCGCGCTTGGTCATCGCGCGGCAGAAATTCTCGACCGTTCCGCCGATATGCTCCGCTACGGCGACCGCCGCGTCGTTGGACGATTGCAGCATGAGCGCGTACAAGAGATCGACGACGGGAATCTTCTCGCCCGGCGAAAGATTCATCTTGACAGGCGCCGCCCCGGCCGCCCGCTTCGACACGACGGCGGTCTCGCCCAGCCGCCCGCTCTCGATCACGAGCAACGCGGTCATGATCTTAGTTGTGGAAGCCATTGCCATAGGCTCGCGGGCGTTCTTCTCCCAGAGCACGCGTCCCGTGTCGTAGTCCATAAGTATGGCGGATTTGGCTCCCACATTCGGTTCCGCCGTGTCCGCGGTGGCGGCGGGGCAATGGGAAACAACCGCCGCCAGAGCGATAATAACCCCCAAAAAGCGTTTCAAGCGCAGACCCTCCCTTATAACCAACTGTTTCAGAATTAAGGCTGACAATTGTTTTTAAGGTTCGCGCTTATGAAGTTCGCTTGGTTCACGCAAACTTCTGTCACGCGAAAATTACCTTCTTAAAAACAAATGTCATTATCTGACCTGAAACAGTAACAGGCTTAGTTTGCGCCAAAATCCTCATTATATCCTGTCGTATTTCTTGAGCGCGGCCACGCCGAGAACGGTCGGTCCGATGTGCGCCGTTATTGTTATGCCCAAGCGGCAGCTATAGATGAAGTCCTCGCCGTACTCGGTCCTCAGCGCGTCGGCGACATACCCGGTCTCTTCCGACCCGGATGAACCGATCACGCAGTAGAGGTAATCCGACTTCCCGCCGCCAACGAACTCCTCCGTAAGCCGGATAGTCTCGTTGATCGCCTTCCTGCGCCCGCGTATCTTGGAGTACGGCAGAAGCTCGCCGCCGGACATCTGGATAATGGGCTTTATCCCGAGCAGAGCGCCCGCCATCGCCGAAACTTTTCCGATGCGCCCGCCGCGCTGGAGGTACTCAAGCGTATCCACCGTGATGAATATGTTCGACTCCGACTTGAGCCGCTCGCATATTTCGGCGGCTTCGGCGGCGGTTCTGCCGTCCCGCCGCATCCGGACTATCTCCTGAATCAGCATCGATTCGCACGCCGACGCGTTGAGACTGTCGATCGGGTATACCTCCGCGTCCGGATAATCCTCGCGGAGCTGCGCCAGCGCCGAAATCAGGGAATTATAGCTGCCGGTGAACTTGCTCGTCATACACACAGACACCACGGGCGTTCCCGCCTCGGCGTACGGCTTTATGGCGTCGTAATGATCCGCTATCGAAAGCTGGGACGTCTTCGGGAATACTTTCGTCTCGGTCATCCGCGCGTAGAACTCGTCCACAGTCATATCCACGTTCTCGTGATAGTAAGTCTCGCCGTCCAGAGTCACCGAATACGGCACCACGGTGATGTCATGCGCCGCCGCGTAACCTTCCGGCAGGTCGCTTGCGCTGTCGGCTATTATCTTGAATCCCGGCAAAGTAATCCTCCTCGCTAAAGTGTCCCAAATATACCGTCTCACCGCGCGCCGCACGCGCCGCGCAAAACCTCGATAGCCGCCGCGATCGCGTCGTCCGTCTTAGACGCGTCCCCCAGACCGGCCTGCGCCATGTTCGGCCGCCCGCCGCCGCCGCCGCACGCCGCCGCCGCCGCCGCCCTGATCATCGCGCCGGCGTTCGCCCCGCGCGACACGGCGCCGTCAGTCGCCATGACGATCATGCTGGACTTGCCGTCCTTCTCGCCCGCCAAGACGACGACGCCGCTGCCGAGCCTCTCGCGCAGCTTGTCACCGAATACGCGCAGAGCCGCCGCGTCCGTCCCGGCCAGCTTCGCCGATACGACGGCCACGCCGCCTACGTCCGTCCTCGAACTCATTATATCGTCAACCTGCCCGCCGGATAACCTGGCGCGAAGCTCCTCGGCCTCGCGAGTAAGCTCGCGGACACGCTCCGAAAGCTGCTCGGCTTTCTTAGCCGCTCCGTCGCGGCTTGTCTTCAGAACCGCCGAAACGGCGTCGAGCGTATCCTCCAGCCGGCGGAACCACGCCAGCGCGCCGGTGCCCGTGACGGCCTCGACGCGCCGGACTCCCGCCGCCACGCCCGATTCGGACACAATCTTGAAAGCGCCGACGAGAGATGTATTCGTCAGGTGCGTGCCGCCGCACAGCTCTGCCGAGAAATCGCCCATGCGCACAACACGGACGGTATCGCCGTATTTTTCGCCGAACAGCGCCGTCGCGCCGGATTTACGCGCCAGCTCGGGCGCCGTCACTTCCGTCGTTACCGGCAGGGCGGCCAGGATGGCGCCGTTCACAACGTCCTCGGCGCGGCGTATCTCGTCCGCGCTCATCGGCGCGAAATGCGTAAAATCAAACCGAAGCCGATCGGCGGAAACACGCGATCCGGCCTGCTCCACGTGCGCGCCCAGCGTCTCGCGCAGAGCCTTCTGCAAAAGGTGCGTAGCGGAATGGTTCCGCGAAGCGGCCAGCCGCCGTCCGGGTTCGGCCTCGATACGCGCCGGCTGCTCCGCCGCTATGAAGCCTTCCGTAACCCTTCCGATGTGGACGATCTTCCCGGCGGCCTTGACGCAATCGGAGACGGCAACCGCGCCGGTCTCGGTTCGGATCACGCCGCCGTCGCCGGTCTGACCGCCCGATTCGGCGTAGATTGGCGTGACGTCCGTTATAACGCCCACCTCGTTCCCGGCTTCGGCGCGGCAGGCGATCCCGTCGCCGCGAGTTATCGCGAGGATCGTTCCGCCCGCCGCGAGAGCGTCGTACCCGACGAAACGGCTCGTCATTCCGGCGGGCAGGCGGTCATAAATCGTATCGCGCCCGCCCATATAGGTGGACTCTTCGCGGGCGGAACGCGCCTTATCCCGCTGAGCGCCAAGAGCCGCCGCGAAGCCGTCTTTATCAACGGTCAAACCCGCTTCGGACAGCATTTCTTCCGTCAGTTCCAGCGGGAAACCAAACGTGTCGTACAGTCTGAACGCGTCCGCGCCCGGCAGCGACTTGCCCCCGGATTCGGTGAGCGCGCCGATCATAGATTTCAGTATCTCCGTCCCGGCGTCGATCGTCTCGCGGAAACGGTTCTCCTCGTTGGTAATCAATTTCAGTATATATTCGGATTTTTCGCGCAACTCGGGATACGCTCCATCCGACACCGATATGGCGGTCTTCGCGACGTCGGCGATGAAAGCGTCCTCAATACCGAGCAGTTTGCCGTGACGCGCCGCGCGCCGAAGTAGTCTGCGCAGTACGTACCCGCGGCCCTCGTTCGAGGGGATGATACCGTCGGCTGTCATGAACGCCACCGAGCGAACATGATCCGTCACGACCCGCGCGGATACGTCCGCCGATCCGCCCGACCCGTATTCTATCCCGGCGCGGGCGCAAACCGCGTCGCGGACAGCGCGGACGGTATCGACGTCGAAGATAGATCGGACGCCCTGCGTTATGACGGCCATGCGCTCCAGCCCCATGCCCGTGTCGATATTGGGCTTCGCCAGGTTCGTGTAGCCGCCGTCTTCTTCCTTATTAAACTGCGTGAAAACAAGGTTCCAGAATTCCATGTAGCGATCCTCGTCCGCCGTCACGGATTCCATGAAGCCTTCTCGTCCAAACTCCGGACCGCGGTCGAAATATATCTCGGAGCACGGGCCGCACGGGCCAAGGCCGACTTCCCAGAAGTTGTCGTCCTTACCCATGCGGAAGATCCTGTCTCGCGGCACCCCGACGTCGTCCGCCCAGATGCCGAAGGCCTCGTCGTCGTCCTGATAGACCGTCACATAAAGCCGGTCGGTCGGGATGCCGAGCTTCTCCGTCACAAATTCCCACGACCACGGGATTATTTCGCGCTTAAAATAGTCCCCGAACGAAAAATTGCCGAGCATCTCAAAAAACGTGCCGTGGCGAGCGGTCTTGCCCACGTTGTCTATATCGCCCGTGCGCACGCATTTCTGGCACGTGGCAACGCGCGCGCGGGGCGGCGTCTCACGCCCCGTAAAATACGGCTTGAGCGGCGCCATGCCCGAATTGATTATAAGCAGGCAGTTATCGTTCTCCGGAACCAGCGAGTGGCTCGGCAGGCGCAAATGCCCCTTACCCTCGAAAAACGACAGGAACATTTCCCTTATTTCATTAACTCCAAGCGATGTCATCATGAATTTTGCGGGTTCACGCAAAATTACCTCCCCCTCATACCTCAATCCTCTGTTGGATTTTGCGCGACAGAAGTTAGCGTGAATTGAAGCATTATCGTGTGGGTCAAACGATAATGCGATGCGAATTCCGCCCAAGCAGAATCCCTTCATGCGCCCGGACGGCCTCCGCGCCGAACCGGAACCCGAATTCCCGCGCCTTATCAATGTCGGCGTCGTCCGGATTGAAATTGACCTTAAGCCCCGGCAGGACGATTTTTAACTTAAGCGCCTTGAACCGCGCCTCCACATTTGGGACGCCCTCGCCGCTCCAGCCGAAAGAACCGAACGCCGCCGCCAGTTTACCCCTGTGGATGATCGGGTTGAGGTCGGCGAGTAGCTTGTAAATCGGCGGCAGCGCGTCGCCGACAAGCGTCGGCGTGCCGATAATCAGGCCGTCGGATACATTTATCCTGGCGAGACATTCGGCCGCATCGTCATAGACGAGGTCGAACGGGAACACCTCGGCGCCCGCTTCGCGTAAACCATCCGAGATCGCTTCAGCCAGCCGTCTTGTGTAACCATACGCGCTGACGAAAGGTATCGTGACTGTAGGTTTTTCCCAGACAGGTTCCCTCGCCCACTCGCGGTAATACCCGATATATCTGCCGAGGTCGGCGCGGAGAACCGGACCGTGGCCGGGCAGGATTATATCGAAATCCAGCGAGGAGATCTTCTCGAGCATAGCGCGGACATGCGGACGAAACGGCCCCAGGATGTTATCGAAATAATATTTGTAAGCATCGTAGAAATCACCCGCTATGACGTCGTTGAACACCGCCGCATCGGCATAATGGCATCCGAAAGCGTCGCACGTGAAGAGCGCCTTAAGCTCGGGACTGTAAGTAAACATCGTGTCCGGCCAATGCAGGAACGGCACGGGTATAAACCGCAGAGTGACCCCGCCCAGATCGAGCGAACTCCCCTCTCCGGCCACGATCCGATTAAACGGCGCGTTGGTGATGGCGGATACGAATCCGAGCGCCGCGCGCGTACCGACGACCGTCGCGTCCGGGTTTACCGCCAGGAGTTTCGCGAGCGAGCCGGTATGATCCGGCTCAGTATGGTTGAGGACGATGTAGTCGATTTTCGAGAGACCGGCGGCTTCTTCGGCGCGCGCGGCGAACTCATCCCAAAAAGCGGCTTTAGAAACTTCGACGAGGGCGATTTTTTCCGCGCCCCGCACGATGTAGGCGTTGTAGGTGGTACCATAGTCCGTGCGCATGATAATATCAAAAACTTTTATGTCATAATCCAGCGCCCCGACCCAAGTTATTCCATCTCTGACGGTCAGCGGCTTGTAATCCGGCATAATCTCCATCCTTCCCCTATTTTTTCGCGGCAACTATCTAAAGAAGAATTATAGCAAATTTCGCGTGGGATTTCAAGGAGAATATTTGAATAACCGCGGAAATCAAATCATACATTTTAACGTTGCGGATAAAATGCTGAAGAGCATGATTTCAGGCTTGTTTCTCTGTATAAAAAATTTTGATGACGCAATCAGCGATAAATTTCAAGTTTAACGAACATAATATGCTTAAAAATTTAACACAAGTAATCAGACTTATGCGACAGGGGTAGAAGGATTCGAACCCTCATCGATGGTTTTGGAGACCAGCGCTCTACCCTTGAACTATACCCCTCTGCCCTCCCCGAGTAGGATTCGAACCTACAACCCTCCGGTTAACAGCCGGATGCTCTGCCGTTGAGCTATCGAGGAATCCAGACGCTAAATATATATTCGGCAAGCTTTTTATCGCCGCGC
>JAISCI010000010.1 GCA_031265685.1 Clostridiales bacterium
CGGTATGCGCCCTCCTTTTTTTGTCAATCCGGTCACGCGCGGAATTTTGGACTAACGCGGCAAGCCCCGGATTTACTTCGTTTTGCGGTTAGGGCTATTATGACACATGCGCATGTCCATAATCACTGTATTTTTTGCGCCGCGAGCTTCCTTGACAACAGGAAATATATATCCAACCGCAAGAGCTACTACGCCATACGCAACGCGAGCGACAGGCTGTGCAAGGAATACGGGCTGACCAAGGTGTTGCCCGGAAAGGAGCGGGGCAAGGGCATGATTGAATTTCTCGACAAAGAGGACGGCCGGCGCAAGACCCGCCCGGCGCGTGGTCAAGGCGTGAGCTATGCCGAGTACGCCGCCGATCAGAACGGCGGCAGTTGGAAAAATAAACTGAAAGCCGCCATTGACGGCATTATCCCGCAATCAAAGGATTTTGAGGACTTTTTGAAACGATTGGAAGAACAGGGCTGTGAGATAAAGCGCGGTAAATATATCTCCGTCCGCGCGCCGGGGCAAGAGCGGTTTACCCGCACCAAGACATTGGGCGCGGACTACACGGAGGACGCGATTACAAAGCGCATTGCCGGGGAGTATGTTATCACGCCGCAAGCGGAGCAGGACGAACAGACCGACGCCGATATTCACGACGTTGACGCGCCGGCAACGGAGGACGAACCCGCCGCGCCCAAACCTTTCAAAAAACGTTCTCTTGCGCGTTTATATTTGAAACGAACGTGATGAAACGGCTGCTCGTATTGACAAATAATCTTGATTATGATAATATATTAAAGTGCGGAGCTGTTAGTTTATGGTCCCGCGCTCAAAAACACGTATAGCCTTGAGGGTTTCGGCAGTCTTCCGAAACTGTGAAGGCGAAGCGGCGCTACATATGAATTTAGTTGGCGTTGGAGAGCGGGGGCGTTCGCGTCCTTTCTTCAGGGGGACACCGATTGGGTTCGTTTGCCGAACGCCGTGTTTGCTTACTGAAGGCTGTGCGCTGTTTTGATAAGCGACCGACAGTGACACGACAGCCAGAGAGAATCCGGTTTCTGGATTCCGGCTTCTGGCGCCCAGTATTGAGTTTTGCTTGAATGAATTTTGCTTGAATGAGTTTCGCATCGCATTATCGCGTGACAGAAGTTTGCGTGGTTCGAAGCATTTTTGCATGGACGAAATTTGCGTGACAGAATTTTGCGTGAACCGAGCAAAATTCGGCAAGCAAACTTCTGTCACGCAAAAATGCGATGCAAACTTCGTCCAAGCGAAAATGCTTCGAACCACGCGAAATTCATAGCGCAAAATTCCATGGAGGTAAATTTAATGGAACTTAAATTACTGGCTATGATGTCTGTAATGATGTTGGCGTTCGTCATGACGCCGGCTGCGGCTATGGCCGCCGTGACGTTTACCGGATCCGAGTGGACGAACACCACAAGCGCGGGAACGGGCGCCGGTACCGATTCGGGAAACACGATCGGTATTCACGCTTACGCCAAAGGCGCCGAGAATCCGCGCTCCCGCTATTTCCTGTACGACACCGAGGAGAAAGCCCTGGAATACTTTACAATGTATCCCCTCGGCAAAAGCGCGTCGGCCCTTAACGACGCCGTGGTAACGGACGCCTCCCCATCGAGCTTTTATTTGAATCTCAACGGCACGTGGCGGTTTAACTACTCGTCCGCGCCGTCGAGCCGTCCGTGGCAGGTCGCGGGCCGAACGACGAGCGCGTCGGAGTTCACGGCCGGCACCACGGACAACATCACGCGCGCCGCGACAGGCTTCGTCACTACAAACGACACCTATTGGGACGATATTCAGGTTCCCAACGACTGGCAGGTAAACTGGGATTCCAGCGGCAAATTCCTTTACGACAACATTATTTACGCTAACACCGGCATCGGCTGGGACGATAATAAGTACACCGGCGGATCCGGTACCGCCAACACCGCTAACACCGGTCAAAACATGGCGGGCGCGCCCACCGGTTACAACGGAGTCGGCACGTATCAGCGAACGTTCACCATCCCGGAAGGCTGGGGATCGAAACGGGTTTTCCTGGAACTGGACGGCGCCGACAGTTTCTACTGCTGGGTTGACGGCAAGGCGGTCGGGTACTCGGAAGACGCCATGGCGGCCAAAGAGTTCGACGTTACCGACTGCCTCAGCTCCCGCGAGGTAGGCTCGGCCCACACCGTGACCGTGCAGGTTATCAGATGGACGACGGGTTCATACTTCGAGACGCAGGATATGATCCGCGTTTCGGGCATATTCCGCAACATCTATCTCATGGCGAGGAACGACGTTGACCTGTGGGATTTCCAGGTTGACCCGCGCCCGTCCTCGACTAGCAACTTCAGCGCGGCGTGGACGCTCAATATCGACACGGCCGTCAAGGACTTCGCCAACAGAACGTCTACGGCGGCTACCGGCAAAACCGTTTACGCGAAGCTCTACGACGCCGACGGCAATCCAGTTGCGACGGCCAGCTGGTCCGCCGGTTCGCCCGCGCAGATCGCGAGCCAATACGGCGCGTCGCAGACCCCGGCGTTCGGCGGCGGCATACGCTGCGATCTGGATTCTAATACAGTCGGCGCTCAGGATTACGCCGCCGTCTCGAACGGCACGATTTCTATTCCGGCAGGCAGCGTCCATACGTGGTCGGCGGAGAATCCGTATCTATATAAACTGGTTCTCTATGTGGACAACGGCGCGGCGACCGAATACGCCTGTGTCCGCGTCGGCTTGCGCTACATATACACGAACACCACCAGTTGGCTGATCAACGGGGTACCTTTCATGTTCTACGGGACCAACATCCACGAGAACAACTACGAGACCGGACGCGTTATGTCCCTCGCCCTGATGAAGACGGACGTAACGATCATGAAACAGAACAACGTAAACAGCGTGCGTATGTCGCACTATCCCCACGACGCAAGGCTGTACGATCTATGCGACGAATACGGCCTGTACGTAATGGACGAGGCGAACATAGAAACGCATTTCTGGGGCAGCAATTCGCTTCAGGACGACACTGGCAGCAATAACGGCAACGGCGGCACGAACAACGCGTCCTGGGGCAAGATCGTAAAGGACCGCTGCCTGAACATGTTCGAGCGCGACAAGAACTATACGTGCGTCGTCAGCTGGTCCGGCGGCAACGAGTTCCAGGGAGGCGAAAGATACAGCAACTACGGCACGAATATCCTTGAGGCGCGCGAGAACGCCCTCACAGGCCGCTCGAACACGGGCCGCCCCAGCCACGCGGAGGAATCCAACGGCCAGGCGCAGACGTACAGCCAGATGTATCCGAAGGCCAACAGCTGGAACAGCATATCGAAGTCCGCCCCGCTTATCATTTGCGAATACGTCCACGCGATGGGCAATTCCAACGGCGACTGGTATTCGTACATCGAGGTGTTCGACACAAAGACCAACGCCTACGGCGGTTTCATATGGGACTGGGTTGACCAGTCCATTCTGACGCCGCAGCCGAACAATCCGTCGCAGAAATACCTCGCGTTCGGCGGCGACTGGGGCGACTATACTAACGACAACGACTTCTGCGCGAACGGTATGCTCCTTTCCGACAGGACGCCGAAGCCGCAGGTCGCCGAGATGAAATACCAGTACCAGATGATCCGCGGATCGAAGACCGGCAATACCGATACCGCGGTCACTTACTCCATCAGGAATAAGTACCTGTTCACGAATCTCAGCGAGTTTACGATGAACTGGAACGTTACCGAGAACGGCGTCGTGGTCAAGTCCGGCGTTGTGGCCAGCCACAATGTGAACCCGAGACCCGCCACAGTGGGAACCACCAAGTATACGGCTCAGTCGTTCACCACGGAGTTCGGCGATATAAACGCCAAAGCCGGCGCGGAGTACATATTCAACGTGTATTTCACTCTTCCGTCCGACACGATCTGGGCTGACGCGGGATTTGAAATCGCCCGCGAGCAGTTCCCGCTGACGATAACGGGCGCGAGCGGCAATCAGGCCTCGGCTGTTCCTGATTCCGGGATGACGTATTCCGGCTCCCCCGGCAATTGGACGATAACGGGCGAGAATCCCTCTTTCGAGGTGAAGTTCACAAGCGGCAGGATCACGAGCTACACCTATAAGGGCACGCAGATGCTGACGTCCGGCCCGGTGCCGAACCTGTTCCGCGCGCCCAACGACAACGACATGGGCAACGACGGCTACGGCAGATATCAGACCGCCAAAGGTTACGCGATGGGGTTCGGCGCCGCGACGATTTCAGCGTCCGCGAATCCGCAGAACCTTATCGTCGTCACCGTGCCGGTTACGAACAGCGACGCCAAGCTCACGGTTACGCAGAAGTATTCCATCTACTCAAACGGCGAGATACGCGTCAACGAGACGTTCGCTTTCTCCGCCGCGCCTTCGGCGGGAGACGGGCAGCTCGCCGAGATCGGCGCGATGCTGACGATCCCCGCGGCGGCGAAGCTCGAGAACCTGACGTGGTACGGGCGAGGCCCGGCCGAGACGTATGTGGACAGAATGAACGGCAGCCACGCCCTCATCAACCGCTCGACTGTGTCCGATAACTATACCCAGTATATAAAGACCCAGGAGACCGGCAACCACGTCGACACGCGCTGGGTCGCGCTTACGAACGGCGCGGGCAAGGGGCTTCTCGTCAAGGCGGGCAAATTCGCCGCGAACGATGTGTTCCCGTCCGGCACGAGCGCTCTTACGGGCATAGCGTACAACGCGTCGAATCTTATCGAGTTCAACGCGACGCACTACACGCCGACCGAACTGGCGAACGCCGTAGCGGCGGGGCAAGGCAGCGGCACCCGCGCCACCTACAGCCAGCACCCGTACCAGCTGTTCAACAGCTACGGCGCGAACGACGACACGAACGACACCACTCTGCGCCTGAACCTCGCGTCCTCGGGCGTGGGCGGCGACGACAGCTGGGGCGCGTGGATGTTCGGGGTGCACTGCATAAACGTCCGCGCGGCAAAGACTTTCAACTATAACTACACGATCATGCCGATCGACAGCCTGTCTGAAGCGGGCGCGTCGCAGGCGTACAATGAAATACGCGACATCAGCGCCAGCATCACCGAGAAGCTGCCGCAGGCTGTCGCCGCGGGCGTCTCCGCCACGTCGTCGGTTTATACGGCCGCCGCCGCTTATAAGGACGCCTACACCGACGAAGTCGCCGCGACTAACGCTTACAACAACTTGATGGCCGCCATTGACGACGCGACGGGTTCGATCAGCGCGTTCTCGATAAACGGCGCGGCGGGCGTTATCGACAGCGACGCCAAGACGATCACCGTCACGCTGCCTTACGGCACGGACGTGACGAGCCTTACCCCAGACGTCACTGTGAACGGCGACCACTACTATCCGACGGGAGCGCGCAACTTCACCAGCGCCGTAACCTATACCGCTTACCCGGGTTCAAGCGACGCGAACGGCGTGGATTATACCGTAACGGTAGTCGTCCTTTCCGGCAACGCGAAAGACATTACCAGATTTGTCTTCGCGGGAGCGGAAGGCGTTATCAGCGGCACGGCGATCACTGTCACCGTATCGTACGGCACTAATCTCACCGGAACGCCGGCGGTAGCCCACACGGGCGCGAGCTATGCCCCGTTGGGCGCGGTAACGTTCACCGACGGCGCGGCGACAGCGTTTACCGTCACCGCTCCCGACGGCTCGACGAAGGTTTATCAAGTAACGGTTAACGCGCTGGTCCCGAACCTCACAGCCGTAAACGCGAACCAGGTTATGGTATTCGCGACGACGGACGTCGCGGGCGCGGCGGGCTTGCCGGCGACGATCAAGTGCGATACCGACGCGGGCACAACCGTTGACGCGGGCGTGACGTGGAGTAACACCGCGTACACGGCCTACAGCACCATCACTGTAACGGGAACCGCGTCTTACGGAACCTCGTCGCTGTCCGTACCGGCCACGGTCGAGGTTATAAAGCCGGGTACGCTCTACTTCGTGGACGTCAACAGGGAGTCGTCCGAGTTGGTCGGCGCGGTTAACACCTACCTGGGCGGCAGTCTGCGCAACGGAACAACAGGCGATAAAGCGTATTCTTCCGGCAGCTGGGGCTATCAGAACGGCGCCGCCGTTTCGCGCACAATTAACGGCACGAGCCGTAACTTGGTGGCTTCGACGTCCAGCACGGGAACCGGCACCGCGACCGGAACCAAGTATCAGACGCTGCGCTATGCCTCCCCGAACTCGCGGTATGTCAATTTCCTCTATACGTTCGACAATCTGCCATCCGGAATCTACGACGTGGCGTTCGGCGTATACGAGAATTGGAGCAACACGAGAACAGTGGCCATACTCGCCGAGTATAACGACGGCGAGTCAAAAACCATCGCGATAACGAGCGGCGACGGCACGATAATAAGCAACGCCAGCGGCACAAGCAACCCGAGGCAAGCGCTTATCACCAACACCATAACGCTCGACGCGGCCTGCAGCGTTACGTTCAGGTTTACGAACGTTGTCAACGCGGAGTCGCCTGTCGTTTCATTCATCGAGCTCGCGAACAGAAGCGTCGTGGACCCGAACGAAATACTTTCCGTCACAACGCCGCTTAACAAGGCGGTCTACGTCCAGAACGCTTCGCGCGCGGGGATTGCCGCGGCGCTCCCGTCGTCGGGCGTTCAGGCGGCAACCGTCGGAAGCGGCAATGTAAACGGCGCGATAGCATGGGTAACGGCGAATATCCCGGAGCAGTCTAAGGCGTATGACACCGTTATGGTAAACGGCACGTTCACCGCGTCTGGCACAGGTAAAACGCTGCCCGTCACGGCGTATGTCGAGGTCGTCCCGCGTAACATCAAATACTTTATCGACGCGGGTTCGATGGTCACGTCGTCAGTCTCGGGCCGCAAGGAAGCGGGTTCGCGCGCGTGGAGCAGCGTAGCCGCGCTCGCGCCGGACCTTCTTAACGTCGATTCCGCCGATAAGACGCTCTCCGGCGGGACATGGGGCTATACGACGGTCGTCAACGCCGCGAGCAACAATGACAGCGCGATGCACCCCGCCATCAACGAGGACGCGCAGTGGTACAAAGTACCCGATTACGTCGATAAGTATAACTACGGCTGGTTCTCGAAGGGCAAGCTCGTGAACGGCGCGGACGACGCGGTCATCGAGTACCAGATGACGCTCCCGGCGGGCAGGTATATGCTGACGAGCGGCGCGAAGGAATACTGGCCGCCGTCGTCCTCAAAGACGGCCGGGAACACGCGCCCGTACCTCATTGAGATAGCGGATTCGTCCGGAACCGTGCTTACGTCGCTTGAAAGCGCTATCGTCACGGTGTCGGGCGCGGCGGTCGGAGCGGAAATCACCGACACGCTGTTCTTCACGCTTCCTGCCGACGGCGTAATCACGTACCGCATGACGACGCTGCGCGATAAATCAGGCGCGGACGCGGACGCCGCGAACAGCGCGGACGGCGACGCGGGCCACGAGGTTTCGTGGATCGCGGTCGCAGAGCAGGGCTTCTACGTAACGCCGCGTTCGGCTTCGCTTAACCCTGCCTCGGCCAGCGTGTTCATCGAAAACTACACGCCGGAATCCGTCTCCGGCGGCAAAGCCACACTCGCGGTATACAACGCGCAGGACCGCTTGATCGGCGCCTCGCTGGAGCCTCTGGATATCGTATCGGCGAAGTTTAACTCAGCGGATACGGCATATTTGCTCGGCAATTACTCGCTCTCGACAACGGGCGCGGCGACGGGCAAATTGTTCTTCTGGGACGCTGATTACGACCCGCTTTGCGCGGAGGTAGACTTGCAATAGGTCAGACCGCGAGGGTCAGGCCATGCCGTCCTCTGCGGGAACATCGAATGCGGGAACATCGAATGCGGGAACATCGAAATCCGCCCGATTTCGAGGAATCGGGCGGATTTTTCCTTGGAATCCGCGTGAACGTTTTGTTGCCTGTATATAGACTTTAAGCCTGCTGTATTTGTCATGCGAAAAATCAGCCGCCGCATTTTCAAAGTCCGCTTAAACTCGAGATTTGTATGGGGGTGATTTTTGAGTTGATAAATATACTCCTCGATTCTGCGCCTTATATTGTTTCAGCTTAGACATTGATTGACTGTAAGCGTTCACTTATATTGAGAACATCTCTATGCATAACGACAACTTTTGCCTCTCTCAGGCGAACGAAAAAATGTTCTATATGCACGACAAATCACCGTACACATAGAACGTTTTTATATATAATTTGTTACAATTTTA
>JAISCI010000017.1 GCA_031265685.1 Clostridiales bacterium
AACACCTCATTGGAATACTGGACGGTGATGAAATACAATACCGAAATGGGCAGAAAGTGGACGATGGCCCAGTGCCAGAGCGTTGGGCGGCGCCTGTCAGCATACTGCCGGTCAAACGGCTACGAGATCAAGTCTTGCCTGACAGGCGACGACCGTTTCTCCAGCGTCCACTCATATCCGCTGACGGCGTGGGAGGCGTTTATGGAGCGCGCGGCGGTCTGACAATTTCAGACAACCGCCCGAAGCCACAAGAAGTTATGGCAGACTGACTGACAGTGTGTAAACCGTGTCGTTAACGTGTTACTAACGCCCGCCACCGCAAGCCGCTTAACTTCGCTTAAAAGTTAAGCGTGTACTTAACTTTGGCGGGGGTGGCGGGGTTGAAAATTAATTATAATCATTGAAATATACATGGCCTTAGCGGTCAGCGTATGCTATAATATTTGCGTTTTTTGGCGCGCCCGGAAGTCCGGCGTCCGGACTTCCGCTGGATGCTGCCGGGAATTTATGAAGCAAACGTCCGGCCCCTAATTTCATCCTTGACTAAGCCGACTTTTTCCGCTATAATACCCCTGAATCGAAAAGAAAGTGGGTGAGGTTCGGATGAAACAGACATTCCAGCCGAAAGTACGCCAGCGCAATATGGAGCATGGTTTCCGCAAACGTATGCACACGCGCGGCGGCAGAAAGGTGCTTCTCAGAAGGCGGAGGAAGGGCCGCCACGTTTTGTCGGCGTGAGCAGGGCGCCGACGCTGAAGACCAGCCGGCAGTTCAGCCGCGTTTATAAGAGCGGCAGATCCGCGTCCGACGGTTTTTTCGTACTCAGGTCGGCGGCGCGCGGGGACGGCGGCGGATCCGTTCTGGGTCTGTCCGTGAGCCGGAAAGTCGGCAAGGCCGTTTCGCGCAACAAGATACGCCGGCGGATTTTTGAGATTTGGCGCGAAGCGCTCCGGCGGGGCGAACTGAAGCCGGGCTTCGACGCCGTTTTTATCGCGCGGCGCGGCGCGGCGGGCGCGGATTATTCGAATACGCTCCGTTCAGTGACGCGGCTCATGAAGAGACGGGGACTGCTGTGAAATCCTCCCCGGCGCAGTCTCGAAAGAGCGGGAGGATTACCATGAAAACGGTTCTGACGTCAGCCGTGCGGTTCTATCAGTTGTGCGTATCGCCCCACTTCCCTCCTTGCTGCCGTTTCACGCCGACTTGCTCCGCGTACGCGCTCGAGGCGATCCGGCGGCACGGCGCCGCCAAAGGCGCTCTTTTGGCCGCCAAAAGACTTTTGAGGTGCAACCCGTTCCATAAGGGCGGCTATGATCCCGTTCCTTGACCGGATTCTCAATATTTGGGAGGATTCCAATGTTATTCCAGATTATGCCGCTGCTGTCGGCCAAGGTCGAGACCGACCCATTCGTCATTGTCGGGCCGATAGCCTGGTTCCTGGGGCTGATCCTTAATTTCATTTTCAACGCCGTCGTCATGCTTGGCGAAACCAACTCGCTGGGTTGGGCTATCATCCTCTTCACTGTCGTCGCGCGGACGCTAATGTTGCCGATCGGTTTCAAGCAACAGAAATCGACGTTCGCCATGCGCAAAATGCAGCCCGAAGTGGACGCGATCCGCAAGAAATACGAGGGACTCAACGATCGGGAGAGCCAGCAGGCAATGGCGGCGGACACCCAGGCGCTCTACGCCAGGCACAAATACAACCCCTTGGCGGGCTGTCTGCCGATGCTCATAACGCTGCCCATATTCTTCGCGCTCAGTTATCTGGTTCGCCAATCCTTCTTATATGTGGATTTCATCGGCGACGTTTATTCTGATATCGCCGGGGCGCTGCAGCGGGCTTTCGCTCTCGACGCCGGCGCGCTGAACGCCTTCCTTGAGGTAGCGCTGCCCAAAGTAAAAGACACGGCTCTCTGGGGCC
Source organism: Clostridiales bacterium (assembly GCA_031265685.1). Classification (GTDB taxonomy): domain Bacteria; phylum Bacillota; class Clostridia; order Lachnospirales; family WRAX01; genus JAISCI01. The sequence continues at coordinate 1,925 of JAISCI010000017.1, forward strand.
AGCTCGATACGGACAACCTGCCCGATATGCTGCGCGTTATCAACACGTTCGAGGCGAAAGACTGGGCGGTCGTGATGGACGGCGTGGGCAAGGCCTCCGTCGGTCTTTTTGACGATCTCACGGCTATGCTCGCGTCCAAGGCCAACATCGAGAGTTTTCTGGGGATCAACCTTGTAGAGAACGCGGGCTGGGCCTGGCCCGGCATAACGATCCCGATACTGACGGGCGTGACCACGTTCCTGTCCACGTGGATAATCAACAAACAGACCAGCATGGCGTCGAACCCGCAGATGAAGAATCAGCAGATGATAATGCTGATAGTCATGCCCGTCATGCTGACGTGGATGACGGCGGGTTTCTCCGCCGGTGTTGGTCTGTACTGGATAGTGTCCAGTATATACCAGACCATCCAGCAGATTCTCCTCGACCGGTATTATAGGAGGAAGGACGAGATTCTCGCCGCCGAATCCGCGGCGGGGCCAAAGCCGATTATCACGGTGGACAAGTCGAAACACAGCAAAAAGGGGGCAAATTAATTGCCACGCTTAAAATCAATCGAACAGACCGGAAAGACTTACGACGAGGCGCTGACCGCCGCGCTGGCGGCCTTGGGGGCCGAACGCGACGAGGTGGATGTCGCGACGCTCGACCCCGGGTCTAAGGGGATATTTGGTATAGGCGGAAGGCTGTGCCGTATCTTGGTCACTCGCCTGAACGACCCCGTCCGCACGGCGAAGACGTTCCTCCGGGAAGTATCCGCCGCGATGGGAACTGCCGCCGAGGTGTCAGCCGAATTGAGCGGCAGCCACTTGGCCGTCGAGCTTGTCGGCGGCGAGATGGGCGTATTTATCGGCAAACGCGGTCAGACGCTCGATTCGCTGCAGTATCTCCTAAGCCTTGTCGTCAACAAGGATAAGGGCGAAAAACAGTATATATCCGTAACACTGGACGCGGAAAATTATCGCGGACGCCGGAAAGAGACGCTGGAATCGCTCGCGAGGAACCTGGCAAAGAAGGCGATCAAGACGCGCAAGAGCGTCGTGCTGGAGCCGATGACACCGAACGAGCGCCGCATTATCCATTCGGCGCTGCAAAACGATAAATTTGTGGCCACGCATTCCGAGGGGGAAGATCCCTACCGGAATGTGGTAATAACGCTCAAAAAGCCTGATATACCGCCGCCTCGCAAGAAGCCGGCGCCGGCGGCTGCCGATCCGAAGCCGAAGTCCGAGCGCTCCGTTCCGTCTACAACGGTGGACAAGTCCGGCATGGTGACGATTCACAAGCCTCGGCCGAAATCGGATCCTGTCCCGGCGACCGAATCCGCGGCGGCGGAAACGCCGGACACTGCGGCGCCGCGCCGGCGTAACAACCGCCGGCGCCCGAAAAGCTACACCGGATATCAGAAGCCCTTGCCGAGCTGGAAGCGTTACGCCAAGGACGGGGAAGGAGACACGTCCGTGCCCGGGCAGATGGAACCTATTGAGTTTGAGGATTGACGGTCATTAAAAAAGCCGTATCAGCGGCTTTTTTGTATTCGTCCAATTCACCTTACGTTTCCGCCGCGCGCAAACTATAAGCCGCCGCGCTTGAAGCCCGTCGCCGGCGTGTTGTGTTACCAATAGTACCTTCAAAACACATGCGCATATATCTGCACAAGGGGCAAAATCATGATTCATTTAAGCCTTGATTACAGAAATGACAGCGAGTGCAGGGCACCGAGCGAATATTTGCGCCGCCACAGAACCATGCGGGGGTTTTCAACGAGGGAACTCGCGGATAAGATTGGTGTTGTTCCCGCGACAATCAACCTCTATGAGAGCGATAACCGCCCGATGAAACACGACACGGCGGTTGCGCTCTCCGATGTCCGGGGAATTGGGCATAGACCGCGCAAGGCTTTGTGACGACTATACTTCCTTTGTAGATTACCCGTGCCAAGAGCTTTTGCGTAAGGTTCGGGAAGATTTATCTTTGAGCCAAGCTCAGATAGCACAGGAAATTGGGGTATCCCAAAACTCATACTCCGGGTGGGAACGCGGAGCGAGAACCCCGCGCCGCAACAACAGTACATATAAAGACCCAAAGCCTAACGGTCAATCTTTCATACCGTTAGGCTTTTTGCTTTTAGATTCATTTTTCATAATCGCACCTTTGCCGCCTTTGTCCTCTCCATATATAATGAAAGCAGACAAAGATGAAGAGTACCATGAAAAAGACGAAACACTATTTTACCGAAACCGAATGGCGATACATCGTACATAGCCTTAACGCACTCAAAGGCGTCAATTGACTAGGGGCAAGTACCGATACGGTGGACGAAACGCTGTATAAATTCACAAACGCCCGCGTGAAACAGGTGAAGGCTGAGGGGTGACGGATAAACGCCGCCATTTCCTTTTGCCTGCAATTTCGCACATTTGCCGCTTCGTCCGTTCCCGCCGTATAATTTAAGCAACACACAGCGCGAGGGGGTGAAAAACATGGACAAGGACAAAATCCTAAACGCCGCTAATGCCATTCAGAACGGTGCAAGCGGTACGAATTATAATGATGAGCGTGGATGATTATCGGGCTTATCATGAACGCCTTCGACGCGGACATAGCGGCGGTTTGGCAAGAAATCCACAAGGACGAAGAAACCACAGACTTACAGGAAACCAAATAATACATATCCTCAAAGAGCCGATGGTTCTTATCCGTTAAGAGAATTCGGCCTTTTGTATTTCCTCCGCTTTTTCGTACGGTGAAGAAGCTGAATCCGCGCTCAAAGTGGACGGTATTCTGCTGACCCTTGCCGATATGCGCACGAACCTTGCGCGGCTGACGGCAGAAACCATACGGCAGCAGTACAGCGGCGTGTTGAAAATCCACAAGACCCATATCCCCGTTGCCGTAAAAGCCGCCGAAACAAGCGCCACCGGGCAAAGCATTTTCGCCTGTCCGGGGTACCCCGCAAAGTCGGAGACTTTGTGGAGAAAGGAGCGGCCACGGAGCGATGAGCCTTTTGCCGCTTGCGGCGAAAGCGATAAGCGAAGTGCGCCGCGACGCGGGAGCAAGGTAGCGCAGGCGTATGCCGATTTCACAAAGGAGGTGCTTGCAGATGGCGCAAAAGCTAAGTCTAAACCTGCTGTCCGCTAACGAGCTCTTTTCAAGCCAAGAGGAACGCGAGGACGGGTAATTGACATTCCTTTGTTGGAAATCAGCGACTTTCCCAATCACCTGTCTTTGCTAATTGAAATTTTCATAACCCATTATAATTAAGATCCGTCAGCCGCTGCTCACAGCTCGCCTGATCACGGATTTTTTTGTTTGGCTGGCGGGTTTTTCAATTATAATGGTTGTGGATTTGTCGATAACAACATCAAGCCATCTTCTTGATCAGCGTTTGAATTTGTCCGAAAACCGCCAAATTCAAGCCGCCTTCTTAACCGGGAGCAACAACATGCCTCACCGACGCGAGAGACCCTGGGCAGAGATTTTTCAGCGGGCGGTCTCATCGCCAGCCTAAAAAATACTACCCGGTCTTGACAACGCGGAAGTGTCGACCCCACAATGAAGAAAAGGCGTGCTGAAGCGGTTTTCTCCAACAAGCCCTTAACTATGATTTTGGGGTTTCTTTGCCAGCGGTCGCAATATAAGCGAGTGAGCGATCCTTAACTATATTGAGCGGGTGATTTTTCTATTGTAATATATCCCTTGCTCGCAGTGCGCCTGATTACGGCGTTTTTTTGTTCGACTGGCGGATTTTTCAATTGTAATGGTGCGGAAATTTCAGTTGGCAAATACAATTTTTATCGATCTGCTCTCCCCTATTTTACTGTAATCACAAAATATTTTTGTCAGAATATTTCCGCTTGCGCGGGTAATAAAGTTACAAATTACCCCAAACGCGTCGGCTATAATGTTATCAGGACGTGATCCAATGGATGTATACGCCGATGTGTTTTTCGCGGTCAGCTTTCTCATGGATTACTTCGTGCTGTGGGTAGCGGGGCGGCTCGCGCGCGCGCGGACGAAGAAGCGGCAGATCGCTTTTGGCGCTCTCGCCGGATCACTCCCTGGAACGGCGATGCTTTTTGTGCCGGCGTTTGGGCGGCTCGTCGGTGTCGCCGGGACGGCTCTGCTGTTCGCGGCGGCTGTCGTCGCGTTCGAGCCGCGCACGATCAAGGATTGCTGCCGGTTGACCGGAACCGTCTACCTATGCGCGTTCGCGGCGGGCGGCGCCGCGTTCGCCGCGTATTACGCGACGGGCGGCAGACTGATGTCGGCGCTGGCCCGGGTCAATCCGCTGCATCTGGCGGCGGGCGCGGCTTTGTTCTGGGGCGCGGCGGCTGTCGTCGCTACAGGGAACAGGGCCGGACTGGCGGAACGGCGGACCGCGCGGATTTCGATCTTCTGGGGCGCGGGACGGGCCGATCTTACGGCGCTGGTCGATACGGGATCGACATTGAGGGAGCCGATCTCGGGCGCTCCGGTCGTCGCGGCGGAATTCTCCGCTATCGCGCCGCTCCTGCCAGAGGGCGCGCGGCGGCTGTTCGACGAACATAAGCAGGACGATCTTTCGGCGATTTTGACATATACGTCGGGAACCCGTTTCGCGGGGAGGTTGCGTATGATACCGTTCGCTTCGGTGGGGAGGCAAAACGGGGTGCTGCTGGGGTTTCGGCCGGACCGCGCCGAGATCGACGCAGACGGAGTCCGCTATTCGGTGTCGGATCTGGCCGTGGGCATACTGGACTTTCGGCTGGACGCGAACGGCGCGTACCAAGCCTTGGTAAGCCCGGAATTAATAGAAGTGGGGAATCGCGTTGGTAGAAAATTTTGGAGTATATTCGGGGCGCCTGGCGGACATCGGCGGCAGGATACTTAAGTTTCTTGGATTGGCGCGGGACGGATCGCCCGGCGGTATATACTACATAGGCGGCAGCGACGTTCTGCCGACGCCGCTCTCCCCAACCGAGGAAGCGGAATGCATCGCGCGTCTTAGCGGCGTCGGCTGCGACCGCGCCCGCGCGACGCTGATCGAGCGGAATTTGAGGCTTGTCGTTTACATAGCGCGGAAGTTTGAAAATACCGGCGTAAACGTGGAGGATCTCATTTCGATCGGGACGATCGGTCTGATCAAGGCGATCAACACGTTTAAGCCGGATAAGAAGATCAAACTCGCCACATACGCGTCGCGCTGTATCGAGAACGAGATACTCATGCATCTGCGCCGCAACACGCGAGCGAAATCCGAAGTGTCGATCGACGAGCCGCTGAACGTGGACTGGGAAGGCAACGAGCTGCTGCTGTCGGATATTCTGGGCACGGATACCGACATTATCTACCGGGACATTGAGGACGAGGTTGACAGGCAGCTGCTGCGTCTGGCGCTCGATAAACTGAACCACCGCGAGAAGCGTATTGTCGAGCTGCGTTTCGGTCTGAACGGCACCGGCGCGGAGAAGACGCAGAAAGAGGTGGCTGACCTGCTTGGTATCTCGCAGTCGTACATTTCGCGTCTGGAGAAAAAGATTATCGATCGGCTGAAGAGGGAGATCAGCAGAATGGTGTAATTCTAATCCTATTCAGATTTATGGATAAAATTTTTTCAAGCGCCAGCGTGTTCGCGCGGTTCGGAAGTTTGCTTGATTCACGCAAACTTATAAGGCGCGAACTGAAAAATTTTATCCTTCTTTTAAAATGGGATTAGCATAAGCTGTTTTCTTCATTAAAAAAATCCCAGCCCCGCGAACTTTTCCCCCGCGCCCGCGTATATATACACAAGATGGGTTTTCGTGTGTTTCACGCGAAAATCACTTTCGGGGCCGGGGGGACGATACCCATAACAAAAAACAATACGGCCGTCACGGTTGTGTCAGCGGAAGGGGAACCGCTCGCGCCGACATACGCGAAACGCGCGCGCGGTCTCATCAAAAACGGAAGGGCGGTCTGGGACGGAGGCGTTCTGCGGATGCTCGCCCCTGCCCGCGCCCCCGTCGAAGGGGAATCGGGAATGGATTACGAAAAGCCCGCGAATAACGGGCGATACGAGGGTTATATGGATCTGCGGCTCGAGGCGGAAGCTCCGGCTCCGCGCGCGTCGGTCGCCGACGAGCTGTATGTGTATGTCGCAAAAGAGAATCAGCGCAAGCGCAAGGAAATGTCCAGCCGGATATGGCTGGCTCTGCTCGTCGGATTTGCGACCACCGTCATGGTGAACGGCATGTACAACAGCGATAATGGGATTTTTCTGTGGTTGATAGTTAATTCGGTTATGTGCATCCGCGCCATCGTGGGCGTCCTGCGCTACTTCTGGCCGTCGTTTCGGGGCGGCATCGGGCGGTCTCTGCGCGAGCGACGCGAGCGAGCGCTACGCTTCGAGGTTGAGCGGCTTAAGTCGCTGGACGCGGACGCGCTGCGGCGAGAAGTACTGAGGTAGGTTTGGGGTAACAGCGGCTCGGCCTCGCGGCTGGCCGCTGTTTTCCGTTCTCTGTTTTCTGTTCTCTGTCAGCTCAGCCCCACGTCCAGCGCCATCATTACCGCGAAGCCGATCATGGCGCAGATCACCGATTTGTCCGCTCCGCGGCCTCTCTGCGACTCGGGGATCATGTCGCGCGTTACGACGAATATCATCGCGCCAGCCGCGAACGATAACGCGTATGGCATTATCGGAGCCACCCTCGCCGTCAGCAGCGCACCGGCCACGGCGAACAGCGGCTCGACCGCCGCCGAAAGGCTCCCCACCGCGAAGGCTTTTATCGCGGACGCCCCCTGCGCGCGGAGAGGGATCGAGATCGCCGCGCCCTCCGGTAAATCCTGTACGCCGATGCCCAGCGCGAGTACCATCGCCGCCGTAACCGCCTGCGCGTCTCCGGGGGCGGCCGCGCCGAATGCCACTCCGATAGCCAGCCCCTCGGGGATGTTGTGCAAAGTTATGACCCATATCATCGCGGCTATGCGGTTCTTGGGGGCGGAGCGCACCCGCGCCGACAGCGCGTCGAGAGCGGCCAGAAAGCACCCGCCCATCATAAATCCGACCACCGCCGGGACGAACGACCAACGGCCCATTCCGTTGCATAGCTCTATCGCCGGCTCCAAAAGAGACCAGAAGCTGGCGGCAATCATCACGCCCGCCGCGAAGCCAAGCGCGAGGTTGGTGACACGTTCTTCCAAGTTACGGAAAAAGAATACCATGCCCGCTCCGCAAGCGGTCAAAGCCAGACAGACCGTTCCGCCTATCAGCGCAAGAAGCGCCTTATCCGCCGAGAGTAATAGTTCCATCGCAAACCCCTCCACTTCCGCTACTATGTTCTATTCAGAGGATGGGCTTTGTGTGCGCGTCAGCGCGGGAAACGGACGGCGATTCGTAATTGTCTGTTTATTTAATATTATGTATTTATTACCCGAAAAATCGGCGTAGCAATATAATTGAAATCGGCCGCCAGGAATTTTCGCGTGACAGAATTTCACATCACATTTTCGCATGACAGAAGTTTGCGTGAACCAAGCAAACTTCGTTCAAGCGAAAATGCTTCGATTCATGCGAACTTCGTCCATGCGAAAATTACCTTTGGCGTACCTGTACACGAACCAGAACAAGAAGGCGGCTTGAATTTGATTCAGAAGTTTGCATCGAAATTTCGCTTGCAGGCAAACTTCGTCCAAGCGAAATTTCTTCGATTCACGCAAACTTACCAGCGCGTGTTCGACAAATCAAATTCATTGTGCTACTTCAACAAAATCATCGCACAAGCCAAGTAGACGAAGGACTTAAAGCGACTGATCAGCTTATCATACCTGGTCGCCACCCGCCGGAAACGCTTTAACTTATTAAAAAAACACTCAACCAAATGACGCTCCTTATACTGCCGCCAATCGCGTTCCCAAGGATCCGGAGTATTTTTCTTTGGAGATATAATATGCAGCCCTATTTTCGGTGATATAATCACGAATGCCTTTTTCGCCATCCGCCTTGTCGCCCATAATAACGCTTCTGCTTGTTAACCAAAGGCAGAATACCTGTGGTAACGGTGCCGTCTATGTAGCCGCTCGTAATTTGACCGGATTGCCGAGCGCATCAACCAATGCGTGTATTTTGGTGTTCTTTCCGCTACGCGAACCACGCGGTCTGGCGTTCGGTTTGCGACACGTCGAACGTATTCTGCTGGGTGGTCATTTGCGTCGTCCAGCTGGTTTGCTGGCCCGTCTGCACGGCGATTATGGCGTCAAGGAATTTTGCTTGGCCGAATTTTGCGTGAACCCGCAAAATTCATAGCCCGCAACGGACGCATACGGCGGCGGCGTTTGTGGGATCCCCTTTGTTACCCGTTGTATCCATTGCGGTTATGTCTCCTTCCTCTTCTTGCGTTCTCGCAGCTGTTCGGCTGCGGCTTCTTTCAGTTCGCAGAGCCGCTTCGCTATTTGCGTCTCGCCAAACAATTTTGCGTGAACCAAGCAAAATTCATACGCGGTGCTGCTTTGCGCCGCCGGGGAGCTGGCCGATGAACAAATTGTAAAACCATAACACCACAGCCGGGGCCGTGGAATCCTCCGTCC
>JAISCI010000123.1 GCA_031265685.1 Clostridiales bacterium
ATATTCACTCCATATTTTGGAAACAACGTGCCGGTCGTTTCCCGTTTCTCTCGCGACGGCGCGGTTAGACATTCCGCTCTGCTTCATCCCGATTATCCGTCCTTTGTCCAACGTCTGCAACATCCTTCCCTGCCCCTCCCGATTTGTTCGCTCGCTTTTGACACTGAGCGTCATTATATCACAAACCGGTTGTTTGCGCGCGGGGTTGTATGGGTGATTTTTCAACTATATTCCCGCGCTTTTTTGGCTGGGTTTTAGTTTAGCATATACACCAAGCATTATCGTGTGTTTCAAACGATAATGTGATGCAAAATTCGTCCAAGCGAAAATTACCTTACCTTTTCAAAGTTCGCCTAAATTCGCGCTTTGTTATGCAGGTGGATGATTTTTCTATTGAAAACTCCCGCCCTTATCCCGGAACGGCTGATTATTTAATATGTTTCGTGGTCGCGCTCCGGCGCGGAATGTAACTGGTCTTTTATACTCATATAGCCGCTCCTTTACTGTGTGTGGAAAAATTCATTATGCTGTGGTATTTATATATGGGCGCAAAAGAACGGAACGCCGTTTTTAACTGCGTTCCGTTCTTTTGGTTACTATTCCGTTTTGCCCATCTGCCATAAAGTATTGATTTTACTGGGTTTTTGCTTGTTTTCTTATGTCAGTCGGGCCAACAGGCCGCTTTGTTTATCGGAAATACGCCGCGCCCGACTCGAACAGTTTCTGGTCGAACACGCCGGGGACGTTGCGGAACAGGCCGGGCGCGACGCGCTCCGAATGCCCCATCTTGCCGTATACTCGACCGTCCGGGCTGGTCAGCCCCTCGACGGCGGCCAAGGAACCGTTCGGGTTGTCGTGGAAATCGGACGAGGGGGAACCGTCCTCGGAACAATAGACGGTCGCGATCTGCCCCGCGGCGGCAAGGCGGGACAGTTCGTCCTCGGAGCAGACGAACCGGCCTTCCCCGTGGGATATTGGAATCGAACGGACGCCGCCTAGATCGGTTCCGGCGAGCCAAGGGGACAGCTTTGAAACGACGCGCGTCCGTGCCAGCCGCGACACGTGCCGTCCGATACGGTTGACTGCGAGCGTCGGGGAGTCGGGGCGCGGATCGGTTATCCGGCCATACGGCACAAGCCCGAGCTTGATAAGCGCCTGAAAGCCGTTGCATATACCGAGAACCAGCCCGCCTCGCACATCCAGCAGCTCGGCGATAGCCTCGGACGCGCGAGGACTCCGCAGGAACGCCGATATAAACTTGCCGGAACCGTCCGGCTCGTCGCCCGCCGAGAAGCCGCCGGGAAGCATCAGTATCTGGGCGTCGCCGAGACGCTTCGCGAACGCGGACACCGAATCGCGAAGCGAGGCCAGCGACAGATTTTTAACGACGAATATATCCGGCTCCGCTCCGGCGCGGGCGAAAGCCGCCGCCGCGTCATACTCGCCGTTGGTGCCGGGGAAAGCCGGGATGACGACGCGCGGGCGCGGGACGCGGGCGAGAGGCTTCGCGGCGGATGTCCGGGACGCGAACACGGGCGCGGCAAGCGGTTCCGTCGCGGGCGAATTCGGGAAGACCGGCTCGAACACGCCGAGCCACGCGTCCAGCGCCGCTCCGCGCGGAACCGACACGCCGTCCGTGTCAAAAGAATCGCTTCCGGTTGTTTGGCCGATAAGCTCGAACGGAGCGGGCAGTTCGCCGGATGTTTCGACGGCAAAGGCCAGCCGGAGCGGGGCAAGGCAGTCTAAACCTAATTCAATTTTCGCCTGAACCCGCGAAAATTTATTCATCAGCGACAGGCCCAGGCCGTTCCCGAACGCCGAACGGGACAGCGCCGCCGCCAGACCGTCCGCCCCGACGGCGACAGCGGAGACTATCGAGCCGTTCGCGGCGTGATCACGCATCAGGGCGAGGTTACGGCGGAAATCGTCCCAGACCGGAACGCCGTCCGCGAATTTGGTACGCAGTATATACAAATTATTGCCGGGCGCGGCGAACACGTTCGGCACGGCCCGAGACGCGCCCGAAACCGCCACCGCGAACGAGACCAGCGTCGGGGGGACGTCGAGCCGGACGGTTTCGCCGTCCTTTTCGTATTCATACGTGCCGGACATGGAATCCTTGCCGCCGATCGCGGGCACGCCCAACTCCATTTGGGCGGTCAGCGCGCCCAGCATGGCCGCCAGCGGCTTGCCCCAGCGGACGGGGTCGCCGCCCAGCCGCTCGAAATATTCCTGAAACGTCAGCCGGACCGAGCGGTAGTCTATGCCGCAGGCCGCGAGACGCGCCACGGATTCGCACACCGCCAGCACTCCGCCGTGGAACGGCGAAGCCTTCGCGAGAGCGGCGTCGAAGCCGAACGTCATGAACGTGGCGGTGTCGGTGACGGAGCCGGGCGGTACGGGCAGCAGCGCGGCCGAAACGTCCGAAGGCGTCAGCTGGCGTTTGCCGCCGAACGGCATGAAAACCGCGCCCGCGCCGACAGTGGAATCAAACCGCTCGCCGAGTCCGATCTGCGCGGCGGAATTGAGGCGCGACAGCGCGGACAGCCACGCTTCGGCGGAAAGGCCGGGCGCGGGCGGCTCCGCGAGTGAGAAATCAGCGGGTATCTCCGCGCGCGCGGACTGTCTCGCGCCGTTGGTGTTAAGGAAGGCGCGCGGGATGTTCACAATCGTTTTGCCGCGCCAGATCATAACCAGACGGCTGTCGCCGGTCACTTCGGCGACTATGGCCGCCTCCAGGTTCTCGCCGGCGGCGAGGGCTATAAACTGGTCGGCGTCCGACGCCGCCACGCATACCGCCATGCGTTCCTGCGATTCGGAGATGGCGAGTTCGGTTCCGTCCAGCCCGTCGTATTTTTTTTGCACTTTGCCGAGGTCGATAGACACGCCGTCGGCCAGTTCGCCGATAGCCACGGCGGCTCCGCCCGCGCCGAAGTCGTTGCAGCGCTTGATCAGCCGCGCGGCGTTTGGGTCGCGGAACAGCCGCTGGAGTTTGCGTTCCTCCGGGGAGTTGCCCTTCTGGACTTCCGCGCCGCACGCCGTCAGCGATTCGGCGTTGTGCGCTTTGGACGATCCGGTTGCGCCGCCGCAGCCGTCGCGCCCGGTGCGCCCGCCGACGAGTATCACGACGTCGCCGGGGGCGGGGCGCTCGCGCCGGACATGATCCTTGCGGACGGCTCCGACTACCGCGCCGATCTCCATGCGCTTGGCGGCGTACCCCTCGTCGTATATCTCGCGGACAAGGCCGGTAGCCAGCCCGATCTGGTTGCCGTAGGACGAGTATCCGGCGGTCGCGGACCGCGTTATCTTGCGCTGGGGCAGCTTGCCGGGCAGCGTTTCGGATACGGGGGTCAGCGGGTCGCCGCCGCCGGTTACGCGAAGCGCCTGATACACGTATGACCGGCCGGAAAGCGGATCGCGGATCGCGCCGCCCAGACACGTGGCCGCGCCGCCGAACGGCTCGATCTCTGTCGGGTGGTTGTGCGTCTCGTTTTTGAACATCACGAGCCAGCGCTCGCTCCGACCGTCCACGTCGCAGTCCGCCTCTATGGAACAGGCGTTTATCTCCTCGGAAGCGTCGAGGTCCGGGAGCAGACCCTCCGCGCGTATCGCTTTAGCGCCTATTGTGGCGGCGTCCATCAGCGTTACCGGACGGTCGGACAGCCCCAGCTTGTCCCGCAGCGACAGATAGCGGTCAAGCGCCGCACGGATTACCCCGGCGTATTCGCCGTCTCCGACGGTTATCCCGGTCAGCTCGGTTCCGAACGTCGTGTGGCGGCAGTGGTCGCTCCAATACGTGTCCACGACGCGTATCTCAGAGACGGTGGGGTCGCGCCGCTCCGCGCGGAACAGATCGCGGCACATCGCCAAATCGGCTTCGCTCATCGCCAGGGCCATATCGCGTATCAGGCCGCGAAGGCCGCCGCCGTCCATGTTCCGGAAGCCAGCGATTACCGGGACGCCGGCGGGCATATCAGCCGGAACGCCGAGCCTTGCGGGCTTCTCAAGCGGCGTTTCCGCCGACTCCACCGGGTTGATTATGTAGCCCTTTATCGCCCGTATGTCGCCGTCCGACAGGTCGCCGGAGACGACGTATACTTTGGAAGACTCGACTTCGGCCTTCGCGCCGATGGACGCTTGGATACACTGGACGGCGGAATCCGCCCGCTGGTCGAACTGACCGGGCAGGGGGCGGACGGCGAAGACGAGATCGCCGGCGAACTCCGCGCCGCCGTCTATGATAATATCCAGCGGCGGCTCGGACAGCGCCGAGCGCGCGGCGGTCTCAAACTCGGCGTCGGTCAGGCCCGACACATCATAACAGTTTATCACGCGAACCGCCGTTACGCCCGACAGCCCCAGGCCTTTTACAAGCTCGTCAAAAAGGGCGCGGGCTTCGGCGTCCTCGCCCGGCTTCTTCTCGACGTATACCCTTTTTATGTCAGACATTCTCTCACCTGTGGTTTTTTGTGCCCGCCCGAGGGCAGCGCCAGCACGGCGCTGTCGGCGTTCGCCAGCTGCTGAAGCAGTGTCAGCAGCTCCGTTTTCGTGGCTTCGTCACAGTCCATTTTCTTGATATAGTTAAAAAGCGCCACGATCACGACTTTAATCTCATACGCCATTTCCGTTCGCTCCCTTTCGGATATTTAAGGCGGGTAACCCCGCCTCATCTATCACGCTTTCTCGAACAGGCCTTTGGCGACGCCGCACACAGGACAGACCCAATCTTCCGGTATATCCTCGAACGCCGTGCCCGGGGCTATCCCTGAATCCGGATCGCCCGATTCGGCGTCGTACTCGTATCCGCAAACCGAACAAACCCACTTGCCCATATCGCTTACCTCCTTAATTTATCGCTTCCGGCATACCATTGTACACAAAACCTTTGACGCTGTCAAGCGTGATGCCCGTGCCCTGCGGTATGGCGTCGATGACGCGCTCGGAGCAGACGACGATCGGGATCTCAAGCGCCGCCGCCACGGTTTCGGCGTGGGTGTAATCCACGGCCTGATCCGAGCCGACGACTATGCCCGAACACTTGCGAAGGAACGGCAGCAGTTTGTTCGTCGTGAACGGTATCACGATGATGTCGCCGGGGCGGAAGCGCTGCTGGGCTTCTTCCGCCACTTTAAGCACGCACGCGCTGCCCGATACGGTCTTGCCGCCCGAGCCGCGCCCCTTGACCAGCACGTCGCCGACGATCTGAACCTTAATCGTGTTGGTCGATCCGACCTGACCGACCGGAATCCCCGCTACGATAACGATAGGATCGCCGGTCTTGGCCAAGCCGGTTTCCTCGGACTTCCTGACGGCCGTCGTGAATATATCGGCCTCGGGCGCGTCGTTCTTTATCGGAACGCATCCCCAGACAAGATTCAGCTGCCGCATGATCATCTCGCGCGAGCATACCGCCAGAACAGGGCAAGTCGGCTTATATTTCGACACCATCCTCGCCGTGAACCCCGAATCGGTTATCGTTACTATGCACGGCGCGTTGAGGTCGGCGGCGGTGGTGCACGTGGCGTAGCTTATCGCGTTCGTGACCGTGTCGGCGACATGGCGCTGGTTCAGGCTCTCGTGGTAGTCGATGGCCCCCTCGGCTCTTATCGCGATACGCGCCATCATGCGGACGGCCTCGACAGGATACTTGCCGTTCGCCGTCTCGCCCGATAACATTATGGCGTCGGAGCCGTCGAAGATCGCGTTGGCCACGTCATTGGCTTCGGCGCGGGTGGGGCGCGGGTTTTGCACCATCGACTCGAGCATCTGCGTGGCCGTTATGACGGGCTTGCCCATCTGGTTCGCCTTGCGGATAAGCTCCTTCTGGACGAGAGGGACCTCCTCCGGGGGTATCTCCACGCCGAGATCCCCGCGCGCCACCATTATGCCGTCGGACACCTCCAGAATGGAGTCGAGATTATTCACGCCGTCGCGGCTCTCGATCTTCGCGACGACGTTTATGCCGGCGCCGCCGTTGTTGTCAAGAACGTCGCGGATCGCGAGAACGTCCTTCGCGCTGCGCACGAACGACGCGGCGATATAGTCGAAGCCCATGCGTATGCCGAACTTGATGTCCTCTATATCCTTCTCCGTTATCGAGGGCAGGTTGACGTATACGTCCGGAACGTTGATCCCCTTGCGGCTCGAGAGGAAGCCCGAGTTTACGGACTGGCAGATTATGTCCGTGTCGGTTACTTCCTGGATCGACAGCTCGATCAGGCCGTCGTCGATCAGGATGCGCCCGCCCGGACGGACGTCTTTGGGCAGGTCGGAATAGGTTATCGAGACTATGGTATCGTCGCCCTCCACGTCCCTTGTCGTCAGCGTGAAGGGCTGGCCCTGCTGGATAACGATCCTCTTGTTGCCCTTGAACGTCTTGATACGGATTTCCGGGCCGCGCGTATCAAGCAGCAGTGACACGGGAGCGCCCAGTTCGTCCCGGGCGGCTTTCAGCTGACCTATCGTTTCGGAGTGCGTGTCATAGGTGCCGTGGGAGAAGTTGATCCGGGCGCACTCCATGCCCGCGCGGATGAGGTTTTTGATCACATCGGCGGTATTGGACGTGGGTCCGAGGGTGCATACTATCTTCGTTCGGCGTGTCATCGGGTTCAATCCTTTCGTGAGGCGCTTACGCTATATCGCCAGAATCTTCATCATTTGATAAATCGAGTCGTCATATACGCGGGGCACGGAGAGCGCCTCCTCCAGGTCCATGGCGGCAAGCCCGCCGCCGCGGTAGGCGATCGCCTTATTATATTCTCCCGCGCCGACCAAATTGACGGCCATATGGCCCATCATGGACGCGCGGAAACGGTCGAGCGCGGTGGGGCTGCCGCCGCGCTGCAGATGCCCCAGTATGGTAGCGCGGGACTCTATGCCTGTCACCTGCTCGATTTTGCGGGCAAGCGCGGGAGTTCCGCCCGAACCCTCCGCGACGATAACGAGATTGTGCGTCTTGCCTTTGGCCCTGTTCTTTATTATCTGCTCTATGATGTAATCCGATTCCACCGCGCCTTTTTCGGGGATGATTATCTCCTCCGCGCCGGTGACAAGTCCGCACCACAGCGCGATCGCTCCGCAGCCGCGCCCCATCACCTCGATAACCGAGCAGCGCTCGTGGCTGCTGGAGGTGTCGCGGATTTTGTTCACCGCGTCCATGCCGGTGTTTACGGCGGTGTCGAAGCCGATCGTGTACTCGGTGTACGCCATGTCGAGATCTATCGTGCCGGGTATGCCGATGATGTTCACGCCGCGCCGCGACAGCTCCAGCCCGCCCTTGAACGAGCCGTCGCCGCCGACGACGATGAGCGCCGCCAGCCCCAGTACCTTGCAGATCTGCGCGGCCTTGTCCTGACCCTCGGGCGTCATCATCTCCGCGCAACGGGCCGTCAGCAGGATCGTGCCGCCGCGGTGCACTATCTCCGCCACGGAACGCGCGTCCATGTCGGTTATATCGGCGGCGAGAAGGCCGTCGTATCCCCGTCTGATTCCGATAACCTTGTACCCTCTGTAGACGGCGGTGCGTACAACCGCGCGTATCGCGGCGTTCATGCCGGGGGCGTCCCCCCCGCTGGTCAGTATGCCGATCCTCTTCTCTTTAGCCATCGGTTAGTTCCCCTCTCATTTTAACACCACTGATTTCTCGCCCAGCGCGGATTTAAGCTCCGCCAGCAGCGGATCGCTCGCTTCCACGCTGTAGAGCCGCGCGACGGGCATACGCTTGCCGCTTTGTTCGTCGTAGATTACAACGGGAACCGTCCCCGGGTGGCGCGCCAGAATCGAGCGGATACCGCCGAACACGCCGGACGGGTTAGCGGGCAGCTTGAGCCAGAGACGCTCCGACGGGCGCGCGCCGTCCTCCGCGAGGAATTCGATGGAATCGGCGGCTACTTTCGGCTTCTCGTCCTCGCGGACGGATACTTTGCCGGTTACGAACACCGCCAGCCCTTCCGCGAAGCGAGACCCCGTCCGCGCGTGAAGCTGTGGGAATACGATCACCTCAATGGCTCCGTACAGATCCTCTATCGTTACGAAAGACATGGCGTCGTTATTTCGCTTAGTGTATTTCACGGTCACGCCCGTTATGACGCCGCCGACTCGGGCTATCTGGCCGTCGGATACGCGCGCCGGGGCGCCGTTTTCGTCGGTTACGGCGAAGTCCGCGCCGTTAAGGTTAAGCCGCCCGGCTACGGCCTTATCAAACGCCGCGAACGGATGCCCGCTGATATATATCCCCAGCGCGGTCTTCTCGTAGGCCAGCATATCCTCCAGGCGGTACTCGCCGCAGTCGGGCAGATCGTCTCGGTACGACTCGGACTCGCCTCCGGACATATCGAACAGGTTGATCTGGCCCTCCATCGCGGACTTGCGGTTTTTTCCGGAGAGTATACGCTCGAACGACCGAGCGTACTGCAGCCTGGTTCCGCCGAGCGAATCGAACACGCCGGCCAGGATCATGGATTCGAGAGCGCGCTTGCTTATGTCGGCGGGGGGCATGCGGCCCACGAAATCCGTCAGCGAGCGGAAGGGGCCGTTTGCCTCCCTGTCGCGGATTATCGCCTCGATCATCGGGCGGCCGACACTTTTAATCGCTCGGAAGCCGAAACGGATCCTGCCGCCAGGCAGCACCGCGAACCGCCCGAGACTCTCGTTGATGTCCGGCGGGAGGACAGTCAGGCCTAGCGACCGGCACTCGCTTATATATTCGGCGATTTTCGTCGTAAAATCCATAACGGAGGTCAGCAGAGCCGCCATAAACTCCGTCGGGTAATGGCACTTGAGCCACGCCGTCTGATAGCTGACGACGGCGTAGGCCGCCGCGTGGGACTTATTGAACGCGTATTTGGCGAAATCAGCCATATCCGCCCAGACGCTCTCGGCGGAGACGCGCGGTATGCCGTTTGATTCGCAGCCGGCGATGAACTGCGCGCGCTCCTTCTCCATCACGTCGGTTTTCTTCTTGCTCATCGCGCGGCGCACCAAGTCGCTGTGACCGAGGGAATATCCCGCCAAGTCGCGCACTATGCGCATAACCTGCTCCTGATAGACGATGCAGCCGTAGGTGTCCGACAGGATCGGCTCGAGCAGCGGATGGGCGTAGGTGACGGGATTGCCGGAGTTCTTGCCGCGCACGTATTTCGGGATGAAGTCCATAGGGCCGGGCCGGTACAGCGCTATCCCGGCGGTCAGGTCGGATACGTCGCGCGGGATAAGCTCCTTCATGAACGACGTCATGCCGGGCGATTCCAGCTGGAACACGCCTTCGGTCTTTCCGGCGGAAATCATCGCGAAAACCTTCGGATCCCCGTCCGGGATCCGGTCTATGTCTATATTCGCGCCGCGTCGGTTGGCTTCGTCCACGGCGTCGTTTATCACGGTGAGCGTGCGCAGGCCGAGGAAGTCCATCTTCAGCAGGCCGAGCCGCTCGATCGTCGTCATAGGGAACTGTGTCGTCACGACCGAATCGTTCGTTGAGAGCGGCACGTACTCCACGATCGGCCTGTCGCATATGACGACGCCCGCCGCGTGCGTGGACGAATGGCGCGGCAGACCCTCGAGCTTGCGGGACATATCGATCAGCTTCGCGACGGCGGGATCGCCCTCGGCCAGCGCCCTTAAGTCGCGGTTTATATCGAGCGCCTTGTCTATGGTCTGGCCCAGGGCGAACGGTATCATCTTGGCCACGCGGTCCACCGAGCCGTAGCTCATGCCAAGCGCCCGGCCCACGTCGCGTATCACGGCGCGGGCGGCCATCGTCCCGAACGTTATGATCTGGGCGACGCGGTCCGAGCCGTATTTCGCGACGACGTAGTCGATCACCTCCTGGCGGCGCTCGTAGCAGAAATCTATGTCTATGTCGGGCATGGACACGCGCTCGGGGTTGAGGAAGCGCTCGAAGATCAGCCCGAATTTGATTGGGTCTATGTTGGTTATGCCCAGACAGTACGCCACGAGGCACCCGGCGGCGGAACCGCGCCCCGGACCCACGGGGATGCCGTTGTCGCGGGCGTATTTGATAAAGTCCCACACCACGAGGAAATAGTCCGTGAAGCCCATCTCGGCGATCACGGACAGCTCGGAACCGAGACGCTCGCTCAGGGCGGGGGTTATCTCGGCGTAACGCCGGGCAAGGCCGTCCGCGCAAAGCCCGCGCAGATACGCGGCGGAATCGCCCCCGGGCGCGTCGAACCGGGGTAGCTTGTACTTTCCGAACTCGAAACTGACGTCGCAGCGCTCGGCAATGCGGACGGTGTTCGCGATAGCTTCCTTAGGGAAGAGCTTCGCCATCTCTTCCGGCGACTTTACGTAGAACTGCCCGCCGGCGTAAGTCATGCGGTCGGCGTCGTCCACGGTCTTGTTCGTCTGGATACAGATGAGAACGTCGTGCGCGTCGGCGTCCTCGGGGCGGAGGTAATGGGTGTCGTTGGTGGCGACGAGCGGTATGCCCGTCTCGTGAGAGATACGGATGATATTCGGGTTGATCGTCCGCTGCTCGCGCAGACCGTGATCCTGCAGCTCAAGGTAGAAATTGCCTCTGCCGAATATATCGTCGTAGAGGAGCGCCATTTCTTTAGCGGCGGCGTAGGTTCCGTTCAGCAGCGTTTTCGCCACGGGTCCCGCCAGGCACGCCGACAGAGCGATCAGCCCCCCGCCGTACTGGCGGAGCATCTCTATGTCCACGCGGGGCTTATAATAGAAGCCTTCGGTAAACCCGATGGACGACAGCCGCATCAGATTCCCCAGACCGTCGTTGTTCTCGGCCAGCAGGACGAGGTGATAGTAGAAATTATCCGGGCCCGAGTCCCTGCGCAGACGGGAACCGCTGGCGACGTACACCTCGCAGCCGACTACGGGCTTTATCCCGGCGTCCTTCGCGGCGCTGTAAAAATCCACGGCGCCGAACATAACGCCGTGATCGGTTATGGCGCAGGCGTCCATGCCCAGTTCGCGGACGCGCCCCATCAGAGCGCCGATTTTAGCGGACCCGTCGAGCAGGCTGTACTCGGTATGCACGTGCAGATGGACGAACTCCCCGGTCAACGCCACTTTACTACCCCCTTGCCAAGCAGGTGAATTTGCCCTGAATCCGGCGAATTCCTTGCGGTTGCTTTCTTTCTATTATAAACTTATCCGTGATTATTTCAAGGTTTTTTTGAGCGCGCTCGGCGCGTATCCAGCGCTCAGCGTGTATCCAGCGCTCAGCGTTTGAATTTGCCCAAGGCGTGTTTGCGTGAATCGAAGAAATTTCGCGTGAACGAATTGTACGCACACAATTAAGCTGATTAAACCGATTAAACCGCGACAGTTACGAGACATCCGGGATCATAGTTAGTGGCAAAATGTACAAATACGCGTATTGACGGTTTACCGCCTTTCACCGCAAGCGACTCGACGCGAAGCTTTTCGCGCTGTTCACGCCAGACGGACGGCACTGCCGCGCGAATCAGTCCGTAACCGCTTTCGGGTACGCCGCATTCTGGTTGAAAAACCGCCGGGGCGGATGATCTCCGCAAGATAGACGGCGTTTCATATATCGTCGGCAGCTCGCCGACCGCGTCGCTAAGCAAATCCTCCGTCAACAGTAATCACCTGCCCGGTGATATACCCCGCCCCCGCCAGAAAAACGCACAGTTCCGCAACCTCTTCCGGCGCGCCGAATCGTCCGGCGGGTATAGCGTCCGTGAGCGCCGCGCGCTCAGGGGCGGTCAGACCGGCGTTCATCGCCGTGTCGATTACTCCGGGCGCCACGGCGTTTACCGTTATCCCGCTCGGCGCCAGCTCTTTGCCCAGCGCCCGCGAGAAAGCGCCGACCGCGCCTTTCGACGCCGAATAGACCGCTTCGCAGCTGGCCCCGCGCTCTCCCCAGACCGACGAGACGTTGATAATCGCGCCGCGCCCCCGGCGTACCATTCCCGGCGCGGCCAACCGGCAGCAGTTGAGGACGGACATAAAATTGACGTCCATCACGCGCCGCCAGTCGTCCGGCCCGGTATCCGTGAAAAGGGCGCGGCGGGATACGCCCGCGTTGTTCACGAGAGCGCTCACCGCGCCCAGTTCGCGTTCCACCCGGTCGAACATATCACGCGCGGCGTCGAAGTCCGAAACGTCGGCCATAACGGGCAGTACGCGCGCGCCGTGCCGAAGCGCCAGCTCCGCCGTCTCGGAAAGCCCGGCGGAGTCGGCTCGGCAATTTATCGCCGCGTCGTATCCCGCCCGCGCGAAGGCGGCGGCTGTCGCGCGGCCTATCCCGCGCGACGCGCCCGTAACCAGAACGACGCGGTCAGCCGCCATTTTCCTTCAGCACGTGCGCGGCGTCCGCCGTCACGATCTTGCCGTAGCACGCGAAAGCGGCGTCGGTCCTGGCGGCGTCCGGTTTCGGCGTAAGCCGGCTCACAACGGGAACAATCACCAGTCCGGCCAGCATCGCGAACGCCCCGGCGTTGATCGGCGACCGGATTATCGCGGGGAAGGACGGCTGGAAGAATACGTTAAGCGTCATCAGCGCCGCGCTGAAGATGAAACTCGCCCAGACGGCGGGCTTTGTCACACGCTTCCAATAAAGCCCATACAGGAACGGCGCGAGGAACGCCCCGGCCAGCGCGCCCCAGCTGACGCCCATCAGCTGCGCGATGAAGCCGAACCCGCCCTTATATTGGATAACGGCGATTACGGAGGATATGGCGATGAACACGACGATAAGCGCGCGTATGATCAGCAGCTGCGATTTGTCCGTCATTTTTTTGACGAAATTGCCTTTGAGGAAATCTATCGTGAACGTCGAGGCGGATGTTATGACGAGCGACGACAGCGTGGAGATAGACGCGGACAGCACAAGCACGATGATGACCGCCATAAGCACGTCCGGGAAACCGGACAGCATGTTCGGGATAATCGAGTCGTAGACGACGCCCTTTTCGTTAATCTCGGCGACGCCCGAGAACAGCCGCCCAAACCCGCCCAGGAAATAGCACCCGCCCGCGACGACGAACGCGAAGACGGTCGAGATGATCGTCCCTTTGGCTATGTCGTTCTCCGACTTTATCGAGTAGAACTTGGCGACCATCTGCGGCAGACCCCACGTGCCCAGCGAGGTGAGTATGACCACGCCGGCCAGCCCGACGGGATCCGGCCCGAAGAACGACGCGAATACGCCCGGCGCGGCGGCAAGGCCCGATTGCCCGGCGTCGGCGGGGACGGCGGCCAGCGACGCCAGCGAGTTAAGGAACCCGCCGTTCACGCTCAGAACCGAGCCAACGATGGCAATAATGCCCGCCAGCATGATCACGCCCTGGATGAAGTCGTTGACGGCCGTCGCGACGTAGCCGCCCAGCACGACGTATATCCCCGTAAGCACGGCCATGACGACGACGCAGACAATGAAGCCCGACTGCGAATCCGCGCCGAAGGCCACCACAAACAGCCGCGACAGGCCGTTATAGAGCGACGCGGTGTACGGGATCAGAAAGACGAACGCGACGACCGACGCGCCGATCTTGAGCGCGAGCGAACCGTACCGCTCACCGAAGAACTCTGGCATCGTCTTGGCGCCGAGATGGTGCGTCATAACGCGCGTGCGCCGCCCGAGGATCACCCATGGCAGAAACGACCCGATCACGGCGTTCCCGATGCCGATCCACGTGGCGGCGACGCCGAAGCGCCAGCCGAACTGCCCGGCGTACCCGACGAAAACGACCGCCGAAAAATAGCTCGTGCCATAGGCGAAGGCTGTCAGCCACGGGCCGACGCCGCGCCCGCCCAGCACGAAGCTGTTGACGTCCCCCGCGCGTTTGCGGAAGACGAACCCGACCGCGATCGTTATGGCGACGAAGACGACGAGAAACGCGATCTTGACGAACATAACCAATTCCTCCTCACGGGGCGCCGTTTCCTACGACCGATCATTTGCGGCATAGAAAAACGCCCTCGGATAATATCTGAGGGCGGATTGTCCCGCGGTACCACCTCAGTTCCGCGCGAACCTCACGACCGCGCGCTCGGCGGGTACACAAAAAAGCGTATACCCCCGCGCTGTAACGGGCGCTCCCGTCCGGCCTTTCGCGCCGACGACTCGTGGGATGTATTCGCGCCGTGACTTCGCGCGGCTCGCACCGACCGCCGCGTCTCTGAACAACTTTCCGCCAAGGCGTTACTGCTTCTCAGTCATGGTCTTATAAAACTATGATACAGCGCCGAAGGCGATATGTCAAGGGGTTTTTCGCGATGCGGCCGCCCGCCTCTCCGCCAGCCGCGCGATAAAAATCTTCAGTATGGCGCAGACCGGAACCGCGAACACCATGCCCCAAAGACCGAACAGCGCCCCGGCCACCGACAGCGAGATGAGCACGTGCGCCGGGCTGAGTTCGACCTTCTCGCCCACTACTTTCGGCACGATAAACACGCCGTCAATCTGCTGGAGGAGGATGACGACCACCCCGGCGAGTATAGCCTTGGCGAAGTCGCCGGAGAGCAGCGCGACGCCGACCGACAGCACAAATCCGACGATAGCCCCAAAATACGGTATGATATTGGCGAAACCCGAGAACACGCCGATCAGTACGGCGAGATCGACGCCGACGACAGTCAGCGCCAGCGACAGCAGGCACCCCATGATCAGCGCGTCGATGAGCTGCCCGCGGATGTACCCCGAAAACACCGCGTGCAGGTCGCCGGCGGCGTTCGTAAGGCGGCGGTTCCACGCCGGCGAGAGAAACGTGTCCATATAGAACCGCGTCCGCTCCATAATAGTCCCCTTGTCGCGCAGGAAATAGAACGCCACGACGAGCGACATAAAGAAATTGAGCAGCGTCCCCCCGACGGACGTTACCTTGTCGATTATGTCGGTGGTTGACCCGCGCAGCGTCTGGCTGACGCTGTCCACCGCGCCCTCGACAAACCCGGACAGATATTCCGAGGCGCCCCAAGCCTCGATCGTCAGCCGGGCACTCGTCAGAAAGTCCGACAGCTTGACGAGCGTACTGTTAACAAGCGCGACAAGGCTGGCCGTAAAGCCGTCGGCCCCGCGGATGCGCAGCGCGGTGAACGCGATCAGCGCGCCCAGCAGCAGCGTGAACAGCCCGTAGGTAAGAGCGGCGCCCGCCGTTCGGCGCTTCGCCGGCTCGCCAGCGCCCTTTTTGCGTGAGCGGACCAGCTTCGGCAGCCGAAAGCTCCGCCCCTTGAGCGGATTTGCCCTGAACCCGGCAAATCCCTCGGAGAAATCCTCATACTTCCGCTGCAAATACTCCACGAGCGGATCGAGAACATACGCGACGACGAAAGCCATGATGACGACCGAAAACACGCAGGCAATCCAGCCGACGGCGGAGCCGATCCCCTGCGCTATCTTGCCGGAATTGGTAATGATGAACGCCGCCGAATCAACCAGCTTGAACAGAGCGTATGCCGCCGCCAGAGAAACTACGGCGTAAGCCGATATCTTAAGATACTGCCTGTCAAACTTAAACTTCAAGCCAATTCCCCCGCCAAACGCCAAGGCTTTCTATTTCCAGGTTTTTCTAGCTTTTAGTCTCTAGCTTCTAGCCTCTAGCTCCCGCCCTCTTGCGCTATTTCCCGTAATACGCTGGCAAGCGTGCCGCGCGCGCGCCCGACGGACGGTATAAACAGCCGCTCGTTCGGGGAATGGATGCCCTCCGCGCGCGGGCCTACGGAAACCATGTCCAGGCCCGGCAGTTTCCGGGCGAATATGCCGCACTCCAGTCCGGCGTGGACGCTGCGGACGGCGGGCCGCCGCCCAGTCAGACGCTCGCGGGCAGCCGCAAAGAGCGCCGCGAGTTTCGATCCGGGATCCGGTTCCCAGCCCGGATACTCCCCGCGCGCCGAGACGGAACCGCCCAAGGCGTCCGCGAGCAAGCGAATCCGCGCGGCGGTATCGGCAAGGCGGCTTTCGGAATACGACCGCGACAGGCACGTGATAAGCGCGCCGTCCGATCCCGCGCGGATCACCCCGATGTTGGAGGACGTCTCGATCATGGAAGGATCCGACGGCCGCGCGGATATGACGCCGCACGGCGCGAGCAGCGCGAACGCGGTCAGCGCTCCGGCCAGATCGGGCGAGAGCGCCGTGTAATCCGAAACCGTGATCGGATCGGCGGATACGGTCAAGCCGGGATCCGCCGCGGCGTATTCCCGCGCGATCACCCGACCGAACGCCCGCGCCGCCGCCGCCGCCCGCCCGGGTTCCCGCGCGAACAGCGTTACGGAACATTCGCGCGGGATGGCGTTATCCTTCTCGCCGCCCGTTACTTCCTTTATATATATATCGTATTCCCGGTACAGTTCGTTAACGATACGCGCGGCGGCTACGTTGGCGTTGGCGCGGCCCAAGTGAATGTCCCCGCCCGAATGCCCGCCCGCCAGCCCGGACACGGACACAAACACCGCGCCGTAATCCTCCGGCACGGGGACGCGGTCCGCCGCGAACCGCGAGTCCGAGATCACGCCGCCCGCGCAGCCGATGATGACCTCGTCCTCGTCGCTGTTATCGATGTTGATGAGGTAACGCGCGCCGGCGAGACCGGAGACGTCCAGCCCTTTCGCCCCGCCCATGCCAACCTCCTCGTCGGTCGTGAACACCAGCCGCAAAGGCGGGCAGACCGCGGATACGTCCTCGGCGACCGCCATGGCCAACGCTACTCCGATACCGTCGTCGGCGCCCAGCGTCGTTCCGCGCGCGCGCAGCCATTCTCCGTCGATATACAGCTCAAGCGGATCCCGCGTGAAGTCGTGGCGCGAGCCGCCGTCTTTTTCACAAACCATATCAAGGTGCGCCTGGATTATAACCGTCGGCGCGCCCTCATATCCCTTCGAGGCGGGCGCGTCCGCGACGACGTTGCTCAGCCCGTCCCGCCGGACGCCGAATCCTTTGTCCGCCGCCCATCCCGCGACGTAATCCGCCGCGCCGCGCTCGTTCCCGCTGCCGCGCGGTATCGCCGACAGCGCCAGAAAATGCCCGAAAACGTCCCTCGGCTCCAAGCCGTTCAGTTCCGCCATTTTATCCTCCCGTTCCGAAGTTCTTTTGCTTCTTTTCTTTTAAGAAAAGAAGCGGGGTTTGGGGCGGCGCCCCAAGGTTCTAATTTCTGAAGCTCTGGATCGGCGGCGGGATCCGTCCGCCGCGCGCGATGAAATCCGCGCACGAAAACCCGTTGACGGGCATGATCGGCGCCTCGCCGAGCAGACCGCCGAAGACGGCCGTCTCCCCGACAGTTTTGCCCGCCGCCGGGATGATCCGCGCGGCGGTCGTCTTGCCGTTCATCACGCCTATCGCCATCTCGTCCGCGATTATGCCGGAGAGCGTCTCCGGCGGAGTGTCCCCGGGCACGGCTATCATGTCCAGGCCGACCGAACAGACGCTCGTCATCGACTCGAGCTTCTCGAGACTGAGCGCCCCGGCGCGGGCCGCGTCCGCCATAGCCGCGTCCTCCGCGACGGGTATGAACGCGCCGGACAGCCCGCCGACGTAGCTCGAGGCCATCACGCCGCCTTTTTTCACATTGTCGTTGAGGATCGCGAGCGCCGCCGTCGAGCCGGGCGCGCCCGGATGCGAAAGCCCCATCTCGCGCAGGATGTCGCCGACGGAATCGCCCTTGGCGGGCGTCGGCGCGAGGGACAGATCAATGATCCCGAACGGAACTCCGAGCCGTCCGCACGCTTCCCGCGCCACGAGCTGCCCCAGGCGCGTAATCTTGAACGCCGTCCGCTTGACCGTCTCGCAGAGCGTCTCGAAGTCCTTGCCTCGGGCCGACTGAAGCGCGCGCAGCACGACGCCCGGACCCGACACGCCGACGTTGACGACGCTCTCCCGCTCGGAAACTCCGTGGAACGCCCCCGCCATGAACGGATTGTCGCCGACGGCGTTCGCGAAGACGACAAACTTGGCGCACGCGGACGAGTCATTGTCTTTGGTCAGTATTGCCATTTCTTTGATCGTAAAACCCAATTTTCTCACAATATTCATGTTTATGCCGCATTTAGTGGAAGCCGCGGCCACCGACGCGCACACGCGCTCGGTTGTGGCCAGCGCGGCGGGCAGGCTGCGCACCAGCGCCTTGTCGCTCTCGGTCGAGCCTTTTTCAACTAACGCCGAGAAGCCGCCGATGAAGTTTATGCCGACGGCTTTCGCCGCGTCGTCCATCGTCCGGGCTATCGGGGCGTAATCGGCGGCGCGGGTTCCGGCTGCGGCTATCGCGATCGGCGTCACGGCTACGCGCTTATTCACGATCGGTACGCCGAACTGCCGCCCGACGTCGTCCCCGACCGATACGAGCCGCTCGGCCGTCCGCGTGATTTTATCATATATTTTGCGCCGGAACGCGCTCATGTCCGAATCGGCGCAGTCGAGAAGGCTGACGCCCATCGTTATCGTGCGGACGTCCAGGTTCTCCTCGTTTATCATCTTATTGGTTTCCAGAATCTCAAACCGCGACAGCAACGCCCCGACCCCCTATATCCTGTGCATCGAGTTGAATATATCCTCGCGCTGCAGCTTTATTTCAAGTCCGATCTCGCGGCCGAGCCGCGCAAGCCCCGCCGCGGCCTCGTCAAAACCGAGCGGCGAATGGGTGAAATCGGCTATCATCAGCATGTTGAAAAAACCGCCGACGATAGTCTGGGACAGATCGAGTATGTTTATCCCGTTGTTGGACAGATACACGCATACCGCCGCGATAATCCCGACTTTGTCGGGTCCGAGCACCGTTATGATAGCTTTCATCAGTCTTCCCCTTCCAGCAGCGCCTTCGCGAACGCTTCCGCGTCGAACGGCAGCAAATCGTCGGTCTTCTCGCCCACGCCCACGAACCGCACGGGCATACCCGTCGCTCTCTTAACCGCGATAACGGCGCCGCCTTTGGCCGTGCCGTCCAGCTTCGTCAGGATTACCCCCGCCGGGGACGTTACCTCTCCGAACTCGGCGGCCTGGACCAGCGCGTTGCGCCCGGTCGCGGCGTCGAGCACCAGCAGCGTCTCAAGCGAGGCTTCCGGGTATTCGCGGCTTATCACGCGGTGTATCTTGTTCAGCTCAATCATCAGGTTTTTCTTGTTGGAGAGCCGGCCCGCCGTGTCGGCGATGAGTATGTCGGTCTTCCGGGCCTTGGCCGCGCGCGCCGCGTCGAAAACGACGGCCGCCGGGTCGGATCCCTCATTGTGCCGTATCAGCGGCGCGCCCGCGCGGTCGGCCCATACCGACAGCTGATCCGCCGCCGCCGCGCGGAACGTGTCCGCCGCCGCCAGCAGTACGCTGCGCCCCTCCGCCCGATACTTCGCGGCGAGCTTGCCCGCCGTAGTCGTCTTGCCGGCGCCGTTCACGCCGACGAGCAGTATCACCGCCGGGCTGACCGGCTCGAACGCCTCGCCCGGATCCATCTCTTCCGCGATTATCTCCGCCAAAATCGACCTCAGCCCGGACGCGTCCGCCGGGCGGCGCTCCCTCGCGGCCCGCCGCAGCCGCGATACCAGTTCCGACGCCGTCTCCTGCCCCGCGTCGGCGATGATGAGCGCTTCCTCCAACTCTTCGTACAGCGACTCGTCGATCTTGCGGACACCCGCGAACACGTCGCCGATGGCGTCCGTCACGCCGCGGCGCGTCTTCGCCAGACCATCCCTTATCTTGTCAAAAATACTCATCGCGCGACCTCCGCTTCCCTCGGGGCGTCCGTCAGCGAAACCGATACGAACGCCGAGACGCCCCTCTCGCGCATCGTAACGCCATAGAGCGCGTCCGCCGCTTCCATCGTGCCTTTGCGGTGGGTGATAATTATGAACTGAACGTCCCTGGCGAAATTTTTCAGGTAATTCGCGAACCGGCGCACGTTGGCGTCGTCGAGCGCGGCCTCGATCTCGTCCAGGACGCAGAACGGCGACGGCTTGAGCCGTAGTATCCCGAACAGCAGCGCGATGGCCGTCAGCGCCCGCTCGCCGCCCGAGAGCAGCATCATGTTCTGCAGCGACTTGCCTGGCGGCTGCGCGATGATCTCGATGCCGCTGGTCAGCGCGTCGCCCGCGTCCGACAGCTTGAGATAAGCCATGCCCCCGCCGAACATCTCCGCGAATACGACCGCGAAGCTCTCGGAGATCAGCTTGAACTGATCGACAAACCGCTCCTCCATCAGCCGGGTCAGCTCGGCGATCACGCCTTTCAGCTTCGTCTCGGCTTCGGTTATGTCGCCGCGCTGCTTCTCGAGGAACTCGTACCGCTCGCGCACGGACCGGTATTCGTCTATGGCGCCGGCGTTGACCGCGCCCAGCTCTTTTATCTCCGCGCGCGCGCGCCTCGCCTCGCGCTCCAGATTCTGGACGGAATCGTCCGCGCGCGGCGCTTTCAGCGCTTCCTGATACGTAAGCCCGTAATTGTCCCACATCTCGTCGAAAAGACGGCGCGTTTCCTCTTTGGCCGTCTCGCCCCGCTCCGCCAGCCGCTCCGTCTCGGCCTTGAGCCGCGACAGACGCTCGACGCTCTCCATCGCGCCGGCGTCGGCGATCTCTATGCGCGCGCGGATATCGTCGCGGCGGAACTCGGCTTCGGACAGGCCGGTCGCGCTTCGCTCAATCCGCGCGTCGGCATCCAAGGATTCCTTCGCGAGCCGTTCGGCGTCCTCGGCGGCTATCCGGCGTTTCTCCGCAAGCTCGGCGGCTTCCAGATCCCGTCTCGCTATCTCGCCGCCGCCGCGCGCTTTGTCCTGAACCGCCCGCGCGATGTTTTCAGACACGAGCCGTATGGCGCCCTCGGTCTTCTCGATCTCGATCTTGGACGCCGTGACGTCCAGCATAAGCGCGCCTATGGCGTCTTTGCGCCCGGACAGCCGCGCCTGCGCCGACTTGATCCGGCTTAGCACGCCCTCTATGCCGGCCTTACGCGCGGCGGCTTCGCGCCCGGCCTCGCCCGACTCAAGCTCCGCGGCGTCCAATCGGCCTTTAAGCCCGCCAAGCTCTGCCCCGATCGCCGCCGAACGCGCGTCAAGCTCGGCCAGCGCCGACCTCGCCTGCGCGAGAGACGCGTTCGCGGCGGCGGCGCGAAGCTCGTTGTCATGTCGGGCCGCGCCGACACGGCTTACCGCGGCGGCGTTCTCGCCCGCGCGGAACGTCAGATCGTCGCGCCGGAGCCGCGCCAAGTCATACGCGTCGCTCTTCCGGACGATCTCGCCGGAGAGCCGGGCAAGCTCCGCTCCGCGCTCCAATATGCCCGTCCGCGTCTTTTCCGTTCCGCCGCCCGTCATCGAACCGCCCGCGTTCATTATGTCGCCGTCGAGCGTCACGCATTTGTACTGATGCGAATGCTTCCGTGAGAACGCTATCGCGTCGTCCAGCGTGCCGACCACGGCGACGCGCCCGAGCAGGCTCCGCATGACGCCTTCGTAACGCGCGTCGTATCGCGCCAGATCCTTCGCCAGGCCGACATATCCAGCCGACGCCCGAAAACTGGCTTCGGCGGCCGCGTCCAGCGGGCGGCCCCGGACGGAGGTGATCGGCAGGAACGTCGCGCGACCGGCCTTCGCCGATTTGAGATACTCGATCGCGACCTTCGCGTCGTTCTCGGTGTCGGTGATGATGTTCTGAGCGGCGGCCCCCAGCGCGGCCTCCATAGCCGCGCCGTATTCCGGGGCGAACGCGATCAGCTCGGCGACCGCCCCGCGCACTCCCGCGAACCGCCCGTCGCCCGACTTTTTCCGCGACAGCACCGCCTTGACGCTCCTGTAGTACCCCTCGTAGGACTTCGCAAGCTCGGTCAGCAGTTTGTGCCGCGCCTGGCCTTCGCGAAGCTCGCGGTTAAGCGCGTCGATGGCGGCGTCCGTCTCGGCCGCCCGCGCGGCGATACTGTCACGCTCGGGGATGAGCCGCGCGAGTTCGTCCGACAGGGCCTCGTCTTCCGCTTTAATATCCGCGAGTGATTCCATGTAATCCGCGATCTGCCGACCGCGCTCCGCTATGCGCCCGGAAAGGCCGGCGCTCTCGGCGCCAAGCTCGTCCCCGCGCGACTTAAGCCGCTCAAGCAGCGACTTCGCCAGCGTGAGGCGATTCTCCGATTCGGACAGGGCGCGCAGCATTTCGATATGATCCGCCGCGAAGCGCTCGGCCTCGGACTCGGATTCGGATACCTCGGCGTTCGCCCTTCCAAGCCGCGCCTCTTTGGACGCGAGCGCCTCGGTCAGCCGCGCCAGTTCCGACGTCAGCGCCTCGCGGTCGGACTCCGACGTCAGCAACGCCGTATCCGTATCCGCGATCGCCGCGCGCAGTTCCTCGGTCTCCCGCGCGATCCGCGCCAGATCGCTCTCAATGTGCTCGGCCTCGCGTCCGCGCAGCGATATTTCGGACGCGATCCGCGATCGGTCGCCGCGCTGCGCGTCGATCGCGGAACGGCGCCGCTCCAAGTCGTCCTCGGCTTCCCGCAACTCGTTTTTAAGCGCCGCGGCCCGGGCGATACGGTCGTCGCGCTCGGTTTCGGCGGATCCGACGCTCGCGGCGAGAGCGGCCATGTGCTCGCCCAGCGCGTCGGCGTCGCTCTGGGCGGCGGCCGCCTTGCGCACGAATATACCGACGTCCGTAAGCCTCAGCCGCTCGGACAGCGCAAGATAGCGCTTCGCCGTCTCGGCCTGTTCGGACAGGGGAGCCAGACGCGATTTCAGTTCCTCGATTATATCCGCCACGCGCACAAGGTTCGCGCGCTCGCGCTCGAGCCGGGCTTCGGCTTCCTTGCGGCGGTTCTTGTATTTGACGATTCCGGCGGCTTCCTCAAACAGCAGGCGGCGCTCCTCGGATTTGACGCTGAGTATGCCGTCGATCTGACCCTGCCCGATGATGGAGTAGCCGCCTCGACCGACGCCGGTGTCCATAAACAGCTCCACAACGTCCCTAAGGCGGCACTGGCCGCCGTTTATCGTGTAGGCCGCCTCGCCCGTCCGGTACACCCGCCGCGCGACGGTTATCTCGGAATAATCGAGCGGGATCGCCCGCGACGCGTTGTCGAGCGTCAGCGACACCTCGGCGAAATTAAGCGCCCGGCGCGTCTTTGTCCCCGCGAAAATGACGTCCTCCATCCTCGCTCCGCGAAGGCTCTTCGCCGACTGCTCGCCCAGCGTCCAGCGTATCGCGTCCGAGATATTGGACTTCCCGGAACCGTTCGGGCCGACTACCGCCGTTATGCCCGGATTAAACTCAAGCCGCGCCTTCTCGGGGAACGATTTGAACCCCTGCAGCTCCAAACGTTTCAGGTACATATATCCCTCATTCTATCGGCGAAAGCCCCGCCATCCGGAGCGCGACCTTCCCCAGTATATCACTTTTCCGGATCATGCCGACGTCGCCGTACCGGCTGTCGTGGCTGACGGCTCGGTTGTCGCCCAGGACGAAGTACGAGTCCGGCGGCACCGTCATAGGATAGTCCGCGTCGCCCAGCATTATGGGCGGAGTTTCGGCGAACGCGTCGCGAAGCAACTCGCCGTTGACGTACACGCCCATCGCGTCCGCCTCGATCAGATCGCCGGGCGCGCCGACGACGCGTTTGACAAAGCTGCGCGAAGTGTCGGCGGGATACGGGAACGCCACGATGTCCCCTCGCCGCGGACTGCCCGTGATATACGGCAGTTTGAACACCACTACGCGCTC
The DNA here is from genome assembly GCA_031265685.1 of Clostridiales bacterium. Taxonomy (GTDB): domain Bacteria; phylum Bacillota; class Clostridia; order Lachnospirales; family WRAX01; genus JAISCI01. Next base: position 23,614 of record JAISCI010000123.1, read on the forward strand.
CTGATCAGTCAGCGTCGGATACATGCTGTCGCCCTCGATTATGGCCACCTCGAACACACAGAAGTGTATAAGCGCGTACAGCGCGGCGGCGCAAGCGATTAAAACCGCCCATTCCGCGGCGCTGCGGCGTATAGATTTCATGAGGCATCAAACCTTTACTGTTTATACTGTCTCAGTTTAGATATTGACACTTATTTCTAAGAGCGATAGCGTGTGCGCAGCTCTGAATTTTGCTTGGTTCGCACAAAACTCCAACCACGCGAAAATGCGATGCAAAATTCCCGGGCGCGAACCTAAAAACAGATGTCAACCTTAATCCTGAAACAGTATTATGACAAAAAACGCGCCAATCGTGTAGACAGATCGCCGCGTCCCTCGTCCGAAAAACGATTACCCGTTTTTCGCGGAATCTTTCCTGAAGATTTCCTCTTTTACTTTCGCCGCCTTGCCGACGCGGCCGCGCAGATAGAAAAGCTTCGCGCGGCGCACGATACCCCGCCGGACAACCTGAACACGCTCCAGACGGGGCGAATGAATCGGCCACGTCTTCTCCACGCCGATCCCATAAGAGACGCGGCGCACGGTGAACGTCTCGCGGACTCCGCCGTTCTGCCGCTTGATAACCGTACCCTCGAACATCTGGACACGCTCGCGCGAACCCTCCACGATCTTCGCGTACACGCGAACAGTGTCGCCGATCCGAAACTTCGGAACCTCCGATTTAAGCTGTTCCGCCTCAATCTGCCTGATTAGTTCGTGCATTTGATAACCTCCCATATTCTCCGCGCGTTCATCACGAAAAAACGCGAGCGGAACGCCGGTCTCACGCAACAATTATATATTATATCATGACCGCGCGAGGATTGCAAGGGGGATAATTACAAATAACCAGATGAAGAAGGCGGCTCGAATGTACTGTAGAAGTTTACATCTAAATTTCGCTTGGTTCACGCGAAATCCTGTCGCGCGAAAATGTTTACCAAAAAGGGAACAGGACGACTTGCCTATTGACATAGGTTTCGCGGCGGAGAATGAAGGATTGACGTCGGTAATGTTTGTAACAGGCGGCGTGTTTGTGGAAATCGCCGGCGTCGGCTCGGAAGATGTGGACTTACGCCAATTCGTGCAAGCCATGAAAAGACAGATATAAAATGAGACGGCAAAACACGCATATCGCCATGCCATATATTCAGAACTTGAATCTTGGCATAGAGAAAAAATCGAAATGAAAGGAGGGCGGATTGCCGTGATTGAGCATAATACAACAGACGAATTGGGCGTGGCCATCAAGTCCTCCCGACTGGAAAAAGTCATGACGCGCGCGGAATGTATTTATTACTCCAAAAATCACCATAGCGATATAATTAAAATCACCCACCCCCAAAACGAAGACCGCTTAAATTCGCGCTTTGTTTTGGGGGTGGGTGATTTTTCAATTATATTG
>JAISCI010000128.1 GCA_031265685.1 Clostridiales bacterium
ATTATAATTGAAAAACCCACCAGCCAAACAAAAAACGCCGTGATCAGGCGAACTGTGAGTAGCGGCTGGCGGATCTTAATTATAATGGGTGGTGGAAATTTCAATTAGCAAATACATGAGAAATTCGAGGGGATTTTTTCACTCAAAATCGAAGCATTTTTCTCCGGGAGCCAAAAATACATTAGATGAAGAAACAGTTTATGCAATGTCCGCAATCGGAAAATTTATCCATAATTCTGTGTGTATTATTTGATGAAAAGATGTCGTAAGTACAGGATTGTCGATTGCAGACATCGAAAACCAATTGTACATAGTCAGGTCCGCAATGTTTTAGCTCCCGGAAGCGCCTCGATTCAATGTATGTGTTAATAATTCATCAATGTTTTCTTCACGGCCAATCGGGGCAAAATGTATAAATATACGATTTATACATCTCTGGCGTATATGTTAAAATGTCCGCAATCGAGTTTCAGAATGGCTGTATTGCGGGATTCTTCGCTTTTTTCACTTTCCGTCAGTTTGCGTTCTTTGGGAGGTTTTACAGCGGCGTTTGTTTTTGTCGAAACTTTCCAATATAGCTTGACCCGTATCGACAAATTCCCGCTGTTCCCCGCGTTATAATCTTTTCCATTAACAGGAAGGGTGAGCGGGTTGAGAGCGGCCGAAAGTGTTAGGATAAAACGAGACGGAGCGGGGCGGAGAATATCCGCGCTGACGCTTTCTCGGAGGGATATGGCATCGTTCGCGCTGGCGGCGTGCGGCTTTTTGATAGGGCGCATCGCGGTATTCGGGGACATAGCCCCGGCGGCGGTGCCGTTCGCGGCCACGTTCTTCCTCGAGGGCCATTCGTTTCTCGCGGCGGCGGCTTTCGCGGCGGCGGGTATACTGACGCGTTTGCCGCCGGAATTCGCCGCCAAGTACGCCGTCTGTCTGGCGGTTATGGCCGGGCTTAATTTCTTCCGGAACACTCGGCTGCTGCGGGACCGAACGGACATGTTCCGCGCGCTGACGTCGGCCGCGCTGCTCGCGGTGTCCGGGGTTGTATCCGCGATTCTCGGCGGCGGGTACCTGTTCTACATAATCATGGCGCTGCTCGACGGGGCGCTGGCCTTCTGCCTTACGCTCGTAATGAAGCGCGGGATGGACGCCATGCGCGATCCCGGAGGCTTCGCGGCGCTGACGGGCGAGGATATGATCAGCCTGTGCCTGCTCGCCGGGGCTGTCGTGGCCGGCTCGGCGGATATATACGTCGGCCCGGTATCGCTGCGCTACTTCCTGTGCGACGCGATAATAATGGCGATGGCGGCGCGAGGCGGCATGTCCGTCGGCTGCTCCGCCGGGCTTGCCCTCGGCGTAGTCGTCCACGCCGCCGGGTATGAGTCGCCAGCTTTTATCGTAGCGCTGGCTTCGGCGGGGTTTGTCGGCGGCAGCCTGCGGCGGTTCAAGAAACGCTTTGTCGCGGCGGGCTACGCGCTGGGGCTGTGCGTGGTAACGTTCTACATGGCCGCCGACCTGATCGGCGTCACGTATGTTTTCTCGCTGGTTTTCGCCGCGGTCACGTTCCTGCTGATACCGTCGGGCGGAGCGATGGCCGCGCCCGCTTCGGGCATCCCGCGCGGCGAGATATACGCCGAACGCGTCAAGGCTGTTTTCGCGGACAGGCTGTCCGGCGCTTCCGACGCCTTCCGGCGGCTGTCGCGGGCTTTCCGGACGGAACCGCCCGAGGCGCGGCTCAGTCAGAAGGACGTAGCCGACGTAGTGGACCGCTCGGCGCTTATCGTCTGCGAGGACTGCCCCGGGCGCGAGGATTGCTGGGGCGACGGCTTCTACGACACGTACCGGTCGGTATACGCCATGCTCTCGTCGCTGGAGCGCGACGGCGACGCCCCCGCGGGTATGACGGAAGCGTTCCGCCAAGCGTGTTCCGATCCCGACCGTTTCGCGCAGATACTCGCGCGGGAGTTCGAGGTGCTTCGGACGGACGTAAAATGGCGCGCGCGCGTCGCCGAGAGCCGTAAGCTGGTTTCGGAGCAGCTCGATGGCGTATCGAAGATACTCTGCCGTCTGGCGGGTGATGTGGACATGGAGACCGAGTTTGAGACGGAGACGGAGAACGACATTATCCGGTCTTTAAGCGAAAACAACATAGAGGTGGATGGCGTGACGGTAACGAAGAACAGGGACGGACGGTATGAGGTAAACGTGATCCGGGCGAACGGCGACGGCTCGTTCGACAGGGCGGAGGACGAAGCCACGCTGATAGGGCGCGTTCTTGGCCGACGTATGAAGCGCGGGGAAGCGGGCGCCGTGACGCGCAAGGGCGCGCGCGCGGCGATCGTCAGCTTCGTCGAGGAACAGCGGTACAAGCTGTCCGGGGCGGTGGCGCGGGCGGCGCGCGCGCGGGAGAGCGGCGACAGCTACTCCTTTATGGAGCTGCGTCGCGGCCAGTGCGTCATGGCGCTTTCGGACGGCATGGGGCATGGCGGTACCGCGCTGGAGGAGTCCCGCGCGGCGATCGAACTGCTGGAGGAGTTTATAGAGACGGGCTTCGACCGGGAACTGTCCGTCCGGCTGATCAACTCGGCTCTGCTGCTGCGGTCCGGCGCGGAAACGTTCTCGACGCTCGACATATGCTCTGTGGATTTGTACACGGGCGAGTCGGAATTCATGAAGATCGGGGCCTCGGCCACGTTTATCGCGCGGGACGGCGCGGTCTCGATCGTGCGCGGCGAATCGCTCCCAGTCGGCGTTATCAGCGACGTTTCGGCGGACATAACGCGCAAGCGCCTCAAGGACGGCGACATCATCGTGATGGTCACGGACGGCGTGCTCGATTCGGCGGGCGCGGACGACGGGGATAAGGAGCGCTTCGTCGTGGAAGCGCTGTCTCGGCGCCGCGCGAGGCACCCGCAGGACATCGCGGATCAGATTCTGGACGCCGCGATAGAGCGGTCCGGGGGCGAACCCGCGGATGATATGACGGTCGTCGCGGCGGTGATGGATAAGAAGTTTTGATAAGAAGAAGCGCAAATGTCAAGCGAGAAAGCAGCAACTCAATATAAGTGAAAAATCGGTCGCCCGCATCACGAAGCGCGAATTTAAGCGAACTTTAAAAATGTGAGGTAATTTTCGCGTGAAACACGACGCGAAAATTACCTTTGCCCGACGCCGAGTTTCCGCGTTTTCCCGTGTTCTTCCTCCGCAATTTCGCGTAGCCGCGCGCCGGGCTTGTCCGACTTTTACGCCCGAATCCAGCGCAAACTTTCCGAAGGGCGGATACAGGCAAAATATGTAAATATACACTTTATACATCTCCACTGTATATGTTAAAATGTCCGCAATCGAGTTTCAGAATGGCTGTATTGCGGGACTCTTCGGGATTCTTCGCTTTTTTTCACTTTCCATCGGTTGGTGTTCTTATAAACGGCACGTTGTCTATTGTCACATTGCCGAGCCGGACTGGCGATATATGGTAGATTTTGTCGTATTGAGCCTGATTTATTCTCATTTGGACATTACAACGTAGCTTGTTACTTTTCCCTAGGGCGCGTATTCGACAATAACACAATGCACAAGATGTGATAAACTATCGCAGGGTGATATTATGTCAACGATTCGCGGACGATACGAAATCAGCGATGAAGAATGGGAACATGTGTATATGTTAAACTGTAAATGTCAAGCGAAAAATCCTCCACCCAATATAATTGAAAAATCCGCCACTAGCAAAATAAAGAGCTATATTTAGGGCTCTTCATTTTGCTAGTGGCGGATTCAGATTATATTG
>JAISCI010000015.1 GCA_031265685.1 Clostridiales bacterium
AATATAATTGAAATCGGCCACCCCATTTTTAAAGTTCGCTTAAATTCGCGCTTTGTTATGGGGGTGGCCGATTTTTCAATTATATTGGGTGGCCGATTTTTCGCTTGACATTTACAAAAAAGACGGTTTTGTGGAGATTTATACCGAAGGGCGGTATTTCTCCGCCACCGGGAACGTCTATGGCGGCGTAAAACAAATCGAAATACGGACAGCGGAATTGCAGGCCGTCCATGACAGGTTTATGCTTCCCGCCCCGGCGCAAAGGCCGGTATCAAAGTCGCAGGCGGCAGCGTGGAACAACTACATTGAAGGGAAAAGTGCAGGGTTCGGTTGCTAAGAGCAGTCTGTTCTCACTGGCTTTTGCGGCTTTCCTCGCGGTTTTCCGCGAGGGTACAGAAATAATACTGTTCTATATGGCGCTGCTGGCCAATGCAAAAAGCGACATGCGATGATTTGGCTCGGCCTCGCCGCCGGGCTGATTATGCTGGTCGCGTAGTCAACCGACGAACCAAGCAAACTTTCTCAAATGTGAAGTCCGGCCAAGTCAGCCCTTCGCCGGCGGTTATCACGCTGACAGACGCGGTCACGGAATTTTGCATGGACTAAGTTCGCATCGCATTATCGCGAAGTTCTGTCAAGCGAACTTCTTGGTCGTCCCAACGCAAATCGGCAACGACTTCAACAGTTTTTTGGAAACATTCATTAGGCGCCTCCTGGAAATAGTAGTGATAGGTTAAGGTTACTCCAAGAGGATACCTCATTTTCTATGCTATTAAAATATTATCCCGATGTTTCTTTTGCGCTATTTCGGCATTTCGCCGGAAGAACGATAAAGAAGATGGCTTGATGTTGTAAGATACAACATCAAACGTCGGTCAACATCGGGATAATATTTCTTTTAGCTTTCGCTTGACATACGGGTGCCGGAAACGTAGACCCGCGACGTAAAAAACGCGCGATCACCGGTTAGTTTTATAATAATCGACAAAATCCATAATGAACATGCCGTTGCTGGGCTTAGGGGCGACCGCGGGAATGGAGCGGCCCAGCAGACGGTAGTACCTCTCGGAGCAGTCCGTTTTCCACGCCTTCTCGATCGAATGCCGGATCGAACGCTCGACCCGCTGGCCCGTCGTCTTGAACTCACGGCCAATGGCGGGGTAGAGAGACTTTGTCAGTGCGTCCAGCAAGGTTTCGTCAGCGATGCATAAGACAATAGCCCGGCGCAGATAGTAGTATCCCGTCAGGTTCGCGGGGATACCGACGGTCTGGAGAAGCAGCGTCGCGAATTTCTCCGGCGTGGCGTCGGCAAGACGCTTGTTGTACTGCTGCTCGCCGCGGACGCTCTTTCGCTCCTTCGCGGACCTTTTCGCTTTTCTGTCGCTCTCGATGGACAGCAGCCGCGCGGCCAGCGCCTCATTGTCAAAAGGCTTGAGGAAGTAGAATTTCGCGCCAAGCTCCATAGCCTTACGCGTTATGTCGTCCTGGCTGACGGCCGTGAGCATGACGCAGCACACCTCGTCCGTAAGGTACAAGCTGCCTAGTTTCTCCAAGATGCTCAGCCCGTCAAGTACGGGCAGGACGATGTCGATCAGAGCGATGTCAGGCTTTAATTCGGTGATGAGACGGAGACCCTCGGCGCCGTCTCCCGCCACACCCACCACTGTGAACTTATCCGGGTGACGCTCCTCGAAAAACGCGCTCAGAGCGTCTGTCAGTTCCTTGTTGTCCTCAACGACGACGATTCTCTGTATTTCGAGCCGTCTTTCCGTGACATTTTTCTCCATAATGATCCCCCTAGGCCGCAAATATTATCATGTGTATATTTATTCTACTACAAACCCGCGGCAATGTCTACATGTTTGTTGACAATTTGACGGGATTCGCGCGCGCCGGCATGGAAGGCGGCGCCTGCGCTACAGCTGCGAGTACTGCTGATACAACCATCGCGTGTCCTGATCGTCGTCGTCATACGGGCAGCCGATTATCCTTCCCTCGCGGACAGGTTCGCCCGCCTGATACGACCGCAGCGCGGCGAGCGGCATAATCTCCCATACGCCGCCGTCCAGCGGCTCAGTGCAGAAAAGCGTCGCCCCGCCCAGATTCCTTGTATACAGCGAATCATGATAGTTCATGTACGCGTAGAAAAATTCCGAATCGTGGATCAGCGCGTTCAGCTTATTCCCGGCGGAGAGATCCGCCAGAGCGCGCTCAAGCGTCGCGAAGCGCTCATCCGGCGAGACGGCGCGCGCGGCGTTCACCACGCCGATTATGTATTCAAGGACGCGCTCGCTGTCCGTGCGTTTGTCGCGCCCGCCCGACGATGCGAACGAAAAGATCGAGCCGTGGTGCGACAGCGTCCAGCGCCTGCCCAGCGCGTCGAGCGCCGTGAACGGGTGGCAGTTGTGATATGTCACATCGCCGATAGTCGCGTTGCGGATATGGAAGAAAGCCTCCGAAACCACTACGGGTTTCGATAGGAGTCCGCGAAGGCGCGCGCTGTCCGAAGCGCGTACGGCTTCTTTCTCGATCAGCGCTTTGCCGCCCGAGAGGTCGGCGAAGCCCCAACCGTGCGGATTACGATCGCTCGCGGCGATGAAGGTTTTTATCCAGTTATTGATTTGTATCGGCGCGCCCGAGCACACGCCCATTAGTTGGCACATTCGATCACCTTTGCGGTATATATGTTATATAGTATTATAACGCGTCCCCTCCGCGCCGTCAACTGAATTATCGCGTTCCCGCCAAAATCGCTTCCGTGTACGCGTTCATTTCATGAAATCCCGGTAGCAGCCGAGAGAACGGACGCTACGCGGAAGCTCGGACACCGAAGCGTCCAAGCGCGTCAGGAAGACGGCGTATCTTTGGGGCAAATAATATAATATAACACGCGTTGACCGCCGAAGCCATGTATATTTCAATGATTTCACTTAATTTTCAACCCTGCCAAACACGCCAAAGTTAAGTACACGCTTAACTTTTAAGCGAAGTTAAGCGGCTTGCGGTGGCGGTTGTATTTCTTACTCGAAAAATCGGCATAGCAATATAATTGAAATCGGCCGCCGCATTTTTAAAGTTCGCTTAAATTCGCGCTTTGTTATGGGGGTGGCCGATTTTTCGCTTGACATTTACAGCAAGCTGAAATGCGGTCACTGCGGCATGGGCTTAAAGGCCATCCATCGGCTCAATGATGTGAAGTACCAATGCAATACCCCAAAGACGACGGATAAATACGGTTGCCCTGAATACCGCCTGTTCGAGAAAGACGTCGCCGCCGCCGTCCTCGCCGCTTTGCGTCAGCAGGCAGCCTTTGCCGACAATGCCCGCCGAATGCTCACAGAGAGAACAGAGCAGATAACGCCCGGCATTGAGAAGCTGCAAGCCGAGGTCGCCCGTCTGCAAAAGCTGATTGAAAAGACAAAGACCGCCAAGATGGGTCTGTGGGAGAAATACCAAAGCGGCGCGATCAGCGCCGAAGCGTTCCAGCGTGAGAATGAGCAGGCTGACGACCGGATTGTAAAGCATACGGCAAGGATTCCCGAAATCCAAGCCGAAATTCTCCGGCTTGAATCCGAAACCGGGCGGGAGAACCTCTTTGTTGAGCGGTTCAGCAAGCAAGTGGGCATTACTGAACTCACAAGAGCGGTTGTGGAAGAATTTATCTCCGAGGTCAGGGTCTACTCCCCGGAGCGGATTGAGGTAATCTTCAACTATGCCGATGAATATGAGCGCGTCGCCGCGATTGCCGACGCCGACGCCACTAAGAAAAAACGGAGGAAAACGAAATGAGTTTGCTTATCCAAGAAATGCCGGATACCAAAGAATCGCTCGTATCGCCGCTCTATGGCGACAAGACCGTCATATACTGCCGAACCGCCAACGGAGGCAATGAAGCGATTGAGCGCCAGACGGAACTGCTCATGCGGTACAGTCTGGAGCAAGGTTATCAAGTGGCCGCTGTTTACAGCGATTGCAACGAAAGCGGCGGGGCGCTGAGCAGGCCGAGTATGCAAATGCTGCTTAATGACGTCCGCTCCGGTCAAGTCAGCCGCGTTATCGCCACCGATCTCGCCCGGCTCTGCCGCAACCTGTTACACTTCTCTGAACTGGTTCATTTGTTTGAGGACTACGGCGTGGAGCTTATAGCCGTCAAAGACGGCGGCGCGGTGAATATGTTCATGACGATAATGTACGCCGACGCCTTCATGAAATTTATCAAGCAAAATCCGAACGGGATGGGGAGACGGAAGCGGGCATAGAAAAAAACTGATGGGCGGCGCAGAGGGAAAACCTCTCGCCGCCCTTTCGCAAAAAAGTTGATTTTTTTCTTCGGTCACTGCTTGACACAAGCCGACAACGGCTTTGCAGGACGATCAAATAACCGTTCGGACGGTAGTCTGCAACGGCAACGGAACAATTCTCATAGATAATCCCACAACGACGAATTTTGATACTGACAGTGACGCTTCGGAGGTAACCGTATGATCGCTTATTTGAAAAAAGTTTGTCAATTTCACCAAGGAATTTTGTGGGCTTGAAGCATTTTCGCTTGGACGAATTTTGCTTGGGTCACGAAAAATTCTGTCACGCGAAAATTCATCCGGCGCGTACGCGATAAGCATGGCAAGTCGCTTCCTTATTAATCATGCCGCAAACGCCGTTTAATGGGTGTTTGCGGCATGATTAAACTGTTTCAGAGTTAAGATTGACATTTATTTTTGAAGTTCGCGCCTATGAAGTTCGCATCGCATTTTCGCGTGAACCAAGCGAAAATGATTCAAACCACACGATAATGATTCAAACCACGCGAAATTCAGATGCGCGGATCATCCGGATCGCAAACCCCGGCGCGGCGATCTGAATGTCGTGTCGCGGGCAGCTTGGAACGCCACCAGGAACATCTTTATCATACTGACAGGATCTACTGATTTCCGACCGATTATCGAATAATGCGGAGCGGCTAATTCATAAATACAACTGAAGTCGACGGCTTGGTCTATCTTTTTCAGCAAATGTTTCTCAGGCGCTAAAGCCCCGATATCTATTGCGATTATTCGCGTTTGAGGTTCCCGTTTGCCCATCGTCAAGGCCGCACCCTGTGATATATTTTACCACACAGCGCGCGGTTTGTACAGTTTGTCAACAGATCCTTGGGTGGACATCCTCTCGAATAACCATTATTTGGACTACACAATATAGATTTGAACCGTAATTGAATTTCAGGACCAGTTTAATTTCGCGTGGATTAAGCGAAATTCGTCAGCGCGATAACGCGACGCGAAGTTATCCAAGCATACTTCCAACGAGACTAATTTGACTAATAATAACAATACCCCTCGGCGACACTGATTCACAAGGTTTCGGCGAGACATGTCTCCATGTCAACAAGGCGGTATAGCTATTTCAGTAACACAACCCGAATATTTTAACGCATCCCACATATTATGACGATACAAACAATCCTCGCAACTCTGTAAACCGGCTCGTCGGTAGCGGTTCTATAGTGAAAACGTTCGCGCGTTTAAGAATGACTAGAGCCAAGCTCGGAAGCCATTCTCAAACACGCTCGCTATATTGGGGAATTTGATTGGAAGATGGCTAGCTTAGTATTCGGGTGGCGCCGATATAGCGCCGCGAGTAATACGCCTCATACAGACTCGATATAGTCACGCAATATTTACTGCCGCTGGCCGCGTGGATAAACTGTCCCCCGCCGATATACATCCCGACATGGCTAATGTATCCGCCGCTACCAAAGAACACCAAGTCCCCCTGCTTCAAGTTCGCCTGCGACACGCGCGAACCATTCTTGATCTGCTCGCGCGAAGTGCGGTACAGCGTGATCCCAAAATGTCTGTACACCGAATATGTGAACCCGGAGCAATCCACCCCGCGGGACAGGTTCGTCCCGCCCCAGACATAGCGCACACCGAGGAACTGCTTGGCGTAGTTGACTACCTTCGTTCCGGCGCTGTTGTCAGGGCGCTTGCCCTGCTTGACCGTTACGTACTGAGTGCTGACATATCCTGTTCTTCCCTCGTAGTTGACCTTATGCCAGCCCAGCCCGGCCTCGGACATATCCATCGTGTCCCCGGCGGGGATCGCCGTTATGACCGCCGAACTCGTGGACGGCTCGGACCGGAGGTTGACGCCCGCCGACTCCGTGACCTGCACGTATACGCTGACGTCCACTTCGACGGCGGACGCGGGTTTCGCGCCCGTGCCCAGCCGCACAAACTCCGCCGCGACGAAGCCTGTTATGCCTTTATAGCTCACAAGATGCCAAGTCGTGTACGCCTGAATAAGGTCGAACACGGCGTCCTGCGGAAGCTGGAGCAGCACGTCGGAATCGGTGGACGGGTTCTTGCGGAGGTTCAGCCCGCTTTCCGCCGTAACGACGGCGTAGCCCCCGGCGGTTCCGTAAGACGCGCCGGTACTGGGTTCCGCGACGACATGGGTCTCCCCGTCGACTCGCCCCTCTTCCTCAGCGCCCGTGTAGACGGCGTCTTTATCCAAATATTCTATAAGCGGGCAGTACACATAGTCACTGTGTATGTAAAGCGTTTCACCGGCATGCTCCACCCGGTAGAAATCGTCGGACTGAGCCGTAATCTGCACGCTGGCCCCCGCGTTCACCTGGGCGACTATCTCGCCGTCGATGGACGGTTCCCTGCGAAGGTTAACGCCGTCCTCGTTGACGGTGCCCTCCACGCTGGTCAGCGTCACCTGAGCCTTGCTGACAAAGGCCGCGCCTCCTCCCGCGCTGACGCGGAACCAATCGCCGCCGACCGCCGCGACGCTGACCGAATCGCCCTTCCGAAGCTCGGCGGCGACCTGCGCGTCCGCCGAAGCGCTGACGCGCGCGCTCACACCGTCCGAGTTTACAATACCTTTGCTGGCGGCCATAAGGCACGTGGCGGAAGAAACGATGATGACATTGGCGAGAAGGATGGTTCCTATGATCTTGATCTTTAACCGGCGAATACCGGGAAACTTTTCATTGATATGTAACATTTCAGCGCCCTCCATTCGGCGTCGGCCGCTCTGCGCGGCGAATAACCGGCCCATTTCACAAGGATTTTTCGAGGATTTTGCCTTAACCCGCAAAATCCTGACCTGAATCCGCAAAATCCGCATATGTTATCTTAAAAGATGTTACGAACTTATTACAAAATGATTATATCCCCGCAATAAACTTTTGTCAAGAAGATTTAATAAAAAAATTAATATTTTTTATCGCGCGGGGACGAACTAAGGCGAAGCGTTCTCGAAATTCCCCCTTGACGCCCGCCGGACGGTGTGCTATACTAAATTTAATTGAATCCTAAACTGTTGAAGCGGGAGTAAAAGCGTAACGGGCGCCTACAGAGAATCGGGGAAGCTGAGAACCGATGGCAGGCTATACGCTAAATGGTCCGCCGAGGGCGCCTAATACGCGACGTTCGGGCATACGTCATTTGCCCGGGGATATGCTGGTATCCCGCTAAGCGCGGAGCTTGGTCAAGCTCCGAATCAAGGTGGCACCGCGGATTATTATGTCCGTCCTTGACAAGTCAATTGTCTTGGGCGGATTTTTGCGTTCCGCCCTCGGAAAGAAGGAGGCTGCCATGCTAATCTCAACTACGGTGACGCCGGACATATCGGCGGCGCGGGAGCTGGCCGGCGAGGGCTTCGGCGTCGTCCCGGTCAGTCTGCGGCTGCCGATGGGAACGCTCACGCCGGCCGGGGCGTTCCGGATACTCAAGAATCTGAGCCGCCAATGCTTCATTCTCGAGAGCGCCGAGGATAAGGGGCGCTACGGCCGCTACACGTTCCTGGGCTACGACCCGAAGGCGGAGCTGACCTGCGCGGACGGCGTTATGACCGTCCGGAACGGCGCGAAACTGAGCTTCGAGACGAGCGACCCCGCCGAATACATCCGTAAGGCGCTCGCGGACAGCCGAAGCCCCCGCTTCGATTGGCTGCCGCCGTTCACGGGCGGGCTGGTCGGCTATTTCTCGTATGAATACATTCGATACGCGGAAGCATCGCTAAGCTTAAGCGCCGGAGGCGATGAGGAATTCAAGGACATCGACCTGATGCTCTTTGAGAAAGTCGTCGCGTTCGACCACCTTCTGGAGGAAGTCGTTCTTATCGTGAACGCGCGGACGGACGCGATCACCGAAAACTACAACCGCGCGGCCAGCGAGTTGTCGCACATGGTGAGCCTGCTGATGAGCGGCGCGCCCGCCGATATACCGCCGCTGCGGCTTAAATCAGAATTCCGTGAACTGTTCGACGAGCAGCGCTATTGCGGCATGGTGCGCCGCGCAAAGGAGTATATCCGCGACGGCGATATCTTCCAAGTCGTCCTGTCGAACCGTCTAGACGCGGACGCCGACGGCAGTCTGTTCGACACCTACCGCCTGCTGCGCGAGACAAATCCCTCACCGTACATGTTCTATTTCAGCAGCGACGACGTCGAGATAGCGGGCGCCGCGCCCGAGACTCTCGTCAAAGTGACGGGCGGCAAGGCGACGACATTCCCGCTGGCGGGAACCAGGCCGCGCGGGCGGACGCCCGAGGAGGACGCCGCGCTCGAGCGCTCGCTGCTCGCCGACCCCAAGGAACTGGCCGAGCACAACATGCTGGTGGATCTGGGCCGCAACGACATCGGCAAGATCAGCCGTTTCGGCAGCGTCCGCGTCGAGAAATACCTGTCGGTCGAGCGGTTCTCGCACGTCATGCACATCGGTTCGGCCGTGGCTGGCGAACTGTCCGAGGGCAAGGGCGCGGCGGACGCCATCGGCGCCGTCCTCCCGGCGGGCACGCTGTCGGGAGCGCCGAAGATCCGCGCGTGCCAGATCATCGACGAGCTGGAGGGGAACCGGCGCGGCATATACGGCGGCGCGATCGGGTACCTTGGCTTCACGGGCGATATGGACACATGCATAGCGATCCGCCTCGCGTTCAAGAAGAACGGGCGCGTGTTCCTGCGCTCCGGCGCGGGGATTGTGGCGGACAGCTCGCCCGAGAACGAGTACCGCGAGTGCGTCAATAAGATGAAGGCGGTCGTGGAGGCGTTGCGCGGCGCGAACGGGGGGCTGGGCGCGTGACGCTGATAATCGACAACTACGACAGCTTCACATACAATCTTTACCAGATGATAGGCGCGATCGACCCGGACATACGCGCCGTCCGCAACGACGCGCTGACGGTCGGCGCGATAGCGGAACTGGGACCCGCGCGGCTGATCCTCTCCCCCGGCCCGGGCAAACCGCGGGCTGCCGGTATATGTGAGGACGCGGTCCGCGCCTTGGCGGGCAGAACGCCGATACTGGGCGTGTGCCTGGGACACCAGGCGATCTGCGAGGCATACGGCGCGACGGTCTCACACGCGCGTTCGCTTATGCACGGCAAGCCCTCCGACGTCACGCTCGACACCTCCTGCCCGATCTTCGCGGGGCTGCCGCCTGTAATCCGCGCCGCGAGGTACCACTCGCTCGCGGTGGTTCCGGGAACCGTCCCGGATTGCCTTGCCGTCACGGCGACGGCGGACGACGGCGAGATCATGGCCGCGGCGCATCGCGAACACGCCGTCTACGGCGTTCAGTTTCATCCCGAATCAATCCTCACGCCGCTGGGCGGCAGGATTTTGAGAAATTTTCTGGAGGCGACGATATGATAAAGGAAGCGATAGCCCGCGCCGTCCGCGGGGAGGACCTGAGCGCCGGCGCCGCCGAAGCCGTCATGGACGAGATAATGGGCGGCAAGGCCAGCGAGATCCAAATGGCGGCGTACCTGGCCGCGATGGCCGTCAAGGGCGAGACGATCGACGAGATAACCGGTTCCGCCGCCGGTATGCGCCGGCACTGCGTGCGCCTTCTCCATGATATGGACGTTCTGGAGATAGTCGGCACGGGCGGCGACGGCGCGAACTCGTTCAACATATCGACGACGGCGGCGATGGTCATATCGGCGGCGGGCATACCCGTCGCGAAGCACGGCAACCGCGCCGCGTCCAGCAAGTCCGGCGCGGCGGACGTCCTGGAGGCGCTGGGCGCGGACATCGCCGCCCCGCCGGAGACGAGCCTTAAGATGCTGCGCGAGATAGGCCTGTGCTTCCTGTTCGCGCAAAACTATCACATCGCGATGAAATACGTCGCGCCGGTGCGCCGCGAACTGGGCGTCCGAACGATCTTCAATATTCTCGGCCCGCTCGTCAATCCCGCGGGCGCTAATATGGAACTGCTCGGCGTATATGATGAGGAACTCGTCGCGCCGATGGCGCGGGTGCTGTCGAACCTCGGCGTTAAGGACGCGCTGGTCGTCTACGGGCGGGACGGGCTGGACGAAATTTCGGTCAGCTCGGCCACAAGCGTCTGCGAGGTCCGCGACGGAACGTTCCGGGAATACACGCTGGACCCGGAAGCGTTCGGTCTGCGGCTACGCGACAAGGCCGACATAACCGGCGGCGACCCGTCGGAGAACGCCGCGATAACCCGCGCGGTGCTCTCCGGCGAGCGCGGGCCGAAGCGCGACGCCGTGCTCATAAACGCCGCCGCCGCGATCTATATCGCGAAACGCGGTATCACGATGCCGGAAGCGATCGCGTCAGCCGCGGAGACGATCGACAGCGGCGCGGCGGCCCGGCAGCTCGACCGCTTCGTCCGAATGTCGCGGGGGGAAAGCTTATGATACTCGGCTCCCTGGCGGACGCGGCGCGGGAACGCGTCGCCCGGGCAAAGGCGCGCGTACCGTTGTCCGCGGTGCGCGAGGCGGCGGAGCGGGCGGATCCGCGTCCGTCGTTCGCGGAGGCGCTCAAGCGTCCGGGCATGTCGTTCATATGCGAGGTAAAGCGGGCTTCTCCGTCAAAGGGGGATATATGGAATAACCAAAGCTCCGCGGGCGGTTTTCCGTATCTTGACATAGCGCGGGAGTACGCTGAGGCGGGCGCGGACGCTCTCTCCGTTCTGACGGAGCCGACGCGGTTTCTGGGCAGTGACGCGTATCTGCGCGGGATCGCGTCGGGTGTCGGCCTGCCCGTTCTGCGCAAAGATTTTACCGTGGACGAGTACCAGATATACGAGGCGAAGGCGCTGGGCGCGTCCGCCGTACTGCTGATCCGCGCCCTGTTGCCGGGGGCGGCGCTGAAAACTTATCTCGAGGCGGCGCGGTCCATCGGGCTGGACGCCTTGGTAGAGACGCGCGGCGAACGGGAACTGCTGGACGCGCTCGACGCCGGGGCGGACATAATCGGCGTGAACAACCGCGATTTGCGCACGTTCGAGGTGGATCTGGCGGTGTCGGAGCGGCTGGGCAGGCGCATCCCGCGCGGCGTCACGTTCGTGGCGGAGAGCGGCGTGTCCGGCCCCGCCGACGCCCGAAGGCTCCGCGAAGCGGGCGCGGACGCTCTGCTCATCGGCGAGGCGCTGATGCGGGCGCGGGACAAGTCCGCGCTGCTGGCGGAAATGAGGGCCGCCTGTGAAGATTAAGATCTGCGGGCTGTCCCGCCCCGAGGATATCGAGTATGTAAACGCCTCGCCGCCGGATTACGCGGGATTCGTCTTCGCGCGCAGCCGCAGGCAAGTTACGCCCGAGCGCGCGGCGGAACTTCGCGCCGGCCTTTCCGACGGGATCGTCCCTGTCGGAGTGTTCCGGGACGAGAGCGCCGAGACGGTCGCGGCGCTGTATGAGAGCGGCGTAATCGCGGCGGTCCAGCTCCACGGGGATGAGGACGCGGAATATATCCGCGCGCTGCGGGCGCTGTGCGGAGCGCCGGTAATAAAGGCGGTACGCGTCACGAGCGCCGGCGACGCGGCGCTGTGGGACGATTGCGGCGCGGATTATCTGCTGCTCGACAGCGGCGGCGGCACAGGGACGCCTTTCGACTGGTCGCTGATCGGTAGCGTCGTGACGCCGTACTTCATAGCGGGCGGCGTTAATTTGGGTAATATAGATGAAGCGGCGGCTTTGCGCCCGTTCGGCGTGGACGTCTCGAGCGGCGCGGAGACGGGCGGCTTAAAGGATCGCGGTAAGATACGCGAATTAGTGGAATACGTCAGGAGGCGGTAATGTTGGAAAACGGTCGGTTCGGGCCGTACGGCGGGCAATATGTGCCCGAAACGCTTATGAATGAGATAATCGGGCTGACGGCGGCGTACGAGCGTTTCCGGGACGATCCGGCGTTCGCGGGCGAACTGGACGCGCTGCTTAGCGGGTACGCCGGGCGGCCGTCTCGTCTCTATTACGCGGAACGGCTGACGGCGGCGCTCGGCGGCGCGAAGGTCTACCTCAAGCGCGAGGATCTTAATCACACCGGGTCGCACAAGATCAACAACGCGCTGGGTCAGGCGCTGCTGGCTAAGAAGATGGGGAAGACGCGCGTGATCGCCGAGACGGGCGCCGGGCAGCACGGCGTGGCCACGGCGACGGCGGCGGCCCTGCTGGGGCTGGAGTGCGAGATATTCATGGGCCGGGAGGACGTGGACCGCCAGTCGCTTAACGTCTACCGCATGGAACTGCTGGGCGCGAAGGTTCATGCCGTTACCAGCGGCACGATGACGCTGAAAGACGCCGTAAACGAGACGATGCGGGAATGGACGGCGCGGACGCGCGACACGCACTATCTGCTCGGCTCCGTCATGGGTCCGCACCCGTTCCCGACCATCGTCCGCGACTTTCAGTCCGTCATAAGCCGGGAGGCGCGCGCGGAGATCATAGAGCGCGAGGGCCGGCTGCCCGCCGCGGTCATAGCGTGCGTGGGCGGCGGCAGCAACGCCATCGGTATGTTCTACCATTTTATCCCGGACGCGTCCGTGCGGCTGATCGGGTGCGAGGCGGCGGGCGAGGGCGCCGGTACGCCGCGCAACGCCGCGACTATCGCGAACGGCTCGGTCGGGATATTCCATGGCATGAAATCATATTTTTGTCAGGATACGGCGGGGCAGATCGCCCCGGTCTACTCCATCTCGGCGGGGCTGGACTACCCGGGTATCGGCCCGGAACACGCCTGGCTGCACGACACGAAGCGCGCGGAATACGTACCCGTAACCGACGCGGAGGCGGTGGAGGCCTTCGAGTTGCTGGCGAGGACGGAGGGTATCATCTGCGCCATAGAGAGCGCCCACGCCATCGCCCACGCGAGCAAGGCCGTTCCGGGCATGAGCCGCGCGGACAGCGTGATCATCTGCCTGTCGGGACGCGGCGACAAAGACGTGGCCGCCATCGCGCGGTATCGGGGGGTCGAGGTATATGAGTAGGATACGCGGCGCGTTCGCGCGCGGCAAGGCGTTCATCGGCTTCGTCACGGGCGGCGATCCGTCCGTCGCCGCCAGCGAGCGGTTTATACGCGAATTAATCCGCGCCGGGGCTGATCTGGTCGAGATAGGCGTGCCGTTCTCGGATCCCATAGCGGAAGGCGAGGTTATCCAGCGCGCGAACGGGCGCGCCCTCGCCGCCGGCGTGACGCTGGACGCTCTGTTCGGGCTGGTCTTGCGCCTCCGCCGCGACTTTGACACGCCGCTGGTGTTCCTGACGTACCTTAACCCGGTATTCCGGTACGGGTACCGCGCGTTCTTCGAGCGCTGCCGCGAGTCCGGGGCGGACGGCGTTATAATCCCCGATCTGCCCTACGAGGAAAGTTTTGAGGTGAAGCGGGCCGCGCGGCTATTCGGCGTGGATCTGATCTCATTGGTCGCGCCGACAAGCGCGGAGCGTGTGCGCAAGATAGCGCGCGACGCGGACGGTTTCCTCTATATAGTCTCGTCGATGGGCGTTACGGGCGTGCGGTCGGAGATAACGACGGACGTAGTGGCGATCGCGTCCGCCGCTCGCGAGGTGTCGGATGTGCCGCGCGCCGTGGGCTTTGGGATCGGTACGCCGGAGCGCGCTCGGGAGATGTCCGCTATGGCGGACGGGGTTATCGTCGGCAGCGCGATCGTGCGGGTGATCGAACGCCGCGGAGAGGACGCCGCGGCGGATGTGTATGCGTTCGCGCGGAAGATAAGGGAAGCGATAGACGAAGGCTGAATGCGGTACGCCAGCCCGCCGCTGACTTAATAGCAAAATTCAGTCAGCGGCGGCGCCGTTTCCTTCCGGTTTGTCACGCTTCACATTGCCGTGACGGACAGCGCGGGCGGCGGCAGTCAAAATCTCGAACTGAATTTAAGCGATTACGCCATCGGACGCGTGTCAAACGCTATTCAATTCTCATTGCCCCGGAAACAGGAAGGTGATTCGCGCAAAATTCATCCCCGCCAAAATCCGTGGAGAGACCATCTTCAAACTCTCCGGATACAGATCTTGGAACGATAACGAGCTGGCCAACAACACCGGCATTAACTATCAGATGCAAAAATGCGCCAACGCCGAGCAATACAAGATCTCCGCGAGACTACATACGTGGAAACTCAAATCCACGTTGAGTTCGTCGTCTGCAGCGCGTGAATTTTGTATCGCCGTAAATGACAGCTTCGTTGCGGCCGCTTTGCGTAAACGCGAGATTGCCGCGCACCCCACGAGCGTTGAGATGTTCAAATAGTAGCGCGAGCTGATGTCTATATTGGCGTGTCCGCCGAGCTTAAGCGGCTGTAAGCATCCACTTATATTGAGAAACATCTTTATGCATAATGACAACTTTTTTCCCTTCTCCGACAAACGAAAAAACGTTCCATATGTACGATAAATTACCGCACACATGGAACGTTTTTGTATACAACAAGAATCCAATTGCACGGCATAAACAGAATCTAAATAACACTAATA
>JAISCI010000016.1 GCA_031265685.1 Clostridiales bacterium
TTCATTACCGCGAAAATTCATGCTGTTCGCCGCCGTCAAGACTTGGGACGAGCATCTGAACTGTTTCAATCTGAATCACGGCGCGGATTTGCTGACCGAACGGCTGTCCGTGCTGTACAAGCCGTTCGCGGTTTACGGCGATTTCAGGCCGTGGAAAGAGGAAGCCGCCGCCGCGCTAAGGGCGGCTTCGCGGGACGGGGAATCAAGCGTTGAACTATGGTATCTTGTGGCGAAGCGGCCTTTCGAGTGCGTGGCAATTTCATCTTCTTTCCTGCCCGTAATCGCCTATTATCTGCACAAGATTGAGGAATGGGGCTATGTGTTTCAGTCTTGCAAGGTTTGCGGCAAGGACTTCCTCGCCCGGAGCCGCCATTTCGAGCTGTGTTCCGACGAGTGCCGCCGCGTTCAGGCAGTAGAAGCCAAGCGGGAATTTGATGGGCGGGCGAAGGGCGACAGGCTGGAGCAGCTTGACGAGGCCGCCTATTACTACTGGTACAACAGGCTGCGGAAGTTGAACCGGAGCAAAAATGAGGCTTTCCAAAAACTCTTTACCGCTCTTCATGCAACACGCGGCAGGGACGAAAAAGGGGCGGAAGGCGCGCAAACAAATCAAGACACGGGTCTTTCAAGATACAGCCGGAACACGAAAATCCACGCGGTCGCCGACGGCTTGGGCAACCCCATACGGCCGCGTTGAACTTGCGGGTTCTATAGTTATGGTAGATAAGGCTTATGGAACCATTGCGACTCGTGCCTGTATCGAACCAAAGGGCGCGTCTTATCGCGTTCCTCCGAAATCAAACGCGGTCAATCCTTTCCGCCAGACAAAGCGCTGAACATCGTGAAAAGCGGCTGTAAAAAGGGAACCCAAAGAAAGCGCTGTATATGCTAAACTAAAATCCAACCAAAAAGCGGCGGCGATATAATTGGAAAAATCGCCATGAATTTTCGCATGGCTGAAGTTTGCATCGCATTATCGTTTGAACGAATTTTGCCTAAACCCGCAAAATTCCATCAAGCGAAAATGCTTCGATGGGAATGCGACTTCTGTCAGTACAAGGAGCGCGCCTCGCCGAGTGCTTTTTTAACACACTTAAGCGGTATCGCCGCATAGTCATTCGTTATGAAAAGCTCTCGCGTAATTTCCTGAGCTTTGTCCCGCTTGCTCAAGCCATGATTTTGTTGCCTTAGCGCACGTTGGCCGAGTTTTCAAACGCGCCTTGGGGACCTTCGTTGTATCCATAAATGCCGTAGAGCGTTACACAAACCGTAGTAGCGCGGTATTTCGCATAGTCATTCGTTATGAAAAGCTCTCGCGCAATTTCCTGAGCTTTGTCCCGCTTGCTCAAGCCATGATTTTGTTGCCTTAGCGCACATTGGCCGAGTTTTCAAACGCGCCTTGGGGACCTTTTTTTATCTTTTGGGGCTGACTTTTTAGCTGGACTTTATCCGCCCGCGCGCCGGGTATCGCGGCGGCGGAGCGCCCATGCGCAATCAATCCCCGCGCCGAGCGATTTTAACAATAAATCCGCGTTGCCGCTATTATTCTCTTTACAATTTGAATAGATAAATGTATAATTAATATCATAGTACCCGAGGAAGGGGTGTGGAGCCGCGTATGAGAATAGAAAAAATCAGCGAAACCCAAGTGAAGTTCATACTTAACCAAGCTGATCTTTCCAGCCGGAATCTGAAAATAAGCGAGCTTGCCTACGGCTCGGAGAAGATGTCGGGGCTTTTCCGCGATATGATGGATCAGGCGATCCGCGAATGCGGCTTCGTCCCGGAGAACAACGTGCCTCTTATGATCGAGGCGATCCCACTGTCACAAGCGTCCATCATGATAATAGTGACGAAAGTGGCCAATCCTGACGATTTTGAACAGAAACTCTCGTTGTTGCCGCCGTCGAAGGACGAGCGCAAATACGTCAAGCGTCCGATAGTGGAGAACGCCGCGCCAATCTTCGCCGAAAGCGAGACGGCGATATATATGTTCGCCAATTTCAGCAGCCTCACCGATGCCTGCGGAAAGCTGCGGCGCCGTTATTTCGGCGACGACAGCCTGTACGAGATGAACGGCAAGTTCTACCTGATGCTCGGGGGCGGCGGCGCGGACGCCATCGACGGCGTGGACGCCGTTTTCAGCGAGTACGGACAAAAGCAGTATTCGGCGCCCAATTCTCGCTATTACATCATGGAGCACGGTCGCGAGCTTATAAAAAAGAACGCGATAAGCAGGATACTGACGCTTTGAGACACCCGCCGCCCGCCGAGCGGCGGGTGTTGGCGGCTGGCCAGCGAATCCGTTGCGAAAAAGCGTTGACACGGGGCGCGTTTTGGTATACTATGCTCAAATACCATTTATGATCAGCTGTGCGAAGGGGTAGTTTTTATGCGCTCGAGCGCTTACAGGACGCATACATGCGGGGAGCTGCGCGAGGCGAACGTCGGCGCGGCGGTTACGCTGTCCGGATGGGTCGATACCATCCGCGACCACGGCGGCGTTATGTTCGTGGATCTGCGGGACTTTTACGGCGTGACCCAGGTCGTCGCGCGTGAATCCGTTACGCGCCTGACGCGGGAGAGCGTCGTCATGGTTACGGGAACCGTCGTCCCGCGCGACGCGGAGACGGTCAATCCGAAAATCGCCACAGGGCTTGTAGAGGTGCGCGCCGACAGCGTCACGCCGCTTGGCCGTCCGGTCGGAACGCTCCCGTTCGCGCCGGGCGAGTCACGCTCAATCCGCGAGGATCTGCGGCTCAAATACCGATATATCGACCTGCGCAACCGCTCGCGCGCGGACAACATCGTCCTGCGCGCGGACGTAATCGCGTATCTTCGCGATAAGATGCGCTCGCTCGGCTTCCTCGAGATCCAGACACCCATACTCGCGGCTTCGTCGCCGGAGGGCGCCCGGGATTATCTCGTCCCCAGCCGCAAGCACCGCGGCAAGTTCTACGCCCTGCCGCAGGCGCCTCAGCAGTTCAAGCAGCTGCTGATGGTCGCCGGGTTCGACCGCTACTTCCAGATAGCGCCGTGTTTCCGCGACGAGGACGCGAAGACCGATCGCAGCCCCGGCGAGTTCTACCAGCTGGACTTCGAGATGGCTTTCGCGGATCAGGAGGACGTCCTGTCCGTCGCGGAGGAAGCGCTCTTCGGCGTGTTCAGCCGCTTCGGCGGCAAGCGGGTTTCGCCCGCACCGTTCCCGCGGATTACTTACGCCGAGGCGATGCTTAAATACGGCACCGACAAGCCCGACCTGCGCAACCCGCTGCTGATAGCCGAACTTTCAGGCTTCTTCGCGGACGTTGATTTCGCGCCGTTCAAGGGTAAGCCCGTGCGCGGGATCATACTGCCCGAATCGAGCGGCGCTCCGAAGAGCTTCCACGAGCGTATGCTGGCGTACGCGATGTCCATCGGCATGAAGGGGCTTGGCTACATCACCTACGCGGACGATATGTTGCCGAAAGGCCCGATAGTCAAGTTTCTGTCGGACGATAAGAAGGCGCGTCTCATAGCCGATCTGGACATAAAGCCGCGCGATACGCTGTTCTTTATATCGGACGCGCCGGGCGTCTGCGACAGGCTCGCCGGGCAGATCCGGACAAGGCTGGCCGAGGAATTCGGTCTGATCAGGGACGACGCTTTCGAGCTGTGCTTCATCGTGGATTTCCCGATGTACGGCGTAAACGAGGAGACCGGCGCGACGGAGTTCACGCACAACCCGTTCTCGATGCCGCAGGGCGGGATGGACGCGCTCGGGGCTAAAAAACCGCTCGATATACTCGCCTGGCAGTACGACGTCGTGTGCAACGGCGTGGAACTCTCGAGCGGCGCCGTCCGCAACCACGATCCCGATATAATGCTGAAAGCCTTCTCTATAGCGGGATATTCGGAGGAGGACGTCAAGGCTGGTTTCGGCGCGATGTACGCGGCGTTCGGGTACGGGGCGCCGCCGCACGCGGGCATGGCGCCGGGCCTTGACCGTATCGTAATGCTGCTGACGGGGGAGAAATCCATCCGGGACGTTGTCGCGTTCCCGCTGGACTCAAACGCGCGGGATCTCATGCTCGGCGCGCCGAGCGAGGTCGCGGAGAAGCAGCTGCGCGAGGCGCATATAAAAGTTCGCTGACGAAGAGCGACCGCGCGGAGCGCACATAAAGATTCGCTGACGAAGAGCGACCGCGCGGAGCGCACATAAAAGTTCGCTGACGGAGGTTATCGCATCAGCATCGCCGATCATATCCGCGAATATGAAAAAAAGGGCGTGTACCCGTTCCACATGCCGGGGCACAAACGCAACCCCGCTTTCCTCCCTCCCGATCTCGCGCGGTTCGACTATACCGAGATACCGGGTTTTGACAACCTCCGCCGGCCTGACGGCATAATCAAGAAAGCGCTGGAGCGCGCCGCGCTGATCTGGGGCGCCGACGAGACGTTTTTCAGCGTCAACGGCGCCACGGGCGCGATGTCGGCGGCGGTCTGGGCGGCGGCTGCGAGTCCTCGGGGCGCCGGGCGCGTCGTGCTGGCGCGCAACTGCCACGTTTCGGCGTACAGCGGGCTTGTCATGAGCGGCGCTCTGCCAGAGTATATTCAGCCGGAGAGTTTCGGCGCGGAGCGGTTCGCCGGGGGCGTATGCCCGCAGGCCGTCGAGCGCGCGCTGGTGCGCTCGGGCGGGGCGTCCGCCGTCGTCATAGTCAGCCCGACCTACGAAGGCGTAGTCAGCGATGTGGCCGCGATAGCTCAGGTATGCCATTCGCGGGGGGCGCTTCTCATAGTGGACGAGGCGCACGGCTCGCATTTCCCGTTCTCGGACGCGTTCCCGCGCTCGGCTGTTTCGTGCGGCGCGGATATTGTCGTCAACTCCCCGCACAAGACCCTGCCCGCGCTCACCCAGACCGCGCTGCTGCACGTGCGCGGCGGTCTTGCGGATCGCGCGGCTATAGACCGTTATTTATCGTTAATACAAACGACCAGCCCTTCGTATATATTAATGGCCGACTTGGATTGGATACTTGAGAAACTGTCCGCGGACCGCGAGATTTTCGACGAGTACGCGATTACGCTGAAAGAATTCCGGCAATCACTATACAGATATCTGACCAGCCCGCCCGGGGCGGTCCGCCTGCTCGGACGCGGACTCGTGGGGGAAGCCGCCATCTATGACATGGACATATCCAAGCTGTATTTCGCGGTCAACGCCGACGGCTTTCTGGGGTATGACGCGGAGCGCGAGCTGGCTGAAAAACACGGCGTGCAGGTAGAGTCTTCGGGTCCGTCGTGCCTGACGTTCCTGACATCCGTCGCGGACACGCGCGAGGGGTTCGAGCGGATGTTCGCGGGGATTACGGCGCTGCGAGAGAGCCTGCGGACCGCCCCGCCGAGGCCCACGCCCGACTATCGCCGGATTCCGCCGATAGCGATGAAGCCGCGCGACGCGCTGGCCGCGCCCAAAGACTATGTATCGCTGACGAAGGCCGTGGGCAGGGTGTCCGGCGGGTTTATCGCGGCGTATCCGCCCGGATCGCCGATACTCGTGCCGGGCGAGGTGATCGACGCGGAAACAATCGATATTCTGATGGAATGTGTGCGCGAACGGGTAAATATTATAGGCCAGCCGCGCTTGGAGAGCGACGGACTGATCGAAACGGTGAAGGGGGAGTAGTTGTTGGGAAATTTTGTGGACGGGGCGCTTCGGACGCTTGGCTCGTTCTCCGTGCCCGAGTGGATTATGATGATGTTCGCGGCGTATTTTTTAACGCGGTTCGCGCTGTGGGCGGAAGGATTTATAAGATTCCTGTTCTCGCCTATAGACCGGACAAACTTCGAGGACGGCGAGTACGACAGGGCGTTCGCGCGGTGTTGCATGCTGTTCCCGATCGATTTTGTTCGTTTCGGCAACAAGACGTTCACGCGCGGCACGATGGTGCGCGTCACGACGACGCAGGGGAAAAACCGTGTGGGCAAACTGGTCGGCTCTAATAAGGAGCATTTTATCTGCCTGATTACATCCAAGTTTGTTTCGGCCGAATTGATAGAGAACGTTACGGACATAATAGCTGTTGACGATCTGGAAGCGAGTGAGTAAGTTTGTGCGGAATAGTCGGGTTCACCGGCGGCGCGGCTGACAGGGGCGCCGTTATCAAGGCTATGGCCGACGCGATAGCCCATCGCGGTCCGGACGATTACGGGGAGTTTATCGACGAGCGGGTGGCACTGGGGTTCCGCCGCCTGTCGATTATCGACTTAAACGACGGAGCGCAGCCGATCTGGAACGAGGACGGGACGATTTGCGTCGTTTTTAACGGCGAGATATATAACTACGCGGCGCTCCGCGAGGAACTGGCCGCGGCGGGGCACGCGTTCGCCACGCGCTCGGACACGGAGACGCTCGTCCATCTCTACGAGGAACACGGCGCGGACATGTTGCCGCGGATTAGGGGTATGTTCGCCTTTGTCGTCTATGACACGCGCGACGGGTCGATTTTCGCCGCGCGGGATTTCTTCGGCATCAAGCCTTTCTATTACTGCCGCGCGGAGTCGGGGCTTATTTTCGCGTCCGAGATCAAGGCCATGCTGACGCACCCGGGCTTCCATAAGGAACTGAACGAGGACGCGCTCGAGAACTATCTGACATTCCAATACTCCGTGTTGGACGAAACGTTTTTCAAGGGCGTGTACAAGCTGCCGCCCGGACATTATATGACGTATAAAGACGGCGATCTAACCGTGACGCGGTATTACGAGGCGCGGTTCGCCCCGGAACCCCGGACTCTCTCCGAGACGATCGAGCGGATCGAGAATGTGCTGCTGGATTCGGTCGAGGCGCACAAGGTATCGGACGTGGAGGTCGGCTCGTTCCTGTCCTCGGGCGTTGATTCGAGCTTCGTGGCCGCGACGTTCGGCGGCGCTAAGACATTTACCGTCGGTTTCGATTATGACAAATATAACGAGATAGATTACGCGGCCAGGCTGTCCGGCGCGGTCGGAGTAGAGAATTATTCCAAGATGATTACGACGGACGAATACTGGGACGCCCTTCCAAAAGTGCAGTATCATATGGACGAGCCGCTGGCCGACCCGAGCGCCGTCGCGCTGTATTTCGTCAGCCGGCTCGCTAGCGCGCACGTCAAGGTGGCGCTGTCGGGCGAGGGGGCGGACGAGTTCTTCGGCGGGTACAACATCTACCGCGAGCCGCTCGACCTGCGGATCATGACGGACACGCCGCGCTTCTTCCGGCGGTTTATGGCGTGGCTTGTCAGTCTCGCGCCGTTCGGGTTCAAGGGTAAGAGTTTCTTTATCCGCGCGTCCAAGACCATTGAGGAGCGCTTCATCGGCAACGCGTATATCTTCCCGCCGGAGGAGCGCTCAAAGCTGCTCCGCCGCCCGAAGGGCACCCCGCCGACGGACATAACTAAGCGCGTATATGACCGGATCCCCGGCGCGGACGACGTCACCAAAATGCAGTACGCCGACATCAACCTCTGGATGGTCGGCGACATACTGCTGAAGGCCGACAAGATGAGCATGGCGCATTCGCTGGAAGTGCGTGTCCCGTATCTCGACAAAGACGTGTTCTCCGTCGCCAGCCGCGTCCAGACCGATTACCGCGTCAACCGGCAGGCTACGAAGTACGCTTTCCGCATGGCGGCGAAGAGCCGCCTGCCCCAGGAGACGGCGGAGAAAAAGAAGCTCGGCTTCCCCGTGCCGATCCGGATATGGCTGCGCGAGAACAAGCGTTACGGCGCGGTGCGCGAAGCGTTCCTCTCGAAGCCCGCCGCGAGGTATTTCGATACGGACAGGCTGCTCCGTCTGCTGGACGACCACAAGAACGGCAAGCGCGACAACAGCCGCAAAATATGGACGGTATATATGTTTCTGGTGTGGCACGGCATCTATTTCGGTGAGGAAGAGGCGGCGAATGGCTAATCCTAAAAAGAATTTCTACGCCGTCCGTCGCGGCAGGCAGACGGGCATATTCGGCGCGTGGGACGAGTGCAAGCGAGCCGTGACGGGATTCAAAGGAGCGGAGTTCCGGGGCTTCGCCGCCAGGGACGAGGCCGAGGCGTACATGCGCGGCGGCGACGCTCCCGAGGCGGCGGAAGCGGATCCTCTCTGCCCCGTGGCGTATGTGGACGGCAGCTACGACGCGGCGCGCCGGATATACGGCTGGGGCGCGGTTATCCTGATGCCGGACGGCGAGACTGTCCGGCTTTCGGGCGCGGGCCGCCGCCCCGAATACGCCGTCGAGCGCAACATAGCCGGAGAGGTGTCCGCCGCGATGGAATCGGTGGCGTACTGCCATTCGCGTGGGTTCGACCGCCTTATCATCAAGCACGATTACGCCGGGATCGGTTGCTGGGCGCGCGGCGAGTGGAAGGCCGGGAAGCGCTGCTCAAATGATTACGTAAAGTTTATTAGACAATTCGACGGGGTTATGCGTATAATGTTTGTGAAAGTACCCGCCCATTCAGGCGTCGCCCTCAACGAGGAGGCCGACGCGCTGGCGGGCAAAGCCGTGCGTGAAGCTGTTTCAGATTAGATAGTAACATTTGTTTTTAAGAGCGTAAGCGTGTTCGCGCGGCTCTGAAGTTTGCGTAAATCAAGCAAACTTCATGGGCGCGAACCTTAAAAACAAATGTTAACTTTAATCCTGAAACAGCGCGAGGCTGTCGGAGGTATCTGATGTTTCGGGATTTCTACTGCGCGAACCGAAAGTTCATAATGCGCGCCGCCATCGTTCTCGCGGTCGTCGCGGGGGTGTACGTGCTGGTGCATTTTCTGTTCCGGTATGTCGCGCCGTTCGTTTTCGCGTTCATCCTCAGCATGATGTTCGCGCCCGTCGTCCGGTTTACGCACAGAAAGCTCAAGATTCCGAAGTCGGTCGGTACGGCCGCTGTAATCGCTTTCTTTCTGGCGTTATTCGGGTTTCTGACGTATCTCGCCGTCCACCGTATCCAGTACGAGATACGCGCTTTCCTTGATAACGACGAACAGTATATCGCTTGGATCAGAGATTTCTCCGGCGGGCTGATCCGCAAATACAACGAGCTGATCGGCATGGCGCCCGTCGAGCTGGTGTCGTACATCGAGAACGCGGCCGGCGGGCTGATCACGGGGCTGGCCGGGTTCTTTTCTGATGGACTGAAGCAGGGCGTGGCGCGCGCGGTGCCGTTCTTGGGCGGCGCGCTGCTGACGTTCATCGTGTTCGTCCTCTCAACGTTCTTTATGACCAAGGACAGGGAAAAGCTCGGGGAGGCGATGCGCTCCGTCCTGCCCGAATGGCTGATCCGCGGCTACGAGGCCGTCAAGAACGGTTTGATCGCGGCGGTCGTAGGCTATATCAAGGCGCAGCTGACCATAATGAGCGTCATAACGACGCTGTGCGTCGCGGGGTATTTCATCATCGGATTCCCATACGCGCTCATCTTCGGTCTCGTGACGGGTATCATCGACGCCCTGCCCGTATTCGGCGCCGGCGCCGTGCTCTGGCCGCTCGCGGCGCTCTGCCTGCTGCTCGGGGACTACGGCATGGCGCTCGCGCTGATGTGCGTCTATCTGGTCGTGTTCCTGACGCGCCAGGCGCTGGAGCCGAAGGTTCTCGGAGGGAACATCGGCGTGCACCCGCTGCTTATGCTGCTGTCGATCTATTGCGGGATAAAGCTGTACGGCGTGCTGGGCTTCTTCATAGGGCCGATGGTCGTCGTTATGCTCAAGCTGGCGTTCAGCCCTAAACCCGGCCCGGCGGAACCATCCGCCCCGGAACCAGCCGAGCCGTCCTCCGATGAGTCCGATCCGCCGGGCGGCGTCCCGAGCGATTTGTCCGCCGAATAAATGTCTGGGGGAAAGCTGCGTGTCTCGCGACTTGACTATGCTGATGGATTTCTACGAGCTGACGATGGCTCGCGGGCATATGCTCGCGGGTTCGCTCGGCAAGATCGCCGTGTTCGATCTGTATTTCCGAAAAAATCCGTTCGACGGGGGTTACACCGTCGCCGCCGGACTGGAGCAGGCGATTGATTATGTACAAAATATGCGCTTCACCGGCGGCGACATCGACTTCCTGCGCGAACAGGACGTGTCCTTCGGCGGGGAAATGGCGGAATGGCTGCGCGGCTTCAAATTCAGCGGCGACATCCATGCGGTCGGGGAAGGCCGCGTCGTGTTCCCGGGGGAGCCGCTCGTCCGCGTCAGGGCGCCGATAGCCGAGGCGCAGCTGATCGAGACGGCGCTGCTTAACATTATCAACCACCAGAGCCTTATCGCGACGAAGGCGGCGCGGATCAAGGAAGCGGTCGGAAGCGACCCGGTCCTCGAGTTCGGCGCTCGCCGGGCGCACGGGCCGGACGCCGCGGTATACGGAGCGAGGGCGGCGGCCATAGCCGGCATTTTCCAGACGTCCGACGCGCTTGCCGGCAGAATGTTCGGCATACCGCTGGCGGGTACCGTCGCGCATTCATGGATACAGAGTTTCGACGACGAGCTGACGGCGTTCCGCACATACGCGGAAGTGTTCCCGAACAGGCTCGTATTACTTGTGGACACGTACTCTACGCTCGAGAGCGGCGTGCCCAACGCGATCCGCGTATTCTCCGAGATGCGGGCCGCGGGGACGCTGCCGGCGGCTTACGGCGTCCGGATCGATTCAGGCGATTTGGCGTATTTCTCGAAGCGCGCGCGTGAGATGCTGGACGCGGCGGGTTTCCCGAAGGCGACGATCTGCGCCTCGAGCGACTTGGACGAGTTCCTTATCTCGTCGCTGAAAAGCCAGGGCGCGAGGATCGACGTCTGGGGCGTCGGAACGAACCTGATAACGGCGGCGGGCTGGCAGGCGCTGGGCGGCGTATACAAAATGGCCGCCGAGGTCCGCGGCGGCGAGGCCGTACCCAAGATCAAGCTCAGCGAGAACCACGAGAAGATCACCAATCCCGGGGTAAAGGACGTGTACCGCCTGTACGACGCGCGGACGCGGAAGATCAAGGCCGACATAATCGCGCTGGAGGGCGAGCGGATCGACGAGTCGCGCGAGATGGTGATTTTTGATCCGCGCGACACATGGAAAAAAATGCGGCTGCGTCCCGGCGAGTATACTGTGGAGCCGCTGCTTGCGCCGGTCATGGCGGGCGGGGAGCGCGTGTACGAGCCGCCGTCCCTGGCGCGGATAGCCGAGATCTGCCGCGCCGACATGGATTCTCTCTGGGATGAGTACAAAAGGTTAGTCAACCCGCATATACTGCCGGTCGATCTGTCCGAAGAGCTTTACGCGCTGAAGACGAGGATGATACGGGAGGCGAAGGGGGTTTAGACTAATTCCGGTCTAAAGGACGCCGAATGTTTTTTCGGTTCGCGATTGGGGATTTTGCGTGAATCAAGCAAAATTCATACCGCAAGCCCGAAAAAATATTCGGCATATTTTGAATGGAATTAGCCTTAGCCCCCCTTCGCCTTCTTCGCGCATTGCGTGATGTGGGAAACCACGCGCAGCGCCGTTTCGGCCGGCTTGGCGGACGTCTGGCGCATCCGCTCGCTGTAGGCGTCGCGGTCGGCGTAGACGGCGCGTATTCGCCGGACGACTTCTTCCGGCGCAGCGGTATCCTCGTCCGCCACCTCGCAATAGCCGCGCGCCGCCAGCGAAGCGGCGTTGAGGATCTGATCGCCCCGGCTCTGACGCTTCGTCAGCGGCATGTATACCGTCGGTATCGCGGCGGCGGTCAGCTCAAAGCACGCGCCCGCGCCCGCGCGGGACAGGCAGACCGCCGCCGCAGCGTAGACGTCGGCCAGTTCCGCGCCGATATATTCAAGCTGGCGGTATCCGACCGTCCTGATCGAGGCGTCGGTGCCGCCCTTGCCGCAAACGTGCGCCACGTCGAATTCCGCGGTGAGCGACGGAAGCGTCCGGCGCACGACGACGTTTACGGCCGCCGCGCCAAGAGACCCCCCCATGACGAGCAGTACGGGCTTCGCGCCGGAGAACCCGAGGAATCGCAGACCTGCGGCGCGCCCGCCCTCCAGAAGCTCCGCGCGGATCGGCGCGCCCGTAAAGACGGCCTTTCGTCCGAGATCACGCGCCGTCTCGGGCCAGGAGACCAGAAAGCGCGACGCGAACGGGGCGGCCAGGCGGTTGGCCAAGCCCGGCGTTATGTCCGATTCGTGGATGACGGCAGGCACGCCGCAGAGCCGCGCCGCCACGACCACCGGCACGGACACGAACCCGCCTTTGGAGAACACCACGACCGGGCGAGCGCGCCGGATCACGCCGACGGCATCCGCGACGCCTTTGAGAGTGCGGCCTACGTCCGATATGTTTTTCCAGCTGAGGTAGCGGCGGAGCTTTCCGGCGGAAACGGCGTGGAAGCGAAGACCGGCTTCCTCGGCCAGGCGCTGCTCGATGCCGCCGGACTGCCCGGCGTACTCGGCGGTGAAGCCGAACTGTCTGAGCGCCGGAAGCAGGGCGAGATTCGGGACGACGTGCCCCGCGGTGCCGCCGCCGGTCAAAAGAATAATTTTGTTCGGCATATCATCATCCCCATCCATGCTGAGATATATCTCTGAATATCATCTTTACCAGCCCAAACTTTTCTGATATAATTCCGGCAGGAGGTATCAATCCCGATGAAATCACACTCCGTTCGGCATAAAACAATATTGGCGCTGATGCTGGCGCTCACGCTCGCGTCCTGCGCCGCTCCACGCCGCGGCGAGATCGCTCAGCCGGAGCATACGTCCGAACCTATACCGACGACGTCCGCGCCTCTCCCGTCCCCGACGCTTCCGTCAACCGCCCCGCCGACCGAACCCGAACCGGCAGCCGAGTCCGCGCCTATCGACTACGCGGCGATCAAACCCTACGAAGTCGGCCACATTATGATCATCATGTATCACGGCGTCGTGACGGGCGAAGCGCCCTCGAAGTATCAGCGCGGCGCCGGCGATTTCCGCGAGGATCTCGAGACGCTCTACAACGACGGCTTCCGGCTCTGCTCGATGAAGGACGTGATTGAGAACAACATCCGCGTCCCCGCCGGATACGCCCCTGTCGTCATAACGTTCGACGACGGCGATCCGAACACGTTCCGGCTGATCGAAAGCGGCGGCGGGCTGATTCCCGCGCCGGAAACCGGCATAGCCATCATGGAAGAGTTCCGCGGGAAGCGCCCGGACTTCGGCGCGGGCGCGACGCTCTTTATCAACGACGACCCGTTTCCGGGGGCGGGCGACGTGCCCGAGCGCCTTAAGTGGCTCGTCGATCACGGGTATGACGTCGGCAACCACACTAAGACGCATCCGGAGCTGTCGTCGCTGGACGCGCGGGAAATCATGGACGAGATCGGCTATATCGACCGCCTGATCCGGGACGCACTGCCGGGGTACGAGCCTGTCGGGTTCGCGTTCCCGTTCGGCGACAGGCCGAAGGAAGAGCTTCGCGGATACGTGGCGTCGGGCGTAAGCGAGGGGCGGACGTACCAGTGCGCGTTCGCGCTTAAGGAGGGCTACAACGCTATGCCTTCCGCGCCGAACCGCGTCGGGTTCGATCCGATGAACATGCCGCGCGTGCGCGGGTCTTCGACGCCGATCGAGAACGCCTACGATATGGGCTTCTTCCTGGAGTTCTACCGTGAGCGCCCGGAATTCCGCTACATCTCGGACGGCGACCCCGATACGATCGCCGTGCCCGCCGAATACGAGGAGAACCTCGACAAGGCGTCGCTCGGAGACAAAACGCCAGTCGTGTACTAGAACGGAAAAAGCCGGGCGGAGCGCCCGCTCGGCTTTTCTGGCTACGCTTCGTTCGGCGCGCTCACCGGACAGACCGCCGCGCAGGATCCGCAAGAAATGCAGTCCGCCGCGTCGATAACATATTTTCCGTCGCCCTCGGAGATACAGCTGGTGGGGCACTCGGTTTCGCACGCGCCGCAGCTGATGCAGTCGTCGTTAATCTGATAAGCCATAGCTAACAGCTCCTTTCAAGTAGGTTTACCTCGCTCTAATTCTATAATATTTACGGTCGTTTCGCAATAGAAATATTCATTAAATCGGAGGACGCCGTGGAACACAAAGGTAAAGTGCCGCCCTCGCTCGAGGATTATCTTGAGACGATATATTCCATCATAAACGGCAAGGGCGCGGCGCGCGTCACGGATGTGGCCGTATCGCTCGGGCTGACGAAACTTTCGGCGAACAAGGCGGTCGGCATATTGCGCGAGAATGGCTACGTTGAGCGCGAAAAATACAACGGATTGTCGCTTACGGAGAAGGGGCTGGAAATAGCCCTATCCGCGGCGGGGCGGCATGCCGTTTTGACCCGCTTCCTCCGGGACGTCCTGAGCGTGGACGAATCCGACGCCGAGGAGGACGCGAGAGAGATCGGCCATCATTTGTCAGCGGCGACCATGGAGCGGCTGAAGGGATATTTGGAGAAACAAGCGGCGGGACAAAGAGCGGAGTGCAGCGGCCAACGACCGGGGATCTAAAGAATCTGAGATTCGTCCGGTCAGGCGAGTCTGGGCGGGGACCTGACCCCAATTCGTTCGGCGCTCGCTTCGGCGATTTCGTCGCGTACCCGCGTTATTTTTCATCGGTGGCAAGAATGCGTGTGTCTCTTGTAATCGTTCAACAAGAACACAAAAAATCTTTATCAAGAACACCAATTTTTTTCTCTCTCAGACAGACAGAAAACGTTCCACGTGCACGATAAATAACAGCACACACAGAACGTTTTCATATACAATATGAATTCAATTTAACACTATATATAGAATCCAAATAATACCAATAGTCATTATCAATAATTCATTATTAGTAATTCCGAACGATCAACTCCTTATAATTTTCTCGATTTTCATACCGGCTTGTCAGACTGTTTAACCGCGAAACAGGCTCAATATTAAACCCGCCGTACAACTCATGAACAAACTCACAGTCATTATAAGACAGTATGAACCGGACTATGGATTTTGCATCGCATTATCGCTTGGATGAATTTTGCGTGATTCGAAGCATTATCGTGTGGTTCAAACGATAATGCGATGCAAACTTCACCCATGCGAAAATGCTTCGAACCATGCAAAATTCCTTGCTCCACGACAAATGGCGCGAATGGAAGTTTGCTTGGAGCCGCAAACTTCCATGGCGCAAGGGCAACGAACGGTACCTATCGAGCAACTGGGGGC
>JAISCI010000033.1 GCA_031265685.1 Clostridiales bacterium
GAGGCGGGCAACGCGATCATCAAAGCCTGCAAAGCCATACCTAGCCAGATCCCGTGCCGCTCGGAAGCTATTGCGGCTTCGACATGGCGCTTTCCTTTGACACTTACGCTAAGAGTACAGAGTGACGCTTTGCGGGGCGCTGTCCCACGGCGTAAGGCGCGGCGCGGACATCCACGGCAACGTCACGCGGCTTGACTACGCGATCGATGCCTTTGGCGATACGATACGCCGCTTGGAAGCCGACCTCGTTTCGACGAAGGAACAGATGGAGACGGCTAAAGCCGAGGTGGACAGGTCTTTTCCGCAAGAAAGCGAGTACCGGGAAAAATCGGCGTTGTTGAATAGTTTCGGTATTTCTTCCCGCGTAAACCCGAACCGTGTTTTGCGCCGATACGGAAACTCCCGCAGTATCGCCATGCGCTTCAGTATAGATTCGGTTTCGGTGAAATACGCGTAGATTCAGTTGCGCGTCCCAATGCGTACCCTCTGTTTTCAAGTGATTGTTCCCATAGCGTTACCACTTAATCTGGATGTTGTGCCTATTGCCGCGCAACACTTTTCGGGGAATTCGTAATTTTGCATAACTGTCGCGCTTGTTTCAGGATCGTTTTTATTGTTCGCGGGCTGCTTATCCTGACCAGGATAAGCAAGCGACGAAATTTCACTCGCGCGATTCCCCTTGCGTTTACCCGTACTTGCGTGTATAATAGAAAAAGAGGTTTTACGCGTCTGGGCATATCAGTTATGGGGTGGGCGAATGCGCCGCGAACCGCGCGCTGATTTTCAGCGTGACCGCGACAGGATCATCCAATCAAAGGCGTTCCGGCGGCTAACGCACAAGACGCAGGTGTTCATAGCGCCTGAGGGCGACCATTACCGCACTCGGCTGACGCATACCTTGGAAGTCGCGCAGGTGTCGCGGGCGATCGCCCGGGCGATCGGCCTGAACGAGGATCTGACCGAGGCCATCGCCTTGGGTCATGATCTGGGGCATACGCCGTTCGGTCATACGGGCGAGGCCGTGCTGAACACGCTGATGCTGCCGCTGGGCGGGTTCCGGCACAACGAGCAGTCCGGGCGCGTCGTCCGGGTACTGGAGAACGACGGCGCCGGGCTGGGCCTGTCGGACGAGGTGGTAGACGGAATCGTGAACCACCGTTCCTCGGGAAACCCCATGACGCCGGAGGGACAGACCGTGCGCCTGTCCGATAAGATAGCGTACATAAACCACGACATAGACGACGCGGTACGCGCGGGCGTGCTCGATCCGGACGACCTGCCGCGTGAGGCGCGTCTGCTCGGCGAATCGCCCGGCGAGCGTATTGATAACCTTATTCGCGCGGCGGTATCCGAATCCGCCGGACGTGACACGATAGCCCTGCCGGACGAATCCCGCGAGCTGCTGTGGGCGCTCCGGGCTTTCATGTTCCGGACCGTCTACGCCAGCCAGATCCAGGCGGCGGAGCGGATGAAAATAAAGGGAATAATCGTCTCACTATGGGACTTGTACGCGCGGCGCCCGGAGCTGCTACCGGAGGCGTTCCGCCAAAGAGCGGAGCCGGGCGGCGGACTCGGCCGATCCGCCTGCGACTATATCGCGGGGATGACCGACCGTTTCGCAATGCGCGTATATCTTGATAACTTCGTCCCCGAAAGCTGGAAGCTGTCGATATGAGGTATTCCGACGACATAATCGACGAGGTGCGCGCGCGGAGCGATATTGTCGATATAATATCCGCGCATACCGCGCTCAAAAAGAACGGCTCCGCCCTTATTGGGCTTTGCCCGTTCCACGGCGAGAAGTCGCCGTCTTTCTCCGTCTCCCCCGAGAAGCAGGTGTACCACTGTTTTGGCTGCGGGGCGGGCGGCAACGTTATAACATTCGTAATGAGCAAAGAGAATCTCGGCTTCGTCGACGCCGTAAAATGGCTGGCCGATCGCGCCCGATACGCCCTGCCCGAGAGCGGGGACGATCGTGAGCGGGCGCTGCGCGAGCGTATTGTCGCCGCGAACGCCGCCGCCGCGCGGTTCTATTACGCCGAACTGAACGGACAGGACGGCGCCGGCGCGCGAGCGTATTTGGACAAGCGCGGCGTATCCCCGGCGATGCGCAAGCGTTTCGGACTGGGGTACGCCGTCGGCGGCGCCCGCGTTACGGACAAGCTCCTCGCCGAAGGTTTTCGGCGGGACGAGCTGGTCTCCGCCGGGCTGTCGGCCGAGGGCCGGCGCGGCATGGGAGACAGGTTTTTCCAGCGGCTTATGTTCCCGATCTTCGACAGCCGCGGGCGCGTGATCGCGTTCGGCGGGCGCGTGATGGGGGACGGCAGGCCGAAGTACCTCAATTCGCCGGAGACGCCCGTGTTCAGCAAGTCGCGGGCGCTGTACGCCCTCAACTTCGCGAAACGCGAGCGGTCCGAGCGGCTGTTTGTCTGCGAGGGCTATATGGACGTCGTCAGTCTGCACCAGTACGGCTTCACGAACGCCGTCGCGACGCTGGGCACGGCGTTCGGCGACGCCCACGCCGGTCTTATCCGGCAGTACGCGCGCGAGGCCGTCCTGCTCTTCGACGCGGACGGCGCCGGGGAGAACGCCGTCGTCCGAGCGATACCGATCCTGCTTAAGGCGGGGGTGTCGGTCAAGGTGTTGCGGCTGTCCGGAGCAAAGGATCCCGACGAGTTCCTTAAGGCCTTCGGGCGGGGAGCTTTTGCCGAAGCCGCGAAAAACGCCGTCGATCACATCGAGTTCCAGGTGACGGCGCTTAAAAGAAATTACGATTTGGCCGATTCGGCCCAGAAGATACTCTTCGGCAGGGAGGCGGCTAAGCTGGCCGCCACCGCCGCCGGGGAGATAGAGAAAGACGTGTACATAGAAGAGATTTCCGAATTGACCGGAATATCCGAGGAGGCGCTGAAAAAGGAATCTGACCGGTCCGGCGCCGGATACGCGCGGCCGGTCGGGGCGCGTTCCCGGGCGCGGCCGAACAGCTTCGACAGGTCGGAAGGCGGGAAGGCCGCCGACGAGGCGAGACGCAATATCATACATACGATAACCGCGAGCGAGCCGGCGGCGCGGGCGGTCCGCGCGTGCCTGCCCGAGGCGGAGATGCTGACGGGATTCTACAGAGCGGCGTACAGGGCGGTTTACGCGCTGTACGAAAAGAAGGGCGTGTGCTACCCGCCGGATCTGATCAGCCGGTTCGAGGACGAGGGCGAGCAAAGGATGATCGCCAACGTGTTCGCGCGCCCGCCCGTATACGGCGACGAGGCGGCGCGTCTCAAGATGCTTAACGAGTGCCTGGGCGTAGTCAAAACGGCGTACTACGACAGTCAGTTAAACGCGCTCAAAGCGGCTGACTTCGCGGAACGGCAGCGATTGGCCGAGGCGAAAAGAAACGCAAAAAAACAGTATATAACAGATGTTGATGGATAAAATAGTAAACGCATAGGAAGGGAAGGATTGCCTTGGAGTCCACTCAAAAAATCCCGGATGAGACCGAGGAGATAAGGGATGAAACGGACGAGATAACAACGGGGGACGTGTCCGCCCCGCTTGGGGGAGACGCCGCCGGCCCTTCGGAGTTTCCGGCTGACACGCCCGGGAAGATGGACGACACTCGGCTTGCCGAAAAGATACGGGAGCTTGTTTCGCTTGCGCGTCGGAAGAAAAACGCGCTCGAATATGGTGAGATAATTGATTCCTTCGGCGATATGGAACTGTGGCCCGAACATATTGAAAAAGTATACGAGGCGCTGGAACAGAACGGCGTGGAGATACTCGGCACGATGGAGATAGAGGACGAGCCGGAGAAGGATCTGGAAGCTATATCCATTGAGAATAACATCAACGTGGACGATCATGTACGGATGTATCTGAAAGAGATCGGCAAGGTGCCTCTGCTGACGGCGGAGGAAGAGATAGATCTCGCCAACCGCATGATAGGCGGCGACGAGGACGCGAAGCACCGCCTGTGCGAATCCAACCTGCGGCTTGTCGTGTCGATAGCGAAACGTTACGTCGGCCGCGGGATGCACTTCCTCGACCTGATCCAGGAAGGCAACCTCGGGCTGATCAAGGCGGTGGAGAAGTTCGACCCGGGCAAAGGGTTCAAGTTCAGCACCTACGCCACGTGGTGGATCCGCCAGGCGATAACGCGCGCCATCGCCGACCAGGCGCGGACGATCCGCATCCCCGTCCATATGGTTGAGACGATCAACAAGCTGCTGCGCGTGTCGAAACTGCTGCTGCAGGAACTTGGCTGCGAACCGACGCCGGACGAGATCGCCAAAGAAATGCAGATGTCCGTGGAGAAGGTGCGCGAGATAATGAAGCTGTCCCAGGATCCGGTATCGCTCAACACGCCCATCGGCGAGGAGGAGGACAGCCACATCGGGGATTTCATCGCCGACGAGTACATTCCCGCGCCGTCGGACGCGGCGGCGTTTACGCTGCTTAAGGAGCAGCTGGTGGGAGTGCTTCGTACGCTGACCGACCGGGAGGCGAAGGTGCTGCGCCTGCGTTTTGGCTTGGACGACGGCCGCGCGCGCACGCTGGAGGAGGTCGGCAGGGAGTTCAACGTTACAAGGGAGCGGATTCGGCAGATCGAGGCGAAGGCGCTTCGGAAACTGCGCCACCCCAGCAGATCCAAGAAGCTGAAGGAATTTTTGGAATAAAGCGCGGCGGCAAAACAGGGTTTAGAGACGGAACTCCAAGGTCTTAGAACCTGTATTCATTAGTGGAATCGGCGGATTTGCGCGATGATTTTCCGCCGGGCGAGGAAGCCAAAAACTTGCGTGCTTTCTGAGTACGCGAGTTTTTGGCTGACGATCAACGACGGGAAATCAGCCGAAAAGACGTCGATTCCATCTATGAATACAGGTTCTTAGCTTAGTTATTGACATTACAAGTCCCGTAAGCGATCCGAGACGGATCGCCCGCGGGACTTTTTCAGGTTGCGGGCGCGGACATCCCCGCGCGGAGAACCCGTTCGCTCTTCCCGACAGTCGCGATCCCCACCCGCTCCGGATCCAGAATCTCATTCGCCAGCGCCTTAACGGACTCCTCCGTCACCGCGTCGATGAAACGCGAGATCTCTTCCGGGGAGTATACGCGACCCAGCATGAGCAGTCCGCGGCCGATGTTCGTCATGCGCGTGGACGAACTCTCCAGGCTCATCAGGTAGTTACATTGGATCTGCTCCTTGGTGTCGGCAAGCAGCTTGGCGCCGACCTCGCGGCGGCGGAACTTGTCCGTTTCGGCCATTATTAGATCGAGCGTCTCCGGGGCGTTCTCCGGAGCCAGCGCCGCGTAGACCGACAGCAGACCCTCGCCCTTGAAACCCTGCGTGTACGAGTATATAGAGTACACCAGCCCTTTGTCCTCGCGGATATGCTGAAAAAGGCGGCTGGACATACCGCCGCCGAGCATAGTGTTGAGAACGGCCAGGTCGTATGTTTTGGGCGATCCGGTCGGAATGCCGGGGAAACCCACGCACAGGTGCAGCTGCTCTATGTCCTTGGCGACGGCTTTGCTGCCCGGCGTGAAGCGGACGCGCCCGTCCGGGAAATTGGCGGGTACGCTCCGCCGGCGGAATGATCCGAACACCTTCGCGATCGCCTCCAGAGCCGCGTCCGGGTCGAGACTGCCCGCGGCGGAGACGACAATCCTGTCCGGCGTGTAGTGCGTCTCGATATATTCGATGAAGTCGCCGCGTTTGAAAGCGCCGATGGATTCCGGCGTGCCGAGGATCGACGCGCCGAGCGGGTCGCCGGGATACAGCGTCTCGGACAGCGCGTCGTGCGCGAGATCCTCCGGCGTGTCCTTATACATGCTGATCTCTTCGGTGATAACGTTGCGTTCCTTGGCTATCTCCCCGGCGTCGAACCTTGAGTTGAAGAACATATCCGCGAGGATCTCCAGCGCCGCGCCGAAATGGGTATCCAGCACGCGCGCGTAATACGCCGTGTATTCCCGCGCGGTGTAGGCGTTCAGCTGCCCGCCGATGGCGTCCATCGAATCCGCGATCTGCTTCGCCGTCCGCGACGACGTACCCTTGAACAGCATGTGCTCAATGAAATGCGACATGCCGTTAAGCTCCGGCGGTTCGTCCCGCGCGCCGTTGCGTACCCAGATACCCAGCGCGGCGGACCGAATCCCCTCCATCGGC
The DNA here is from genome assembly GCA_031265685.1 of Clostridiales bacterium. Classification (GTDB taxonomy): domain Bacteria; phylum Bacillota; class Clostridia; order Lachnospirales; family WRAX01; genus JAISCI01. The sequence continues at coordinate 6,164 of JAISCI010000033.1, forward strand.
TCCAGCGCTACACGGACGCCGTTTTCCAGCGTGTTGATGATAACCATCGGCGATACCCCTCCCCGGCCGAGAGAAGTCTCGGCCTTGCTGAACCCGGCGCTTCGCGCGGGGCCTATTCTTTGTGGGAATTACAACCAATATTGCTCACGCCGGAGTTATCGCAATCCCCAGTTTTTTGGCGACAGCCGCCAAAGCCGCCATCTCGCGCGGCGCCGCCAGCGACACGCACACACCGCCGCCGCCCATGCGTCCGCAGCGTCCGGCGCGGTGCAGATAGATTTCCGCGTCTTCGGGCGCGTCCCAGTTGACCACGCGCGTCACGTCCGGGAAGTCCAGCCCCCGCGCGGCCAAGTCCGACGCGAACAGCAGCCGCGCCCTGCCGTCACGGAAAGCGCGGACGGCTTCCGCGCGCTCGCGGTTGCCGGGTCCTCCCCGGACGTACGCCGACGGCACGCCGTGGAACGACATGCGCTCGGCGTACCGCTTCGGCGCTTCTCTGTCCGGGCTTGAGAGGAACACGACCGCCCTCGCCCCGTCCGAGTTAGCGATATAACCGCGCAGCGCCCTGAATTTATCCCGCGCGTTCGCGACAGGTATGAGGACGTGTTCGATCGACGCGGGCGGGCGTCCGGTCCCCAAACGTATGAATACGGGGTCGCGCGTGAAGAGCGGCTCCGGCTCCGTCGCCGAGAAGAGCAGCGTCTGCCGCGTCTTCAGCGTCGTCTTAAGAAGCGCCGCGACACTGCCTATATTTTCATCCGCGAACAGCCGGTCGGCTTCATCCAGAACGACCGCGCGGACAGCGTGCGTCTTCAGCTTACCTTTTACATATAATTCCAGCATACGCGCCGCCGTGCCGACGACGACAGGCGGTTTGCGCCTGAGCGTTTCTATCTGACGCTCCGCACTGGCGCCGCCGATGGCGAGCGCCGCGTCCACGCCGAAATCCCGCGCGACGGACGCGACCTGCGCCGCCAGTTCCCGCGAGGGCGCGACGATCAGCGCGCGCGGGTATCCGCTCTCCTTGGACAGAGTCCCGATCAGCGGCAGCAAGTACGCGAGCGTCTTGCCGGAACCCGTCTCGGATACGGCCACAACGTCGCGCCCCGCCGCGATCGGCGCGTAGCACTGGCGCTGGATCGGCGTCAGCGCGTCAATACCCGCCATAGTGAACCTTCGCGGGGACGAACCTGTCCGCGGGTTTAGGGTTTTCCGCCGGATGACCCAGCGCGACGGCGGCGAACGCGGCGACGCCCTCAGGCAAGGCAAACAGCTTCCGCGCGTACTCGACGCGTTCCGGGAAGTCCGCGATGGCGAGCCATACGCCGCCGAGACCGATCGAATGCGCCTCAAGGAGCAGATTCTGGGTCGCCGCGCCCAGGTCGGCGGGGACGCAGCCGGGGAAGCGAATCCCATTGCCGTTCGCGAGGACGACCACCGCGAGCGTCGCCGAAAGTAGCGGCGCGGCGTGCTGGCTGACGCGCGCCAGCTTGTCGATCATAGCGCGGTCGGTCAGCGCGATGAATTCCCAGGGCTGCTGGTTGCCCGCGGAAGGAGCCTGCATAGCCGCGCGGAGCACCCGCTCGGCGTCTTGCGGCGAAACGGGTTCGGGAGTGAACCGGCGCACGCTGCGCCGCGTGAATATCTCGTTCATATATTATCCCTCCGAATGATATTGCGTATCCTGAATGTATTCTAAATTAGTCGGAGGGATTTTGCAAGAGGGAATGCGGCGAGGAGAAAAAAACGGCGGCCAAAGCGCATAAGTTCAAAACACGTCCAAATATAAAAATACTCCCAGCATAATTTTGAAACGTGCCGGCCAAAACAGGCGTTGACAAATGGGATAAACTATGTTAGGATTCTGATGTTCTAAATCAGTTCCTTTGCGGGGAAGCTTCGCCGGTTTCGCCAGCCGGTCCGGAAGAAAGGGTTGACATAATGTCCGAGGCGCTGATCGAGTTCTTCTCATCCCACGGCATACCCGCTTGGGGCGTGATCTTTATTATCTCGATGCTTCCGATTGCGGAGCTTCGTCTTGGGCTTATCGCGGCGTCGATTCTGCGCGTCCCGGTTACGCAGGCGTTTTGGATATGCTTACTTGGGAATGTCCTTCCGTTGCCTCTTATACTGCTCTTCATCCGTACTGTTTTTGACTGGCTGAAGCGGCGCGGCTGGCTTGTTGGGTTGATCAGCTGGTTGGAATCGCTCGCCATGCGCAAGAGTGACTCGATCAAGCGGCGGCTTTTCGTTGGGCTATTCTTTTTTGTGGCCATTCCGCTGCCGGGTACGGGCGGATGGACAGGCGCCCTCATTGCGGCGCTCCTTGGTATGGACGTAAAGAAATCTATGGCGGCGATTGCGCTGGGAGTTCTCATGGCCGGGCTGATTATGGTTACAGTAGCTTATCTGATACCGGGTTTTTTCGGTTTTACGGTCTAAGAGCGCGCTTCAGATTAAGAACCGCAAATCCGAGAAAATAGTCCGGAACAGGAAGCAACGGCGCGAATATAAAGAGTGACTGTATATCTCGTAAGCGAAAATATTTTTATCAATCACAATTTTATTTTATCCGATAAAGGCGAGTTTCTTTTACCGTGATTATAGAATAGCGGATTAATAAGGGATTCGCTTAAAATGGCGTATGCCGCGTACGCAAAGCAAGGAGGGGTAAATAAGACTTCATTACACGGATCGAGGCATGCATTCGCCCGAAAATGATATTTGAACGGCGGCGGCGCAGTACGGCTATCGAAAGCATTAGGACACTTGAGAAACAAAGCCAATCAATAAAAAAGAGGTCAAAAATGGACGATTGGCACACAACCTTCGGCGCCGCCGCCCCGAAGCTTCGAGCGTACGCGGCGATGCTCTCCGAGCGCGCGAAAGAGATGAACCTCACCGCGATAACCGACCCGCGCGACGTTTTTGTAAAGCATTTCGCCGACAGCGCGACCTTGCTGCCGTTGCTGGCGGAGTTGTTCCCCGGCGTGGTACGTCTCATCGACGTAGGCACCGGGGCGGGTTTTCCGGGACTGGCGCTGAAGCTAATGAATCCCGCAATCAACGTGACGCTTCTCGATTCGCGCGGCAAGCGCCTGGCGTTTCTGGACGAGGTGATCGCGGAGCTGGGCGTGTCGGGCGCGCGAACGCTGAACGCCCGCGCCGAGGAAGCCGGGCGGATCCGTTCGCATCGCGAGAAATACGACGCCGCCGTCGCGAGGGCGGTGTCCGGGCTTGCCGGGCTTGCCGAGCTTTGTCTGCCGTTCGTCCGGGTAGGCGGAGTTTTCATCGCCATGAAAGGAGCGGACGACGAAACGTCCGCGGGCGCTTCCGCGATACGCTCGCTGGGCGGAAATCTCGAGAAGGTAGTCCGCGTGACGCTGCCTAAGGACGTGAAGGGCGAATCCGCGGCGCGCTCGTTGGTGACGGTGCGGAAGGTACGGGAGACGGGTAAGGAATATCCGAGGGAGTACGCGAAAATCGCGAAAAATCCGTTATGACACGCCTTTTGATTGAGAACGGTATAAAATTTTTTCTTGACATCCGTCCGAGTTCTGTTATAATATCAGTGTTAAGCAGTACTCCTTAACACCACAACCGATTCATCCGGAATCAGCGCGGGGGCGGCGCCATGGACGACTTCGCGAGGCGGGCGGCTCTCTTCGACCTGTACGGAGAGCTTTTAACCGAGAAACAGCGGCGGCTTGTCTCCCATCGGTATCAATCCGACTTGTCTCTGGCCGAGATAGCCGAGCTGGAGGAAATAACGCGGGCCGCCGTCAGCGAGTCTCTGTCCGCGGCGACTCGCTCGCTGGAGCGCTTCGAGAGCGCGCTGGGGCTTTTGCGCCGTGTCGCGCGGGCGGATGCGGCTCTGGATAAAGCCCGCGATATGTCCGCGTCGCCCATTGTTTCTTCGGGCGACTGGGCCGAGCTGACCGGGCATATTTCCGCCGTGATCGACCCCGCCGCATCCGATGGGAGGCCGTCTGATGGCGTTTGAAATCCTTACCGGAAAGTTTAACACCGTGTTCAAGCGTCTGCGCGGCATGGGCAAGCTCTCCGAGAAAGACGTTAAGGACGCGATGCGCGACGTCCGTCTGGCTCTTTTGGAGGCCGACGTAAACTTCCGTATCGTGAAGGAGTTCGTCGCGTCGGTCGCCGAGAAGGCCATCGGCGACGAGGTGATAAAATCGCTGACGCCGGGGCAGACTGTCGTCAAGATCGTTTATGACGAACTGACGGCGCTTCTTGGCGGAGCGGAGGCGAAGCTTACGTTCTCGGGCAAGCCGCCGACGGTCTATCTGCTCGCGGGGCTTCAGGGCGCGGGCAAGACGTCCGCCGCCGGCAAGCTGGCCGCTCACCTGACGCGGCAGGGCAAGAAACCGTTGCTGGCCGCGCTGGATATATACCGCCCCGCCGCTATCGAGCAGCTCCGCGTTGTGGGCAGGTCCATAAACGTTCCCGTATTCGCCGCGGGAACGGACGTGCCGCCGCCGGAGATCGCGCTCGCGGCGATTGAGGAAGCCCGAGGGAAGCTCCGCGACGTCGTGATTCTCGACACCGCCGGAAGGCTTCATATCGACGAGACGATGATGGAGGAACTTCGCGCCGTCAAGACGGCCGCGAATCCCCAGGAAGTGCTGCTCGTGGTGGACAGCATGACCGGGCAGGACGCCGTAAACGTAGCCGGAGCGTTCCACGAGAGCTTGGGCGTGGACGGCGTGATTCTGACGAAGCTGGACGGCGACGCTCGCGGCGGCGCGGCTATATCCGTCCGCAAGGCGACCGGCCGGCCGATCAAATTCGCGGCGACGGGCGAAAGGCCCGACGCGCTCGAGCCGTTCTATCCCGACCGCATGGCCTCGCGCATACTCGGCATGGGCGATGTGCTGACGATGGTGGAGAAAGCGCAGGACGCCATCGATCAGGAGAGCGCCAGGGAGCTGGAGCGCAAGATCCGTAAGAACGAGTTTGACCTTGAGGATTTTCTGGCGCAGATGCAGCAGATACGCAAAATGGGTCCGCTCAAGAACCTGCTTAATATGATCCCGGGGCTAGCGGGCGCCGAGATCGCCTCGGTGGACGTGGACGAGAAGGCGCTCGCGCATATCGAGGCGATAATCCGCTCGATGACGCCCGCTGAGCGGCGCAGTCCCGGTATTCTCAATGGTTCGCGCCGCCGCAGGGTAGCGAACGGATCCGGAAGGAATATCCAGGAAGTGAATCAGCTTCTCAAGCGTTTTGAGGAAATGCGCAGGATGATGAAGCAGATGACCGACATGTCCCGAGGCAGGAAAGGCCGCTTCGGCGGCTCGTTTGGGCTGAAAATGTAGAAAGCGGTTTTCGCGTGACGGGGTTTTGTGTGACAGAAGTTCGTTCGCGCGAAGATTCATAAAGTGATTTTCGCTTGGATCCGCGAAAATTCATAAGGAGAGTATCCATGGTAAAAATCAGGCTTAAAAGGCTTGGCGCGAAGAAGGCGCCGTTTTACCGTATCGTCGTAGCCGATTCGCGCGTGGCGCGCGACGGCGTGACTATCGCCGAACTGGGTTACTACGACCCCATGAAGAACCCGTCCGTTATATCCGTGGACGCGGAGGGCGCGAAGAAATGGATAGCAAACGGCGCTCAGCCGACGGACACGGTTCGCGCGCTTCTCAAGAAAGCGGGCGTTGAGTAATACTAATCCCATTTGGATTTGCGGATAAAATGGGATTGGTTAAAGCTGAGGTGAATTTACCCTAGACCCGGTAAATTCCTTAGTCCAGAGACTGGAAGCTGTAAGGCTAAGGCTGGAGGCGAGCTAAAGTTGGCGGAACTGCTTGAGATTCTGGCAAAATACATGGTGGACGAACCGGACAAGGTGAGCGTTACGAAATTGGAAAACGAGAGAGGCCTGTTGCTGGAGCTGCGGGTAGCCCCGGACGACATGGGCAAGGTGATAGGCAGGCAGGGGCGGGTAGCGAGAGCGCTCCGCGCGGTGGTGAAAGCCGCCGCTTCGGCGACTGGCGAGAGGGTGTCGGTCGAAATAATGGATCAAGCGTGAGAAGCCGCCGATAACGGCTTTTCACGCTTTTTTCGTCATGGAAAGCGCCCGCGAATGTTGCTTGACAGAAGTTCGCTTGAGCCACGCGAACTTGGCTCCGCAAAATTCAGAACCGCGTGTTTTTATTTTTCACAAACCCTCCCGAAACTCTTCATACAGCCGTCACATTCATCTTTTATACTTGTCTCAAGATCTTTATGAAGGAAGGAAGACGCGATGAAAAAAGTCCCGTTATCCTCTGTTTTAATGACGCTCGCGGCGGCGGTCTGCCTGTCGGGATGCGGCGGCGCGGCTCAGGCGTCGTCGTCCGGGCCCGCCGTCAAGAAGGCGGCGATAGGCGACCTTATCGTAGGGCTGACCGCCGACGGCACCGTCGCTTTGCCCGTCACCAACCTTAACTTTGAGGTCGAGGGCATCGTCAGCAAGATCTACGCCGCGGCGGGCGGCGACGTAAAGAAAGGCGACCTGCTGGCCGAACTGGACGACGCGGACTATCAGCTTGACATCGAGACCGCGCTGAACAGCCTGGCTAAGGCCAGCTCCAACTACGACGACGCGGTATGGCAGTACGAATACGGCCTTAAGAACGACAAGATGAACCTGGACTCAACCCGAGCGTCGCTCGACGCCGGGTTCGACGAGTCGGGGTATCTGACGGCTGTTGCGGACGCCGAGACGACGCTGGCGGACCGCGAGACCGAGCTGGCCGAAGCCGAGGCGGCCGCCGAGGATCCGTATGATTCGTACAGCTCCGACCGTCAGCTGGAGGACGCGAAAGCGACGCTCGCGCAGCGTCAGGAGGAGCTGGACGAAGCGAAGGCTTCGGCGGGCGAGGAGACGTTCGACGAATACAGTTACGCGCTGGCGGTCTCCGACGCGAGCGCCATGGTCGCTAAGCGCCGGGCCGAGCTGACCGAGGCCGAGAGTACGGCCAAGTCGCCGTATGATTCGTACAGCTCCGACCGTCAGCTGGAGGACGCGAAAGCGGCTCTCGCGCAGCGTCAGGCGGAGCTGGATGAAGCCGAGGAAGCGGCTAAGGATCCATTCGACGAATCGTCCTACGACCGGCAGATAGCCGACGCCGAAGCCAACGTGACATCGAAGCGCAACGCCTACGCGGGTGCGGACGCCTCGCAGCTGGAATCCGCGTCCGCCGCCGTCGTCGCCGCCGAGACGTCGCTGATCCGGATCTATGAGGATATGGCGAAAGCGCGGCTCAAGGCTGAGGAGGACGCGGCGGCGAAGGTGGACGCCGCGCGGAAGAACGTGGACGCCGCGCAGCAGGCCCTCGACCGGCTGAATCAGGACATAGCCCGCGCGAAATCAAACGCCGCGAGCGACGCCTCCGACAAGCTGGCTACAGCCAAGCAGAACCTGCAGGACGCCCAGACGTCGCTCGAGAAGGCTCAGCGCAATTACGACGACGCCAGGAGCGCGTTCGCGGAATCGGGTTCTAAAAGCGTCGAGACGGCGCGGAAAAATTTCGAGAACGCGTCGCAGTCGCTGACCAGACTTCAGGAGGATATCGCCCGGGCGGTACAGAACGCCGAAAAGGACGCGGACTCGAAGCTCAAGACGGCCATGCGTAACCTGACCGACGCCGAGCGCGCCCTGACCAAGGCGCGCGAGAATTACGAGAAGGCCAGAAAGGATTACGCGGCGTCGAGCGCGAAGAGCGAGTCGAGCTACGCGCTGCAGCTCGAGAGCTACGAGAAGGCGCAAGGCGGCTCCAACGCCGTAAGCAACGCGGCCGCCGCTATCAAGGACGCCGAGCTGGCGCTGCAGGAGGCTCGCAACAAGCTGGAGAAGACGCGCGTATACGCGCCGATCGACGGGCGGATAATCAATATCGGCAAGAAAGAGGGCGAGCGCGTTACGGCGGCCGCCGCGGGCATGGGCGGGCAGATGATATTCGGGACCAGCAGCAGCGGCTCCAGCTTCCTGACCATCTGCGACCTGTCCGCGATATACCTGAGCGCCAACATCACCGAGGGCGACATCATCGGCGTCGAGACGGGGCAGGAAGTGCGCGTCACGATCGACAGTATCAGCGACACGACGTATACGGGTTCGGTGCAGACGGTTTCGTCCCTGCCCACGACCGATTCGTCCGGTATAACGACATACGCCGTGACGGTGAAGCTTGACGGCGCCGACCCGCTGATCAAAGACGGCATGGCCGCCTTGCTTACGTTTATCCGTCTGGAGCGGCCGAACGCGCTGCTGATACCGAATAAGGCCGTGTTCATTGAGGACGACCGGCAGTACGTCAACGTGCTGAAAGACGACGGCACGTATGAACAGCGCGAGGTGGTGTGCGGCCTTACGAACGGAACGGAAACAGAGGCGCTCTCCGGGCTGTCCGAGGGCGAATCCGTCGCGGCGGGGGCGGTAAAATGAGGGTATCGGAAATCGCCAGAAGCGTGCTCTACAGCGTCGGCGCGAATAAGTTCCGCGTCATGCTGACGAGCCTGGGCATCATCATCGGATCGTTCACGATTATTATGGTGGTTGGCATCGGCAAGGCCGGGGAGGACAGCGTCTCCGAGCAGTATAAGCGGCTGTCGGTCGAGACGATAACGATCTCGCGCGGCGGGGGCGTCATGATGACGCGCGGCGGCGCCACGTCCTCCCAGACGACTCTCTCGAAACAGCAGGCTCTCGACATGGAGGAGCTGGAGCACGTCAAGAGCGTCGGAATAAGCGTGTCCACGCAGACGACGCTGGCTTACGGCCAGACGAGCGAAACGGTGACGGTAATGGGCATAAACGAGGCCTACGCCGAGATAACCCATCTCGATATCGCCGCCGGGGAGTTCTTCACGGACAGCGACGGCAAGTCCCGCGCGAAGGTTTGCGCGCTCGGGTACAACGCGGCCGCGGCGCTCTTCGGCGAGGACTGGGAGTCCGCCGTCGGCGAGACGGTTAAGCTTAAAGGCCTGTCGTTCACCGTCGTCGGCGTGATCGCGCGGATCGGCGGCAGCGCGGGCTTAAGCTCCGGCGCGGGCAGGCCGGGCGGCGGGTCGTCCTCCCCGGACGACATGGCCTACGTCCCCTACGACGTGGCGGTGAAATACACCACGGGCGGATCCGTTTCCGGCGACGCGCGTATGGCCATGAGCGCGAGCGGCTCGGCGTCATACGTCGCGCTGGCGAACGACATCAGCTCGGTCGGCTCGGCGATAACCGAAATCCAGGACTACATATACGATATTACCGGCAGCGACGCGTTCTACACGGTAACGGACGCCGGCAGCGTACTCTCATCCGCGCTGCAAACGGCGAACACTATGGGCACGCTGCTGATAGCCGTCGCCGCGATAGTTATGATAGTCAGCGGCATCGGCATCATGAACGTGCTGATGGTATCGGTCAAGGAGCGCGTGCGCGAGATCGGTATCCTGAAGAGTATCGGAGCGAGCAGGTTCATCATCCTCATGGAGTTCATGCTGGAGGCGGTTTTCATCAGCGTGGCCGGTGGAGCGCTGGGCATAGCGCTCAGCTGGTTCGCTCCGAACGTGCTGGCGTTTTTCGATATAGCCTTCTCACCGTCGGCGGCGGGGCTTGCGCTTGGTTTCTGCTTCTCCGCGGTCACGGGCGTGTTCTTCGGGTTCTACCCCGCGTGGAAGGCGTCGCGGCTGAAACCGATCGAGGCGCTGAATGATGAATGAATTTGCCTGCTTCAGGAATTTGCCGGGTTCAGGGCAAATTCTCATGGCAAATTCAGTAAGGGGATGAGTTTATGAGAAAGTATATACTGGCTGCCGCTTTCGCCGCTCTCTTGATAACGGGCTGCGCGGCGCAAAACCCTTCCGCCGAAGCAAATACTCCGACGGAAGAGTCCGGCGCGGGCGAAACGACCATATACGCCGAGGTGTCGGACGTGATCAGCAATCAGCTGTCGATAAAGCTGCTGCGCGGCTCGTTCGATCCCGAGGCGATGGCAGAGCGCTTTAGTCAGACCGACGGGCAGGGTTCGGGAGGCGCGGGGCGGGAGCGTCCCAGCGGCGCGCCAAGCGAGGGGTTTTTCTTTTCCGGCGGCGGTACGGGCGAGATGCCCAGCGGCGATCCTGACCGCGCCGAATGGTCGGGCGAGATGCCATCCGGCGCCCCTGACCGCGCCGAATGGTCGGGCGAGATGCCATCCGGCGCCCCCGATCGCGGTTCATGGACAGGAGAGCCGCCCAGCGGCGATCCCGCCGCGTCCCGCTATACCGGTGAGGAGCGGGATGTGATAGTCCCGATCGGAACGCCGATCAGCTCGGTTTCCTTCACGGATGGCAGTCTGACGGAGTCGCCCGCCGAACTGGCGGATATAAAGAACGGTTCCACCGTGAATATCGCGTTATCCGCCGAAGGGATCGTCCGGGAAGTGCGGATTATCAACATGAACATCGGCAGGCGTGTCACCGGCGGAACGTCGGGCATACCCGAAGGCGGCTTCGAGGGCGGATTCACCCCGCCGGAGGGAACTCAGATATTTATCAATCCGGACGGCGGCGACGCGGCGTTCTACCGTGCCCCCGACGCCCAGTAACGGGCGGCAGATCGCAACCGAGGTGGCGGGCATGGGCAAAAGCGTTATAGAACTTACGGGAATAAGCAAGACCTACGGCAAGGGAGACGGCGCGGTCCGCGCCCTCACGGACGTCTCGATGAACGTCTCCGAAGGCGATTTCGTGGCGATACTCGGCGCTTCCGGCTCCGGAAAGTCCACGCTGATGAACATCATCGGACTGATGGACGCCGCCGATTCCGGCGAGTATTTCCTTGACGGCGTAGACATCATGAAAAGCCGCGACAGCGCCCTGACAAGAATGCGCGGCGAGAAGATCGGCTTCATCTTCCAGCGCTACAACCTGATCCCCAAGTATTCCGTGCTGTACAACACGGCGCTGCCGCTGCTGCTCTCGGGGATGGGATTCGCGCGAGCCAAGAAAAAGGCTTCCGATACGCTGGAGCGCGTCGGCCTGTCGGATAAACTGCGTAAGAAGCCCGCGGAGCTGTCGGGCGGGCAGGCGCAGAGGGCCGCGATAGCCCGCGCGCTCGTGACGGACTGCCCGCTGTTGCTGGCCGACGAGCCGACCGGCGCGCTTGACAAGAAGACGGGTGAGGACGTGCTCGGATTCATGCGCGAACTGAACGAGACCGCCGGCAAGACGATACTGATGATCACACACGACATGCACGTATCGGGCTTCGCCAGGACCGTGGTCCGGATAGAGGACGGGCGCAGGGTGGAGGCGTGACTGTCGGAATGACGCTATTCTCAATTCGATTCCCTTGATTGAGAATAGTAAAAATAGCCAGACGATGCCAGCCTGACTTAAGAAAACGGCAAAGGCCCATTAAAATCAACAATTTTTATGGCATATGGGCAGCCGGAACTGTACAGGATGGGACGCGGGATGAAAACCGCGTCCCTGTTTGTATGCCGGCGCGCTGAAAGGAACTGCTGTATTTATTGATCAAAAAATCCACCGCCCAATACGATTTAAATCCGTTATCATTTTTGCAAAGACCGCTTAGTTAAGCGGCTCGTTTTAATGGTGGCGGATTTTTATTTCATATTG
>JAISCI010000094.1 GCA_031265685.1 Clostridiales bacterium
AGACGAGCAGGGCGTCCCCGAGGACGAGGAGTTCGATGGGACGGACGCCGACTGTATGCACCTGATCCTCTATGACGGCGATACGCCCGTCGCGGCAGGCCGCGTACTCTGGGACGACGGCGAGTTCCGCTTAGGACGCGTCGCGGTGCGTAAGGCTTTCCGGGGACAGGGACTTGGGGATTTCCTTATGCGTCTGATGATCCGCAAGGCGTTCGAGTGCGGCGGCGAGACGCAATATATATCCGCGCAGACGCGCGCCATAGGATTCTACGAAAAGCTTGGTTTCGAGTCTTACGGCGAAGAGTACGGCGAAGCGGGCATACCGCATGTGCGCATGAAGCGCGTCGGGGACATCGGATGATAATATTTCGGAGGATATGGCTAAGATCGCGCTTAAATACCGCGCGTCAGGGGCGCTGGGGGCTTGTTGAAAGAAACCGCTTCAACAAGTTTTTTTTACGTTAGAAGGATACAGTCCATAAAAGCCCGCGCTGGCCGCGACCAGAGCGGGAATCATAAACACGAACACCGGGAAGGCGTAACGCGCCTCTCCGCCGTAGACGAACGAAACCAGCGCGAAGAAGGCTATGTTGACGATCAGCAGACTGGGCATAAGCCCGCACTGACGTCGGCTGAAGAGATCCCGAAAGAACCGCGCGGAGGACGCGAACACGAAGATGAATCCGGCCGCGTTCAGGATGTACGTAATAGAGTTGAACACAGAGATTACAAGGTTATAATTCCGCGCGTACAACAGCGTCTCGCTCTCGGAAGCGCCCTCGGGCGGCGCGCAGCCGTTCATCGCCCACTGTTCTATGTCGTTCACGCCGACAAAAAACGTCCTGTAAACGCGCAACGCGCCGAGCTTCAGAAACTCCGCGGGATTATCGGCGATCCATTCTCCGGCGGCGGCGCTCAGGTATGGATCCAGCTCCGGCGCGGCCTTGACGCTTCTTGCTCCGTCCTCAAGCGCTTCTCCGATAGCCGTGCTCAGTTCATCCGAACCCGCCGCCGCCGACAGATCCATCCACGCGCCGTTGACATTCGCGTCGTTATTATTTGTGTACAGGCAGTATCCGCTGTTGTACGATACGGGGATCAGCCTGCCGAACAGCCGGTAATTCCGATACGCCCACGGCGTGACGGTGAGAACCACGCCGAGAGCGGCTATACCCGTTAATACGAGCGTATCCCTCCATTTTTTGCCGGACGCGAACATAACCACCCCGCATATGACCGGATACGCGAGCATGAAAGGCCGCGTGAGCGCGGCCGCGCCCGTCGCCAGGCCGACAGCCGCCGCCGCGATCCAGCGCCGCCTCCCCTTGAACAGATAGAGTTGCGCGAATATTACAGCGGACATCAGAAACGTGAAAAAAATTTCCGTCCCGATCACGTTGACATAGGATACGTACTGCGGCAGAAACGCCGTGATCGTGAGCGCGGCGGCGGCGTGCCGTCTCTTATCGAATAGCTTGCGGTAGATCAGGTACGCGAATGGCAGGGTCGCCATCGAGAGCGCGATATTAAGGATCTTCCCCCAAAATATGTCCACGCTGCCGATCGCGCGGTAGAAGAATCCGAGCAGATAGGGGTATCCGCAACCCTGCCATGCCACGGGTACGCCGTCCATCGTATGGCCGCGCCCGGCGGCTATGTTCTCGGCCAGCGCCTGGTACGCGGCGAAATCATACAGCTGCGTCGTCGGGACGTTCATTGCCCACCAGATCCGCGCGGCCAGCGCGAGGGCGGACACGATCGTCACATAGGAAATCATCGTCCAGTCTCGCTTTATGTCAATTTTCATCGAGTTCACCTTTTTTCGAGCACGATTATAAAATGAGGGTAGACGAGCCGACGGACGCGCCGGAACAGAACGACGCTAAAACCGATTTCCGCGCATAACGCAACCAAGCCGCGGGCGGACGGCTCGCTCGGCAGCCGCCCGGTTAGCGCCAGGTCGTGAAGTTTGTTGAATATGACGAGCGGACTGTCCGCGTCGATGTCCTTTAGGATCAGCCTGCCGCCCGGCGGAATCGAGCGGTACAGGTTCTCGAGATAGGAACGCCGGCTTTCGCGCGGGATATGGTGCAGCACGTCTATCATGGTGAACACGCCGAAGTCACGGGCGGCGGGCGGCGGATTCGACCCGTCGTACTCCTCCGCGCTCAGGTTTCCGAAGCCGTTCGCCCGCGCCATCGCGCGGCATTCTTTGACGAGCTGACCGGATATTTCTAGTCCCAAGATTTTATCAAGACTCAGTGTCTTAGCCGCGAGAAACACAAACAGACCCGAACCGCAGCCGATATCCGCAAGACTGACGCCTTCGGGGATCAGCGGGAGGATCTCGTCGAACGGGCATATGTGAACACGCCAGTTGAACTTAAGCCCTCCCAAGAAGCCGAAACCCTTGTATTTGTTCGTTTTCACGGCTCCGGCGAGTTCCCTCGCGCTCAGACGCGCCATGCGCCGACACCTCCGACGAACCGAAGTATAGCACATATGGGCAGGGATGTAAAGTTAAAACGCGTTAGTTTCATAAATTACCGGCAAGATGCAAGAGTATGAGCTGTCCGCGGCAATTCTGAAATTTTTATTATAGCATATGCCGATCACTCTGTCCGCATATATTTCAATGATGTAATGTGTTGGGCGGAGAAATAGATAAACTTACGTCCCTCCGCCTGCCATCACCCTCCCCATCCGAACCCGCGCGGCGGCGGCGAACGCTTCGCGCGGTTATGAAACGCGCGTGAAAGTTAAAATAATATCGGTTGACAACCCGTTGTTATATGTTACTATCTATAAATAACTGCGACGGAGACACGCGAAAGGATGAAAGTTTTTGGAAATAGATGCTTGGATCAAACGGTATTTCACTAAGGAACTGGAGGGCGGCGGCAAGACCGTCTACGACCTGTTCGCTTGGAAACTCGTCGATGTGACGCTGCGCAACTACAGGACCGGCGCCGTTATAACTGATATGCGCGGGCTGGAGTTCCCCGAGGGGTATTCTCAGTCGGCCTGCGATATCATCGCGAGCAAGTATTTCCGCAAAAAGGGGGTACCGGGGGAGCGCGGCGCTGAATATTCCATGCGGCAGGTGGCCGACCGGCTCGTCGGCTTCTGGGTTTCGGCGCTCACGCGCGAAGGGCTTGCCGACGACGCTCAGGCGAGGATACTCTACGACGAGCTGGCGTACATGCTGCTGGCCCAAATGTGGGCGCCGAACAGCCCGCAGTGGTTCAACACGGGGCTTAAGTCGGCATACGGCATCGAGGGTCCCGCCCAGGGGCATTACTATTTCGACGAGCGGTCCGGCGAGGCCGTTCTGTCGGAGGACGCGTACACGCGCACGCAGGGTTCGGCGTGCTTCATCATCGGCGTACGCGATTCGCTGATCGGCGAAAAGTCGCTGACGGACGAGCTGACCACCGAGACGCTCCTGTTTAAGTACGGCAGCGGCGTCGGCACAAACTGGTCCCCGATCCGCGGCAAGGACGAGCTGCTGTCGGGCGGCGGCAAATCCAGCGGGCTTCTGAGCTTCCTCAAAGTATCCGACCGCAACGCCGGAGCGATCAAATCCGGCGGGACTACGCGGCGCGCCGCCAAGATGAACATACTCGGGCTGGATCACCCCGAGATAATGGATTACATACTCTGGAAATCGCGCGAGGAGGACAAGGTAGAAGCGCTCGGCAAGATGGGCTATTCCACCGCCATAGACGGCGAAGCCTACGATACGGTTTCCGGGCAGAACGCGAACAATTCCGTGCGCATACCGGATTCGTTCATGCGCGGAGTGGATCAGGCGGGCGCGAAGTGGCAGACGCGTGAGCGCGTGTCCGGCGGAGTCCATGAGGAGCTGAACGTATCCGACATCTGGGACGCGGTGGCGTACGCCGCGTGGCGCTGCGGGGATCCCGGCGTACAGTTCGACGACATCATCAACGCGTGGCACACGTGCCCCGCCGGGGAGGACGGCGAGCGCGGCGCGGCGCGTAACCGGATCAACGCGTCCAACCCATGCTCCGAGTATATGTTTCTGGACGACACGGCGTGCAACCTGGCCAGCATCAACGTGACGCCGTTCTACGACGCGAAGAGCGGTCGTTTTCTCACGGACGGCTACGCCCACGCGGTCACGCTGATACAGCTTGTGCTGGAGGCGACGATCTACGCCGGGCAGTTCCCGACCAGGGACATCGCACGCAAGTCGTACCTGTTCCGCACGACGGGGCTTGGGCTTACTAACCTTGGAACGCTGTTCATGCTGATGGGCCTGCCGTACGACTCGGAAGAAGCCCGCGCCGTCGCCGCCGCGCTGACGTCGGTTATGACGGGGCGCAGCTACGCGGCTTCGGCGCAAATGGCCGAAAAGGTCGGCCCGTTCGCCAAATACGAGATCAATTCCGACGACATGCGCCGGGTGGTCCGCAATCACGCCCGCGCCGCCGGGGCGCTCCGCAAGGAGTCCCAGAATTTTGAGGATCTAAGCAAAATTTCAAGATTCGAGGGTCTGCCGTACGAACCCGTGACGATCAATCATTCCCTGCTCAAGTCGCTGGGCTGTCCCGAGCTAGCGGAAGAACTGGACGAGTGTTGGGCGGACGCCATAAGGATCGGCGAGCGTTTCGGGTACCGCAACGCGCAGGTATCCGTGCTGGCGCCGACCGGAACGATCGCTTTCGCGATGGATTGCGCCACAACCTCGTCCGAGCCGTTCTTCAGCCACGTCGCTTATAAGAAACTGGTCGGCGGGACCTCTATGGTAATCGTCAATCCGGCGCTGGAGGCGGGGCTGGCGAAGCTGGGTTATAGCGCGGAACAGATACGGGACGTCGTGGAATACGTACTGCGCAAGGACGAAAACGGCGTGATAGCCGACGGAAAGATCGAGGGCGCCCCGCACCTGAGGCCCGAGCACCTGCCCGTGTTCGATACGGCTTCCAAGTGCGGCACGGGCGAGCGGTTCATCAGCCCAGAGGGGCACGTGCGCATGATGGCGGCGCTGACGCCGCACGTCACGGGAGCCATATCGAAGACCGTCAACATGCCCGCCGAAGCCACTGCGGACGACGTAAAGAATATATACAAGCTGTCGTGGACGCTGGGAGTCAAGGCGATAGCGCTGTACCGCGACGGCTGCAAAGCGAGCCAGCCTCTATCTGCCGCGAAATCCGGCAAAAAGCGCGAGCTGTCGGATTACACCTACGCCGAGCTGCTGGAATACGTCAGGGGCGACAAGATAGCGCGCAAGCCCGTGCGCGTCAAGCCGTCGGGCATACGGTCGGCGCGCGTGCACGAGGCGCAGATCGACGGGCTGAAATTGTACGTAACCACGTCGTTCTACGAGGACGGGCGGCTCGGGGAGATATACGTCTCGAGCGGCAGACAGGGTTCGCTGACAAAGGGTCTGCTCGACAGCATTTCGACGACGCTCTCCGAAATGCTGCAATACGGGGTGTCCCCGGCGGACATAGCCCGGATGTACCGCGGGCAGAGGTTCGAGCCGAGCGGAGTCGTCGTCGGGCATCCGTTCATCAAGTATGTCGATTCAATCTCCGACCTCATCTCAAAGATAATAGACATAGAGCTGGGCGACTTCGACTACGTACAGGTGAAACCGGCGGATTACGCGGCGCGGTCCCTCCCGGACGCGAAACAATACAGCGCGAAGGATTTCATCTACAGCGAGCCGTGTCCGAACTGCGGCAGCGCGCGGCTGGTAAAGAACGGCACGTGTAAGGTCTGCGCGGAGTGCGGCAGTACGACCGGATGCTCATAAGAATTTTTCGGCGCCAGGCAAAATTCAATCATAAGAATTTTGCGGGGCGAATTTTGCGGGTTCAGGCAAAATTCTGTCAGGCAAAATTCAATCATAAGAATTTTGCGGGGCGAATTTTGCGGGTTCAGGCAAAATTCTGTCAGGCAAAATTCTGTCAGGCAAAATTCAATCATAAGAATTTTGCGTGGGCGAATTTTGCTTGATTCGCGCGAAATTCTGTCAGCCAAAATTTAACGAACGCCACGCTGGGCGGAAGATACCTTTCCGCCCGGTTTTTATGCGTCTCCTCGTTAATAAATTGTTTATCTTGATATACAAACTCATATCATGTATAATGCGAACGTGTGATTTTTGTTGCTGCGTTTTGCTTGGGCGAATTCCGCTTGAACGAATTCCGCGCGGACTTCGCCCAAGCAAAATTCATAGGAGGTTTTAGTTTGCTTTTCGTGCGCACGTTTAAGAACGGCGTCCATCCGAGCGACCAGAAGAAGGCGACGATGAAGAAGCCGATCCGGATCATCCTCCCCGAGAAGGGGTCGGAGGTCGTCTACCCTATGCAGCAGCATCTGGGCGCTCCGGCGAAGCCCGTCGTCGCGTCGGGCGACAGGGTGCTCTTGGGTCAGCGGATCGCGGAAATGGGCGGCCGGGTGTCCTCGCCCATCCACGCCAGCGTATCCGGGGTGGTTTCGGCCATCGAGCCGCGGCTCACGCCGACGGGCCTCGTCTCGCAATCGGTTATAATCGAGAACGACGGCCTTATGCTGGAGGATAAGTCGCTGGCGACCAGGGAAGACTGGCGAAGCCTGTCCCGGGAGGAGATAATCGATATAGTCCGCGACGCCGGGGTAGTCGGCTTGGGCGGGGCGGGCTTCCCGACGCATATCAAGATGAGCCCGCCGGATTATACGAAAATAGACTGTTTCATCGTCAACGCGGCGGAGTGCGAACCGTATCTCACCAGCGACTACCGCGTTCTGATCGAGGAGACCGACCGTCTGCTCGAGGGCGTAGAGGTTATGCTGGGGGTATTCCCGAACGCAGAAGCCGTTATCGCGATCGAGACTAATAAGATGGAAGCCGTCAACCGCCTGTCGGCGCTGGTCAAGCGCAATCCGCGCGTGGACGTCGTCCCGCTGTACACGAAGTATCCCCAAGGGGCGGAGAAGCAGCTGATAAACGCCGTGACGGGGCGCGTCGTGCCGAAGGGCGGGTTGCCCGCCGACGTCGGAGTCGTGGTGAACAACGCGGACACGGTTATCGCCGTTCACCGCTCGGTCGTGCGCGGTCGGCCGCTTATGCGGCGTATTGTGACGGTATCGGGCGGCGCTGTTATGAATAAAGGCAATTATAAGGTAAGGATAGGCATGCCGATATCCGGATTGATCGAGGCGACAGGCGGCTTCCGCGAGGAGCCGGCGAAGGTTCTCTGCGGAGGACCGATGATGGGTTTCGCGATGTATGACCTTGACGCGCCGATTATAAAAACGTCGTCCGCGATAGTGGCGCTGACGGAGCGCGAGGCGCGTCTGCCCGAGCAGTCCGGCTGTATCCGCTGCGGCAAGTGCGTGGAGCACTGCCCGATGGGCCTTATGCCGCTTGAGCTTAATAAGTTCGCGATAGCGGCGGATTACGGAAAATTTGAGGAATACGACGGTTCGAGCTGTATCGAGTGCGGCTGTTGCACGTATATATGTCCGGCCAAGCGTCATTTGGCGCAGTCGATCAAGACGGCGAAACGCCTGGCAAGATCCAGATAGGAAAGATCCAGATAGAAGGGAACGTTCTGATGGAAACGGCGGCAAAGAGCAGGTTTGTCGTTTCGGGCGCGCCGCACGCGCGCGGCGGCGATTCGACAAGGGAAATAATGCTGGACGTTATAATCGCGCTGCTGCCGGCGGCGGTTATGGCGGCGTTCTATTTTGGGTTCGACGCGGCGCTGCTGATGGTTATCGGCGGAGCGTCGGCGCTTTTGTTCGAGATACTGTGGAATCTGGCCGTGAAGAAACCCGCCGTGCCCGGCGACCTGTCCGCGGTGGTTACGGGGCTTCTCCTGGCTTTCAACCTTCCGCCGAACGCGCCGTTCTGGCTGCCGATCGTCGGGAGCCTGTTCGCGATAGTGGTGGTGAAGCAGCTCTTCGGCGGGCTGGGGCAGAACTTCCTCAACCCGGCGCTGGCGGGGCGGGCCTTCCTTATGGCCAGCTACCCGGCCATTATGACGGATTATCTCGCGGTCATGCCCAACCAGTTTGAGGGCATAACGAGCGCGACCCCCCTGCAATACATCAAGGCGAACCCGGACGCACAGATACTTAGCAGCGACCTGCTGACGGCGTTTATCGGTCAGAAATACGGCGTGCTGGGCGAGACGTGCGCCGTGGCGCTGCTGCTGGGCGGGCTGTATCTGATTCTGCGCCGCGTGGTCAACTGGCGCGTGCCTTTCTTCTATCTGGCGACTGTCGCCGCGCTCAGCTACGCTTTGGGGCGCGCCGGTTCGCCCGTCTACGACTTGCTTACGGGCGGCGTCATGCTGGGCGCGTTCTTCATGGCCACGGATTTCGCCACAAGCCCCGTCACCCCGGCCGGCAAGGTAATATTCGGAGTCGGCTGCGGCGCGCTTACGATGATAATCCGGACTTTCTCCGGGGCTTATCCCGAGGGCGTGTCATATTCGATACTGCTGATGAATCTGACCGTTCCGCTTATCGACAGGTGGACCAGACCGAAAACCTTCGGAAAGGGGAAAGCGGCGTGAGAGAGATAATAAAGCCCGGTATCGCGCTGTTCGTCATCGCGCTGACCGCGGCGGCGCTTCTGGGGCTTATCAATTATATAACCGAGCCGGCGATAACCGCGAACACCCTGGCCGCCAGAAAAGCGGCCGCGGCGGAGGTTCTGCCACTGGGACCGGGCGGGGCCTTCGCGGAGGAAGTGCCCGTGGAGTCCGGCGGGGGCGTAACCGGGTACAGCGCGGGAACGTCCGGTGCCGGGACAGTCGGCTGGGCGGTGTCCGTGACCGCCAAGGGCTACGGCGGGGATGTCGCGATGCTGGTTGGCGTGGACGCGTCCGGCGTGGTCACGGGCGTCAAGATACTGAGCCACAAGGAGACGCCGGGACTGGGCGCCAACGCCGCGGCGGGCTGGGCGGATCAGTTTGTCGGCAAATCCGGCGGGCTGACCGTCGTCAAGGGCGCGGCGGGTGAAGGCGAGATTCAGACGATAACGGCGGCGACGATAACCAGCCGCGCCGTTACGAACGGCGTAAACGACGTTCTCCGATTCTGCGAGTCGGAGCTGAAAGGGGGCGGCGGGCAGTGACGAATCCCATGAAGATAATAAAGAACGGCATATGGGACGAAAACCCGACGCTTATGCAGGTTATCGGCACCTGCCCCACGTTGGCCGTTACCACCTCGGCTACGAACGGCGTCGGCATGGGCATAACCACGCTCTTTGTGCTGACTTGCTCCAACGTGGCTATATCGTTGCTGCGGCGGTTTATCCCCGATAAGGTGCGGATACCGTGTTTCGTGGTGGTTATCGCGAGTTTTGTCACCATTGTCGAGTTTCTGCTGAAGGGCTTTCTGCCTGAACTCAACAGCGCGCTCGGCATATTCATACCGCTTATCGTCGTCAACTGTATAATCCTGGCGCGCGCGGAGGCGTTCGCCTCCAAAAACTCCGTGGCCGCCGCCGCGTTTGACGGGATCGGCATGGGGCTGGGCTTCACGCTGGCGCTCACCGTCATGGGTTCCATCCGCGAGCTTATCGGGGCGGGTTCGGTTTTCGGGATCGAGCTGCTGCCGGAGGCGTTCCCGCGCACCATGCTGATGATACTGCCGCCGGGCGCGTTCCTCACCTACGGCTTCCTTATCGCGCTGATGAAGCATATTAAGGAAAAGACGGGGGGCGGAAATCGGTGAGCTTCAATTACTTCCTTGTTTTTTTGAGCGCGGCGCTGGTAAACAACTTCCTTATGTCGCGGTTTCTGGGGATATGCCCGTTCCTCGGCGTCTCCAAGAAGATTGAGACGGCTTTCGGCATGGGCGTCGCGGTCACGTTCGTTATCGCGCTTGCCTCGGCTGTCACGCACTTGGTGTATCACAGGATACTGCTGCCCTCCGTCGGCTGGTACGCGGAGATCGGCGGCGCGAAGATCAGCCTTAACGTGGAATATCTGTACAACATCGCGTTTATACTGATTATCGCGGCGCTGGTCCAGTTTGTGGAAATGTTCCTTAAGAAGTCCAGCCCGTCGCTGTATCGGTCGCTGGGGATATACCTGCCGCTCATAACGACCAACTGCGCCGTCCTTGGCGTCACGGTAATCAACAAGGAGACGGCGGGGGCCACCCTGATGTTCTCCGTTATAAACGGCGTGGGCGCGGCGGTGGGTTTCACCATCGTTATCGTGCTGTTCGCCGGTATCCGCGAGCGGCTTGAATACGCGGACATTCCGAAGGTTTTCCGGGGTTTCCCGATCGCGCTGATCGCGGCGGGGCTTATGTCCATAGCGTTTTTGGGATTCCAGGGATTAATACAGTGAGGTAGATAATATGGAATTAATCATAACTATGGGCATTCCGGCGCTGGTTATCGGTAGTATCGGGCTGCTGTTCGGGCTGTTGCTGGGATACGCCGGCAAACTGTTCGACGTTAAGGAAGACCCGCGCGTGTTCGCGATTCGGGAGGCGCTACCCGGCGCCAACGACGGCGGCTGCGGGTTCTCGGGCTGCGACGCTTTCGCGGCGGCGGTGGCCGAGGGCAAGGCGAAAGTGACGGGCTGTCCGGTGGGCGGCTCGGCCGTGGCGGCGCGAATCTCCGAGATAATGGGTGTTGCGGCGTCCGGAATGAAGAGAAAAACCGCCTTCGTAAAATGCGGCGGGCGGACAGACGTTACGGCATGGAGGTACGAATACAACGGTCTCCGGGACTGCGCGGCGATGGATACCATGCCCGGCGGCGGACCCAAGGATTGCCTGTTCGGATGTCTCGGCGGCGGCAACTGCGAGAGAGCGTGCCAGTTCGGGGCGATCTCTATGCGCGGCGGAATCGCCGTCGTCGACAGGACGAAATGCACGGCCTGCGGCATGTGCGTGGCCGCGTGCCCGCGCGCGCTGATCGAGCTGGTCGATGAGGACAAGACGGTCCGCGTCGCGTGCAACTCGAAAGACAGCGGCAAGCGGGTTATGTCGGTGTGCAAGGCTGGTTGTATCGGCTGCAAGATGTGCCAGAGAGCCTGCCAGTACGGCGCGATTGTTATGGATGGGACGCTCGCTCGCGTTGATTATGAGAAGTGCGTGAAGTGCGGGGCGTGCGCGGAGAAATGCAGAACCGGCGCGATTTTGGATATAAACGGCGGAGCGCGGTGAAGCCCTTGCGGCCTCGACGGGAGCCTGCGGGGGCGGGCGGGCAGGGGCTTCGGCCTAAGTACGGCGGCCATTCGATTACGTATGCCGAAAAGCGCCTATCCGAACGCCGGGCGAGCGCCCCGGAGAAGGGGGCGGAAGCCCCCACCCGCCCGCCCTCGGCGCAAACTTCGGGAACGCCTGCGCTGTCCTCGTCAACATCAGCGCCTGACCGCCAAAAAAGGAGTCCAGCCATGGATCTGATCGACATAGGCGTTAATCTGACGCACAAACAATTCGCGGGAGATCTGCCGGATGTCGTCGCCCGCGCCGAAAAAGCGGGCGTCTCCCGCATGATCGTCACAGGCACATCCCTCCGCGCCAGCCGCGCCGCTCTCGACCTGGCCGCGCGATACCCGGACCGGCTCTTCTCAACGGCGGGCGTCCACCCGCACGACGCGAAGAGCTGGGACGCCTCACACGAATCCCGCCTGGCGGAACTGCTCGGCAATCCCGCCTGCGTAGCCGTCGGCGAATGCGGCTTGGACTACAACCGCGACTTCTCTCCAAGGGACGTTCAGCGCCGTGTTTTTGAGAAGCAGATCGACATAGCCGTCCGCCGGAAAGCCCCTCTTTTCACCCACGAGCGCGACGCTCACGCGGATTTTCTGTCGATGATCCGCGAAATACCGAAGACGGCGCCGGTCGTCGTCCATTGCTTCACGGGAACGCTAGCCGAGGCGGAGTCCTACCTCGCCGAAGGTTGCTTTATCGGGCTTACGGGATGGATCTGCGACGAACGCCGCGGCGCGCACCTCGCGGATGTGGTCCGCGCGATTCCGCTTGACCGCCTGATGCTGGAGACCGACGCGCCATATGTCGCCCCGCGCGACGTTTATCCGCGCCCGAGCCGCAACGAGCCGATGTACTTGGCGCACATAGCCGAGGTGATCGCCCGCGCGGCCGGGGTGCCCGCGCAGCGGCTCGCGGCGGCGGCGACAGCGAACTCGGAGCGGTTCTTTGGGATCTGAATTTTGCGGGTTCAGGCAAAATTCATTTGCGGGTTCAGGCCTGAATTTTGCATGAGCCACGCAAAATTCAACAGGCTTATTTGCGCTGTTTCGTCTCCAGATACTCGTCATAGGTCGTCAGTTTATCAACTATCCCGCCGTCGGGCATAATCTCGATTATCCGGTTCGCGACAGTCTGGACGAACTGATGATCCTGGCTTGAGAACAGCACCGAAGCCTTCGTGTCGATCAGCGCGTTGTTGAGCGACGTTATCGACTCCAAGTCGAGGTGATTCGTCGGCTCGTCGAGTATCAGGACATTCGCGCCCAATACCATCATCCGCGCCAGCATCATGCGCACTTTCTCGCCGCCGGAGAGCACCTTGGCCGCTTTTTGCGACTCGTCCCCCGTGAAGAGCATCCGTCCGAGGAACCCCCGGATGAACAGCTCGCTCTTTTCCTTTGAGAATTGCCTCAGCCAGTCCACGAGGTTAAGCTCCACACCGTCGAAGAATGCGTTGTTATCTTTTGGGAAATGCGAACGGCTGGTCGTCAGCCCCCATTTTATGGATCCGGACGCCGGTGCCGCTTCCTCTGCGAGTGCGCGGAACAGCTCGGTTTTCGCGAGGGCTTCCGTGCCAACGAAAGCGACTTTATCGCCGGGGTTGATTATCGCGCTCCATCCCCCCACCGCGACGCCCCCGCCCACCGCGACGGACAGGCCGTCGATCCTGAGCAGGTCGTTGCCGATCTCACGCGCGGGCTTAAACTCGATAAACGGGTACTTGCGGCTGGACGGGCG
>JAISCI010000099.1 GCA_031265685.1 Clostridiales bacterium
AGACGAGCAGGGCGTCCCCGAGGACGAGGAGTTCGATGGGACGGACGCCGACTGTATGCACCTGATCCTCTATGACGGCGATACGCCCGTCGCGGCAGGCCGCGTACTCTGGGACGACGAATTTGGAGCGATAGCGAAACGGCTGTCGCGGGTGGCTGTGGAGAATATGGGATTTGATAAGCTGATCCCGCGCTATGATGGCGGAATTTTGCGTGAATCGCAGCATTTTCGCTTGGGCGCATTTCGCATCGCATTTTCGCGTGACAGAAGTTTGCTTGCCGAATTTTGCTCGGTTCACGCAAAATTCTGTCACGCAAACTTCGTCCAAGCGAAAATGCTTCAAACCACACGAAAATGCCTCAATTCAAGCAAAATTCCATTACGCGAAAACGCGATGCGAAAACTACCTTAAAAACAATGCCATCGTCTAACCTGAAACAATATTAGTTCGGCGTGTACATTGAGTTATACGGATTGTTGGCGTTGGGACGCAACAAATAAAACGGCACCGCCATTATCTCATCCAGCGGCAACGAAAATACCGCGGCGTATTCGCCGAGCAACGGGACTATTCCCGCCATATCGTCGTCTGTCGCGCCGGATAGGGCGACCTGCGGAGGAAGGTTCTCCGGCGGTTTCCGCTGACGAACAAAAATCCTGCCTCCATGCTGCCCCGTCCCCGTGAACCTGTCTACGGTAAAATCCGGAACACCAAGACCCAGCACGATTATTGTGCCGCCCGCCTGATATTCGCCGAGGAACGACCCGACCGCCCCGCCGACGATGATAACGGGTACCTTATCCTTGTATTCCTTCATATGGATGCCCGTGCGGTAGCCGGAATACCCGCGCACGTATATCTTGCCGCCGCGCATCCCATATCCCAACGCGTCCCCCGCGCTGCCGTTGATCACGATCATGCCGTCGTTCATCGTATCGCCCGTCGCGTCCTGCGCGTTGCCGTTGACGGTTATATGGCAGCCGTCGAGGTACGCGCCCAGCGCGTTGCCTGGAGTGCCGTTTATCGTTATATTCTTTCCGCGCTGACCGGCGGCTATGTAGCGCTGACCCGCGCAGTCCTCTATTGTGATGTCGCCGGAGGCCGCGCGCACCTCGTCGTTCAGCAGCTTGAAATATTTGCCGCCCGCCCGCAGAACAGTTTGTGTCATATGGCCGCGCCCCCTAGCTTCGCGTCGCGGTATGACCGGGAAAACGCTATAAGCCCCGGGTTTTCGCGTATAAGCGGAAAATTGATCCGCGACAGCGGCACGCGTTCGCGGACAAGGCTGGTATATATGCCGCATTTTTCTATACCGCCTATAATAATGAAGCCTTTCAGCGTATCATCTTTGTAAAACAGCTTTTTATAGCCGTTCTTTCTGTCAGTGTAAGCCTCGCCTTCATACGTGCCGGCTGTCGCCACGCGCAATCCAAAGAAACCGATCGCGTTCATCGGGATGGCGTCCGTCAATTCGGCGGATCCGCCCGCCATGTTGATTCCGGCGACCTCTCCTTGGCGGTAAGCGTTCGGCAGGAGCGCCATTACCTTGACCGTTCCGCTCGAAACGTCCAAGCTCTCGGTGCAGTCCCCGGCGGCGTATATGTCCGGAAGGCTCGAGCGCATGAAACTATCCACCAGAATCCCGCGTCCGCACTTTCCCCCCGCGTCCCGGATGAGCGCGGTGTCAGGACGCACGCCGACCGCGAGTACGAGTATATCGAACTCAATCTCCGCGCCGCTCACAAGCGTGGCCACGCCGCCCGACACTTTCGCGACGCTGTCCGAGAGACGGAACTCAATGCCCCTGCTCTCAAGATGTTCGCGGACGATCGCGCTGCCCTCGGCGTCCAATATACTCGAAAGCGCGCCCGGCGCAAGATCCACGACGGTTATCCCCGCGACGCTCCCAGCGACGCCCTCCGCGCATTTCAGCCCGATAAGCCCCGCTCCGACGATAAGTACGCGCGAAGCCGGCGTTATCGCCGCTTTCAGCGCCAGCGCGTCGTCGTATGTCATAAAGGTAAATCTGTTGGTTACCGTTTCCAGCCCCTCGATCGGCGGGACGAAGGGGACGCTACCGGCACCGACGAACAGCTTATCGTATTCGACGGACGCGCCGCCCTCCAGCGTCACGGTCTTTCGTCCGGGATCCACCGAAACAGCCTTCACGCCAAGCATCGTTTCACAGCCGTTGCTCTCGTAGAAACCCTCGGGGCGGTACCTCATGCGCTCTCCGTCGGTCTTACCCATCAGGAAATACGAAATGAGCGGCCTGGAGTATGTATGGTACGGCTCCGAGCTTATCACGGTTATCCGCCCGTCGGGGTCGGCCTGGCGGATGCCTTCTATCGCGCCGATTCCGGCGGCGGAATTGCCGATAACGACATACCTCATTTTATCGCACCACGCTTTCCCAGACGATAGCCGCGTTCGGACAGCCTTTTACGCAAAGCGGCTCGCCGTCTCTGGTATTTACGCACAGCTCGCATTTCTGGACGACGCCGTCCTCGGTCGGCGTCACGGCGCCATACGGACAGCTCACCACGCACGTGCAGCACCCGACGCATTTATCCCTGTCGATAGATATAACGCCGTCCCGGACGGACAGCGCCCCAGTGAGACAGCCCTTGACGCAGAGAGGCTCGTCGCAGTGGCGGCAGTTTACCGCGAAGCACACGTCGCCCAGCTGCTCCACGCGGATGTTCGGGCGGATCGGCACGCCTTTCAGCGCGGTTGACATATCGGTCTCGTCCTGATTCGCGAACGCGCAGTAGTACTCGCACAGGTGGCACGCCAGGCACCACTGCTCGTTGACATAGACTCTTTTCATATCTGTACCACCCCCGGCTATTCGCCCGCGTGTTTGACGCCAAGTATGGACAATTCTTTCTCGTTCAGGCCGACGCCGCGTAGCATAAGCCGGTTGCCTCGAAGGCTCTCGATGGAGTTGATACCCATACCGCCCATAATTTCCTTTATCTCGTGATTCCAAGCGTTCATCAGGTTAACCAGCCGCCGGTATCCCACGTTCGGGTTAAGGCGCTTGACCAGCTCGGGCACCTGAGTGGCTATGCCCCAGTTGCACTTGCCCTCCTGACAGCTGCGGCACAGGTGGCACCCGAGCGCCAGAACCGCCGCCGTGCCGATGTAGCAGGCATCCGCGCCGAGCGCGACGGCCTTGACGAGATCCGCCGAAGAGCGTATCGAGCCGCCGGCCACGAGCGACACCCTGTCGCGGATACGCTCGTCCCGAAGGCGCGTGTCCACGGCCGCCAAGGCCAGCTCTATCGGGATGCCCACGTTGTCGCGGATGCGCGTGGGTGCCGCGCCCGTGCCGCCGCGATAGCCGTCTATCGCGATAATGTCCGCGCCCGAGCGCGCGATGCCGCTCGCAATGGCCGCCACGTTATGCACGGCGGCGATCTTTACGATAACGGGCTTAGTGTACGCCGTCGCTTCTTTCAGAGAGAATACGAGCTGGCGCAGGTCTTCTATCGAATATATATCATGGTGCGGCGCAGGGCTTATCGCGTCGGAGCCGACGGGTATCATGCGCGTGCGCGAAACCTCGCCGACTATCTTCTTGCCCGGCAGATGCCCGCCGATACCGGGCTTCGCGCCCTGACCCATCTTAATCTCAACAGCCGCGCCCGCGTTCAGGTATTCTCCGTGCACGCCGAAACGCCCGCTGGCCACCTGCACTATCGTGTTCGGGCCGTACCGGTAGAAGTCCTCGTGCAGGCCGCCCTCCCCGGTGTTGTAATATATCCCCAGCTCCGTGGCGGCGCGGGCGAGCGACTCATGCGCGTTATAACTGATGGAGCCGAAGCTCATGGCCGAAAACATCGCGGGCATGGACAGATTCAGCCGCGGCGGCAGGTTGTTGACCATCCGCCCGTCCGCGCCGCGCTCGATCCTATCCGGCTTCGCGCCCAGCGATACGCGCGTCTCCATTGGTTCGCGCAGCGGGTCGATGGAAGGGTTTGTAACCTGCGACGCGTTCAGCAACAGCCTGTCGAAATAGATCGGGTACTCCCGCGGGTTTCCCATGCTGGATAGAAGCACGCCGCCCGAATCGCACTGTTTGTATATCTCGTTGATCAGCTGTCCGTTCCAGTTCGCGTTCTCCCTGAACGTGTGCGCCGTCCGGACGATCTTAAGCGCCCGGGTAGGACAGAGCGAGACGCACCGGTGACAGTTTACGCATTTGGAGCTGTCGGCCAGCATTTTGCCGCGCCGCTCGTTGTACGCGTGCGCCTCGTTGGCGCACTGCCGTTCGCACACCCGGCAGTTTATGCACTTGTCATAGTCGCGCTCGATTTCGTAATCGGGATATATGTAATTGATCGGCATTACCGCTCACCCCCCGGGCGCCCCAGCGTGGCGATGACCGGCTCGCCGCCGGCCGGCGCCCAAACCCGGTCCAGTTCCGGCTCGACGACGCGTATAGCGCATTCCTCGCTGGCGGCGTAGAGCGTGTCGCCGCGCTCGGCGCACACCATAGAACGCAGCTTGAGCCGATCGTTAAGCGCCATCATGCCGCCCTCGAAACCCACTATGATCGAGAACGGCCCGGTTATAAGAAAATTCGAGAACATCGCGCGTATGTACTCGTAGTATTCGCGGCGGTCCTTCGGCATGTCCGCTATAGCCGACCAGAACGGCGCGGCCACGACGTCGGCGAACTCCCGCTGCGAAAGCCCCACACGGCGCGTCAGGTAGTCGTATATATACGCGATGACCTCCGTATCGGTCTGGAGCGAACACGAGTAGCCGTATGGCTCGATAGAGCGGCGGTTCGCGTCGTAGCTGGAAATTTCGCCGTTGTGGACGACGCTGGAGGAGAGCAGGGCAAACGGGTGCGCCCCGCCCCACCATCCGGGCGTGTTGGTCGGGTAACGTCCGTGGGCTATCATGCAGTAGCCCTCATAGTCTTCCAGACGGTAGAACCGCCCGACGTCCTCCGGGAAGCCGATGGCCTTGAATACGCCCATATTTTTGCCCGACGAGAACACGTAGCTACCGTCGATCCGCGCGTTGATATGCGTCACGCGCCGCGCGACAAACTCATCCTCGTCGCAGAAATCCTCGACCACGCGGTGACGGAGCGGCTCGGCGAAATAACGCCAGATAAGCGGCGCGTCGGTAACGCCGCTAGTCAGGCGCGTCGGGATTTCGGACATCGAAGCTATATCGAAGTTTTTGAGGAGAAAGTCCTCACATTCGCGCTTGCTTGCCAAATTATCGTGGAAAACGTGGATCGCGTAGTGATCCGGAAACTGCGGGTATATGCCGTAACAGGCGAAACCGCCGCCCAGTCCGTTGGAGCGGTCATGCATAACCTCTATCGACTTAATTATCCTCTCGCCGCCTATCGGCTTGCCGGATTTTGAGAAAATCCCGGAAATAGCGCATCCCGACGGAATACGCAGGCGCCCCTCCAAAATATCCTCACGCGTCCGCAGCATACCCCTCACTCCTTCCGCCCGCCATAAATCTCTATCTGTTTCCGCAGCTCGGCGACCGCCAGCTCCGGGTCGGCCTTGCCACCCGTCGCCCGCATGACCGCTCCGACGAGCGATTTGATCGCTTTCTCCCGGCCCGCCAGAACGCCGTCCGCGGCGGACGCGTTCGCGGCGACGGCCTCCGCGGCTATCCGCGCCAGCTTGTCCGCCGGTATCCCCGCGAAGTCTTCCGGGCTGTACAGTTCGCCGAACGGCCTGCCCGTCTCCAGTATCCTGTCCAGTACGCCCTTATAGGACGCCGCGGGTATCCCGCCGCCGTCGGCCAGTTTGATCGCTTCGGCGAGATATCCGGCGGGCGGCAGCCCCTCGGCCCTCTCCCGACCGTCCTCGTCAGGGATTCGGCGGAAAATCGACGTTATGACGGCGTTAGCGCTTCTCACCGCCGCGCCCGAGATCCGCGCCATTTCCTCGAAATACGCCGACAGGCCGGGATAGCGGATTATTATGGCCGCGTCCTTCGCCGCAAGACCGTATTCGGATACGTACCGCGCCAGCTTGGCGTCGGGCAGCTCGGGCAGTCCCGCGCGAAGCTCCTCGATATATTCTTTCGTCAACAATATATACGGTATATCCGGTTCGTTAAAATAGCGGTAATCATCGGAATCTTCCTTGCCGCGCATCGGCTCGGTTTCGCCCGTGGATTCAATATAGCGGCGCGTCTCCTGCGCGATGGGTTCCCCCGCCCGCGCCGCCTCGACCTGCCGCGAGCGCTCGTACTCCAACGCCTTCATTATAAAGGCGATAGAGTTCATATTCTTTATCTCGGCGCGCGTCCCAAGCCGCTCGTCGCCGACTCGCCGCACGGAGATGTTGACGTCGCAGCGCATCGAGCCTTCCTGCATTTTACAGTCGCTGACGCCGAGGGCGCGCATGATCAAACGCAATTTCTCCAGATATTCCCGCACCTGTTCCGCCGAGCGGAAATCCGGTTCAGTCACTATCTCGATCAGCGGCACGCCGCCGCGGTTGTAATCAATATAATAATCGCCGTTTTGGTGAACTAACTTACCGGCGTCTTCCTCTATATGGATACGATTGATCCGAATAGCGGCGCCGTCCGACAATTCCACCAGCCCCGACAGGCACAGCGGCATATCGAACTGGGAAATCTGGTACGCCTTCGGCAAGTCGGGATATACATAATTTTTCCGGTCCATCTTCGATACTTCCGAGATGCGGCAACCCAGCGCCAGCCCGGCTTTGACGGCGTACTCGACCACGACCGCGTTTAGAACCGGCAGCGTCCCGGGCAGACCGACGCAGACGGGACAGCAATGACTGTTAGGTTCCCCGCCGAAGTCCGTCGGGCAGGAGCAGAAGATCTTTGTCCGCGTACTCAGTTCCACGTGGGTCTCCAGCCCGATTACCATTTCATATCCGTCGTCATACGGCAAGAGGGTCACCCCCAACGGCGGGCCGGAGAACGACTCCGCCCGCAAGCTCGAACGCGCGCGCCGCCCGCAGGAGCAGCCCCTCACTGAATTTCGCGCCAATCAGCTGCATCCCGATCGGCAGCCGCCTGTCCGCGCCGACCGGCACGCTAACCGCCGGCAATCCGCAGATATTGACGGACACGGTACACATGTCCGTCAGGTACATCTCGACGGGATCGGCGTTCATCATGTCGCCGAGTTTCGGCGCGAGGACCGCGACCGTCGGGCAGACGATCACGTCCGCTTTCTCAAACGCGGCGGAGAACGAGCGTCTCATCGCGCCGCGCGTGAGCTGCGCCTTCTTATAATAAGCGTCAAAATACCCGCTCGAGAGAACGTAGTTTCCCAGCATGATCCGGCGCTTCACCTCGCGCCCGAAACCCTCGGAGCGCGTCTTCCGGATCATCTCGTCCGCGCCCCGGTATTCGGGCGCGCGATACCCGTAGCGAACGCCGTCGAACCGCGCCAGGTTGCTGGAAGCCTCGGCGCACGCCAGAATATAGTAAACAGGCAGGCACATATCGAACTGTTCTATCGAAACCGGCTCTACGCTCGCTCCGAGCGATTCGTAAATCCCGAGCGCCGCGCCGATTTTGTCCGCGATAACGGGATTAAGCCCCTCGAACAGATTCGTCAGCACACCGATCCGCAACCCGCATACTCCGTCCGATATGCCCGGCAGCGTCTTCCCGCGCGGGAACGGATCGCTCGTCATGTCCTTCGGATCGTGCCCGGATATGGCGTCGAACACACAGGCCGCGTCCTCAGCCGATTCCGCGATAACCCCAATCTGATCAAAACTGGAAGCGTAAGCGATCAACCCGTACCGGCTGACCGCGCCATAAGTGGGTTTCAGCCCAAACACCCCGCAGAATGACGCGGGAACACGGATCGACCCGCCCGTGTCGCTGCCGATGGCATACGCCGCGATACCCGCCGCTACCGCCGCCGCGCCGCCGCCGGACGAACCCCCGGGTACGCGCCCGGTATCGTGCGGATTTTTTGCCGTCCCATAGAACGATGTTTCGCACGTGGAACCCATAGCGAATTCGTCAAGATTCGTCTTGCCGAGTAGCACCGCCCCGGCGGCGTTCAGCCTTGTGACGGCTTCCGCATCGAAAGCGGGGTAATAATTATTCAGAATATTTGAACCGCAGGTCGTCAGCACGCCCTTGGTCGAAATATTGTCTTTGACCGTCATCGGCACGCCGCACAGAGGGGGTATATCCCCGCCGAGCGCGATCAGCTTGTCCGCTTCAGCCGCGCCCGCGAGCGCCGCGTCCGGAGTAAGCGTGATATAAGCGCCCAGTTCGGGGTTCAGCCGCTCGACCGCGCCGATATACGCTTTGGCGATTTCGACAGCCGAAAGCTCGCGTTTTTTGAGTTTTTCATGTATTTCCGCTATACGCGGCGGCATCTGACGGCCTCCTCGGGAGGGGTATACTTGCTATAGCTTTACGGGCGCTCCCGCCAAGATTCGCGCGGGTTCAGGCGCGAACTTACCAATCGCGGCAGTGTCAGGGGCATTTCCTCGGGAGAATGAAATACGCTCCGTCGTCCGTCGGCGCGTTCGACAAAAGCACACCGGGCGTAAAACACTCGCCCACGCCCACGGTGTCCGCCCGAAGCTCCCGCGCGGCGCCGTAATCATCGTCTCCCACACTAATCGCCGCGCCGCTGATCTTGTCGGCAAAAGCGATTATAGATCGCATATCGCCCGTGAGCGAGTCGATTTCAGCGTCGGTCAGCGACAGCTTGCTGAGTCCGGCGAGTTTTTTTATCTCGGACTTCTCTATTTTTTTTGTCTCGGACACTATTGCCGCCCCCGGTTTCCGCGCGTAATCCGATTCTTACTCGCGCTAGCGTAAAAGTAAGTCGATTTATTATACATTTTTGTACCTGTCGTGTCAATTGTTTTTTCGTGGGTTTGACGGAACACCGCAAAGTACGGCAAGAATTATTTGGTGTTTTGACGGCGTTGGTGTCCGTCAGATTTTTCATCCGATTTCCGCGCTCTCGCTTGAGCGCGTACGCGGAATTTTCAGCTGACAAATACAACCTCCGCTTTCAAGCCAAAAAGAACCCGTCCCCCGGACGGGTTCTTTTTCATTGACTGTCACTGCGCAACTGTGCCGGTGATGGCGCCCTCGAGCGGGTTTGCCGTTCCCAAGTACTTCTTGTGCAAGGCGCGGAATGTCGGTTCGTCAACCTGAACCACCGCGCCGTGGCGGGCGCGATCGCCCGACATGAATATGTTGATGTTAGTTTGGCCCGCGGCCGTTCCGGAGGCGATCTCACCGAAGTTGCCCGTACCGTTATTGTTTGTGGCGTTGGCGCGCGCTCCGGTTATGTCGGTGACTGCGAAAGCGCCGAATCTGGAGGTTGTGGAGCCGTTCGTGGTTCCGTTGCTCGTATACTTATCCGCCAGGAATATCCAGCCGGAGGCGCCGGTGGAACCGATCAGCTGGAACGTTTCCGGACCTTCCCAAGCGACGCCGGCGCTGTCTCTGCCAACGATCTCGGCGTAGCCCGACCAGTCGCTCTGCTGCCCGGTAATGGCCGCCGCCTCAACCCGGCGGATACCGGCGGCGTTTACGCGGAAGAACAAGTAATACTTGTTGTTTACATAGATCATGTGCCCGTCCATCGTCTGCCCGGTCCAGTTGCCGGTGGTGTTGGTTCCGGCGGGGGTGTAGGCGACCGCCTGATCGCGGGTCACTTGGTACGAGTACAAATATGTCGGCTCGGTCAGGAACGTCTTGAAATCCCGCGTGTAGGCGTAGACCAAGTGGTTCGAGTCGCCGGCGTGGGTGCCGCCGGAGGCGTTGGTGTAGGACACGTTTGCCGTCCAGTACATCAGGTAAGCGCCGGTGAAACCGTCGCCCTGATAATTGGGATCCCACATGGCCTCGGGCGCCCAGGCTACGTCAGAATCCTGCAGATAGGGGTACTGGCAGCTCGGCCCGGCGAGAACGAGCCGGGTTTCCGCGCTCCAGTTGACCATATCGTCGGACTCCCACGTATACAGCGCCGTGTTGCAGTAACCCGATTCCCACGGGATGCCGTTGTCGTCGTGATAGGCGCTTTCCTCAGCGTGCAGGTCGGTGGCTATCATATAGTACTTGAGCTTGCCGTTCGGGTCGACGCCCTTGATGATGAACGGGTCGCGCACGTGGGTGGAACCGCTGGCGGGGCTTACAACCCGCGCGGCGTTCATCTCCGTCCACTGGTACCCGTCGGCGCTTGTGCCGAAGTAAATGCTCTCGTTGGCAAGGGACTTGTTGCCAATAAAGTACGCGAAAGTATATCCGTACATCACCGGCTTTTTCACCGTCAGGGTGAACGTCTTTTGCATGGTCGCGGTGCCCTTGGTCACGGTGGCCGTCAGCACGACCTCGCGCGGCGTGGAATCCGTCACCCTGTTCTCTCCGTTGGACGCCATGGCCGTCGTGTCGGACGACATCCACGTTATCGCCGCGCCCAAATCGTTGTCGTAGGGCAGCACCGCGTCATAGGCGAAGTTCGAGGCGTCGCCGTCCAGCGCAAGGCTGTTAATGACGGCTTCAACCTCGGCCTGATAGCTCGTGCCGGCTACGATGTACTTGAACACCTTGGTCAGCTTCGCGCCGTTGTTGGTCAGCGTGGCCACAAGATCGACGACGGCGTTGGCGCCCTCGGGGCGGTTGACGACGCCCGTATTGCTGACGACCAGCGAATTAGTCGTTTCCCACGCGATGGCCGAGCCGCTCACGCCCGCCGCCGGCAGCGTGTCGAAGCTGGCGCTCACAGACGCGCCGCTGTTCTGGGCCGCGCCGCTGATTGTCGGGGCAAGGCCGGCCCAATCGCCCAGCAGGGCGGAGTCGCGGGTGTCGGTGTAGTCCGTTCCGGCGACTTCGCTGCCCAGCAGCGCGATCATGTTCTCGTCGAACGCGCCGTTGTATACGCGGAAGTCGTCGTAGTCGGCGCAGGCGTAAACATCGCCGTCGTAGCAGGAGCGTCCGAACTCGAACGCTGTCGCGCCCATATCCGATAACTTGCCGGGCGCGGCGAAACTGCCGTACTTCGCGCCGTTTTTATAGAAAGTAACCAATTCCGGCGTAACGACGATGACCCAATGCTCCCACACTCCGCCGTTCGAGAGATTGCTTCTGGCGTTGGTTTCCGCCTCCGCGCCGCCGTTGACTTTCATGACGCCGCGATTTACGCCTATCGTCGCGAGAGCCAAATAGTTCTGCGGGGGAGTGGCCGCGTTCCACGCGGCGCTGGTCTCCTGCTGGATAGCGAACGTAAACCTGTCCTGAGCGGCGCTCACCCCGGTCCAGTTAACTCTGGTGTGAAGCGAGATCGTTATAGAGTCCTTGCCGCCTATCGCCGAAATCGGGGCGCTGAACCAGTCGCCGTCGCCGTCGCTGCGACTTCGGCTGGCGCTGTCTATTCTCAGCGCGGTGTAACCGTCTTGAGTGACGTAGCTCGGATTGTTCGTCTGCGCTCCGTTTGTCAGCGTACCAGCAGGACCGATTGTGGCGGGGATTGACGCTGTCGCCCCGGACGCGGGTATCGTGCTTGTGTTGAATTCATACCACAGCACCGGGTCGGGCAATTCGGTCGGCGCGCCCTCGGTGAATATCGTGGACGTGGCAACCGGCGCGTACCGCGTGTCCCACACGTAGCTCACAGCCTTGGACGCGGCTTCGGGAACCTCGCCGGCGATGGTGATGTCGTTCTTCGTGGCCGCCTGGGCCGCCGTAAACTCCTGGCGGGTCAGCCTGATAAGGCGTCCGTCGCCGCCGAAGAAGGCAAGGAAGGCATAGCCGCTGAAGTTGCCGGCCGTCGGATAATTGTTTGAGAAATACGTCGTCGCGGTGAGGGTTTCGCCGCCGACAAGCGTGAACTTATCGAACACCGTATCCGCGTAGTAATCCTTCGGCAAGTCGCTCAGCGTCGCCACGGAATAGCCGGCCGTAAGCGTCTTGGCCGCGCCCGGCGTCGGGGTTACGGTAATTGCGGCGCTGTAACCGCCTAC
This sequence comes from Clostridiales bacterium, assembly GCA_031265685.1. Classification (GTDB taxonomy): domain Bacteria; phylum Bacillota; class Clostridia; order Lachnospirales; family WRAX01; genus JAISCI01. The sequence continues at coordinate 11,983 of JAISCI010000099.1, forward strand.
CGCCTGACCCGTCGCCGGAGTCACCGTAAACTCCGCCGCCGCGCCGCCCGCGATGGACAGCGACTCCGGGGATATGACGACGTTCCCCGCGGGGCTGGCCGCGACGCTTGCCGTGATCTGCGCCGACGTGTTGTTGACGACGGTGACCGTCTTGGCGGACGGCGCGGAATAGCCCAGCGTCAGCGCGCCCCAGTCAAGGGACTGTGGGGAGACGCTGATAGCGTCCACAACCTCAACGCTGAGAGCGACCGACACGCCGCCGACGGTGATCGCGCCCGTGTGCGGGCCGAGCGCAAGCCCGGCCTTCGGCTTCACCGAGACCGTCGCCGTGCCGCCGTTTGCCGCGATACTGGCTGAGGACAGCGCCGCGGATATTTCAAAGTCCCCGCCTGCCTCCGCGCTAAGCCCCGCGGCCTCGCCGCCGCCGCTGTTCGTGACGGTGAACTGCCGGGCAATGTCCGCCGCGGACTGCGCGGAGTATCCCTCCGGCAGCGCCGCATATGTCCAGCTGGCCGGGCTGATGGCCAGGCTCGGCTGATTCGGCGCGTCTCCGGTTCGGCTGATCTCGACCCAGCTGACCACCACCGCGCCCGCCGAATTGGAGAAGCGGACGATGATCGAGCTGTTGGCCGCGCCGTCCAGCGTTACCGAGAGCGTCGCCCGCGCCGTCGTGGACGAAGCGGTGACCGTGGGAGCGGTTACGGACGACGAGACGCCGCCCGTGGACGGAATGGCCGTCGCGGTTACCGCGATGTCGTTCCACTTGCGCCCCGTGCCGAAAGCCACTGTGTATATGCCCGGCTCCAGGTTGTCGAACTGATAATCGAAGTAGTTTTCAGTATTGAGGTCCGCGATCATTGCGGAATACTTCTTATCAGACGAGTTGGAAAGCGTGCCCGAAACCATGGTGGGCGAGGGGTGATCAGCCGCCGAGCGCTCAATCCAGCCCCACGAACCCGAGGATGAATACTTGCCGTCGGGCTGATCGTTCTTCAGTCCCGTAACCTGCGCTTTTACGGCGGCGAACACGTCGGAGCCTTCGGTCTTGGTCTGGTTGACCTCGTTGGCAGGCGTTCCCTGATCCTGATACGAGTAGTATCCGCCGTATGTGCCGGCGTTTACGAAATATTTCAAATCCGCCGGTATAACCTCCACTTTGGCCGTTATCGGCGCCGAGACGTATCCGTTGGCGGAGGCCGTGCCGTTTACCGTTACCGTGTCGTAGACGGTGTACGCGGCCGAACCCCAGCTGACGGAGGCCGTCACGTTATTGCCGGCGGACGTCGTCATCAGCACGGACGTCGGCAGAGACGGAGCGGAGCCGGTTTCGACGGCCTTGACGACAGGCGTAACCGGCGTAAGCAGCGAAGCCTCGTCCTCGCCGTCCCAGCTGGCGGCGGCGATGGCCGCGATCTCCGTCTGGCTGACGGCGATCAGTGCGCCGTGGGCCGCGCCGGCGGCGTAGTCATAGCTCTTATACTTCGAGTGGGACGCGCTGGGCAGGGCGAAGTCGCTCGCGCCGTTTGTCAGCGTCGTCGTCACGTATGGTATAAGTCCGCGGTTGTTGTCGTTGTTGGCGTATTCGTCGACGGATATGATCCAGTCGTCGTCGTCGTTTCCGTATATGTTGTCGCTGCCCGGTATGCGGTAAATCTCCGGGCCTTCGATGCCGTACGTGGCGCCCCACAGATTCGAGGTCAGTATGCGCGTCCACGGGCCGAGGGCGTTCGGCGCGCTCTCAAGGAAGATACGCATGCCGCTTTGGGTACTATTGTTATTCTGTCCGTTGCCGGACTCGTTCTTGGTGGCGCGGTACCAGTTGCCGTCCTGCGCCTGCGCCATCGTCGAATCGATAACGCCGTTGCCGTGCGTCATGACGCCCGTGCCAGTCGCGCCGTATTTCAGCGTGTCGCCGCTTGTCGCGCCCGCGCTGGTTCTCGTCGCGCTGGTATCCGTGCCCGCGCCGGAAATCCACAGCGTCGGCGTCGTAAACGTCTTGAAATCCCTAGTGCGGACGAAGTAGACGTCGTCGTTGCCGTCGTCGTTCGCGCCTTGGCTCGAGTGGTTGCGGCTCGAGAAGTAACAGATATAGTCGCCGAGAACCGGGTCATAGTTGATTTCCGGCGCCCAGGCCATGCCGAAGTTGTCCGGCACGATCTGTACCATGCGCTGATCGCTCCAGTGAATCAGATCGCTGGATTCCCAAACCATGATGAATTTCGAGGCGTTGTTGACATAGCTGCCCCACGCCTGCCCGGCTAGTGTGCCGATGGCGCCTTTGCTGTCGTAATACGTGCCCGTGCCGTTGGCGAACAGGTCGGTGGCCACTTGGTAATACTTGCCGCCGCCGGGTACCTTAAAGATGAACGGGTCGCGCAAACCGGTCGAACCCATCGTGGAAGTCAGGATCGGCTCCTGGTGGCCGTTGACGATGTTCAGTTCGGTAAAGTCAAAGCCGTTGGCGGAATAGGCCGCGAAGATCGCTTCCTTTTCGGTGGGCGACGTCCAGTAGGCCTTGTTGAAGTACGTATAGAAATATCCGCCGAAATCGAACGTCTCCCGCGCCTTTACGGTCAGGTTGAACGTAAGCTCGGTCTGCGCGCCGTTGTACGCGGCGGTGCAGGTCAGTGTCACGGGGGCGTCGGCGGAACCAGCCGCCGGACGGGTGATAACGCCCTTCAGCATCGTGTTGGCGCTGGCGGCGCTGCTCACGTTACGGAACGCCGTGTAGGTAGAGTTATTTATGGCGTGGTCGGAGTCGTCCAGAACCGCGTCGTCCGAGGACGTCCAGCCGGACAGAGTCACGGTCGAATCGCCGACCTTAACTGAATCCGGCAGCGTGACGTTCTCGATGAGGATGTCGCCATCCTTGAAGCCGAGGACGTTGGCGGCCGCGGCGGCGATGGCGGCATCGTCGCCCTCCACCGTAACGGTTATTGAGTAGTCGCGGTACTGCGGCAGCAGCATGCGCTCCGCGGACATATCCAGTATCGGGTCGCCGTAAGCGTCCCAGTGGACGGTGCGAATGCTGGCGTCGCGCTGACTGTCCGTACCCGTGGCGTACTGCGGCTGGCGAGCGTGGTAAACAAACACGTCGCGGCCATATTCGTCCGTGGTGTAGGCGTTGTGGCCGGGGCCGAACTGTCCGGTCACGTGGTTGGTGGTCACGGACGGATAGTTGGCTTTGAGCCAGCTGCTCTGGTTCATCGGGTCGCCGTTCGGGCCGCCGGTGTATTCCAGCAGGCCGACGACATAAGAGTTATTGATGAACGCCGCCGAGAACGAAACGAACTTGCGTCCGCCGTGCTCGATCATGTACGGCCCTTCGTCAACGGCGGAACCGCCGTCGAAGCCGACTTCCCATCCGTAAAGCGGAACGACGAGATGGTTGACGGTATCGTTGATCAGCCGGTCCGGCTGAGCCGGGTCAAACTCGCCGATGCAAAGGTCGGCGTGCCCGCCGACACTCGTGCCGGGGTGGCTGGCGTTGCTGCGTGACGACCAGATGTAGTAGTACCGCTCCTTGCCCGAAGAGTCCGTATAGTTGAAGATTGACATATCAAGGCTGATGCCCTGCTGCTGATTGGCCGCGTTTCCGCTGGAGAGCAGGGCGCCGCCGCCGTTCTTCAGTATGCGGACGGGCTGATTCCAGCCGCTTTGCTGAAGCGGGTTGCCGCCGTCTTTAAGCGTCATGATGTGGCACTGCACTAAATTCCACTCGGAGCCGTAGGCGAACAGGATGCTCAGCTTGCCGTTTATGACGTGAAGCTCGGGCGCCCATTTCAGGTTCGAGCTGTCGTCAAAGCCCAAGTCGTTGTTGATGGCGCGCGTGTCCCATGAATGGGTCGCGTCGTCCATAGCGTTGTCCCAGCTGTCGCCGTCGCCGATAAGGACGTTGTCCGTCGCCGTCGCGAGGCCCTCTATCGTCGTCGCCCGGCGGATGGCCAGGCACTCCTGATAGTTGCTGGTTATGCCGTTGGTGTTGGCTTTGTCATATGTCGCGATGAAGTAGTAATACCCGTTGTAGTAACGGATGTCCGGGTCGGCCTTGGCCTCTATCCACGGGAACGGATAGTCCTTGACCTGCGCCGCGCCGGTTATCGTGTACGTGCCTGGGGCGTTGACGTCGACCGCCGACGTGTCCCATTTAATCGGCACGTCGTCCTGACCCTGCGGGTAACCCGTTATGCCGCCGTCGGAATAGTACGCGCGGACCGACGCGGGCAGCGAGGGCAGCGTCCCGCCCACCGGGATCGTGATCGGACTGGTGTCCACCGGATCCGCGCCCGTGTTGGTGACCGGAGTCAGTTTGTCGACGACGTATTTCGCCTTGTCATACGGCAGCGTGAACGTACACGAAGCCGTCGCGCCGCTGATCGTCTGGGTGTTGGTCTGACGGGAAACGCCCGACGGAAGCGTCCCGGTATAGGACGCGAGACCGGTCAGGGCGGCGTTTTGCGTCCTGTACCAGACGGCGTTATTCCCGTTGAGGTAGCTGACGTAGTAATAGCCGTCGGAGCTGTTGTAGACGGCCTGCGGCTGATTCAGCGTGCCTGTGCCGAATGTCAGCGTGCTCTGCGCCGAATAGTGGATCAGGTCGTCCGTCGTCCAGAACAGTATGCCGCCGGTCAAGTCGCTGGCTCCGGCCGTCGAGGCTCGCTGAGCGACGACGCCGTACCCGCCGGCCATTTTGAACACGAACGGGTTGAGCATAGTCTGACGGTTTGACGTGAAGCCGCCGTCGCCTGTCACGCCCGCCGCGAACAGCACGCCGTCGCCCCAGTTGAGCGGGGTCACGGTGTCGTTGACAGACGTGGCGAGGTGCATGGAATAGTTGTGGTAATAGTCGTTGCCTTCGCTTGTCGCGCCGGAAACCGAAGGTATGTAGGCGTAGAACGGCTGTTCCGCGCTGGCGGCCTTGATTGTGATGTTGGTGAACGCCTTGGTCGCGCCGTCGATTGTCGCCGTCAGCGTAACCGTCTTGTCGGACTCGCCGGAGACGATTCTGCCGCCGGCCAGCGCCGACGTGTCCGAGCAGGTCCACGTAACCGGCAGCGTCAGCTCCGTAGTCGGGAGCACCGCGCCGTTGTACTGCGTGGAGTCGATGGTGAAGCCCGCCGCGACGATATCGGCGTTAACGCCGCTCCATATCTTGAAGTTGTCGATGCTTACGTTGCCGAACTCGCTGTCGGCGTTCCAGTTACCCTTGCCGATCTGAAGAACCGGCGCCGAACCCAAAATCTTTGAAAGGGCGTCCGTGGAAGATTGCGACGCGATTTTCACACCTCCGATGTACAGGGTGGTGGAAGCCTCGGTGATTACGATGTCCACTTTTTTCCACGCGGTGTACGCGGCGGCGCTGGTGATGTTCGCGCCGACATAACGCGTACCCGTGTTGTAATACCGCTCGACGTAGAACGCGTCGGTGGTATCCATCAAGCCGAAATACTTCTCACTTCCAAAAGCCTGCGCGGCAGTTGACTGCGCCGCGAAGACCGCCCACTCGCCGGTGTCCGCGGCGGACCTCGCCAAACTCTCGTACGAGACGGTGATCACGTCAAGCCCGGCCAGCAGAGAACCGCCGCCCGTCTTCGTAACGTTGAACCAGTCGTCAGTGCCGTCCAGCGTTACATAGCGGCTTGAAACGCCAAGGTGAGCGCCCGTTGTGTATGTCGGGCCGCCGCTGGCCGTGGCCGTGGCGCCCGCGCCGGCAAGTCCGCCCGTCGACTCAAACGTAAAATCGGCGATCAGCGCGGACGCGGCGTTGGCCGTTACCGGCTCCGCAACGGCGACGCCGACGCTTGTCGCGACGGAAATCATCCCAGCAGCCATGAGCGCTGATAAAAGACCCGCCAACGCGCGTCTGCCCGCGTTCCTAATGAAACTCTTCACATATCATACCTCCAAAAATAAAACTTTTGCCCTCCTCACGTCTTAGCGACTCAACCCCGCTGTGAAGACGGGATCGGTTCCCCCCGCCGGACGCCGCGCTGTACCCGCCGCCGAGCTATCGTTAAGATTGGCCCGCAGCGGATAGCCAGCGATCAGGCCGCTGTCCGTAATACGCCGCCGAAATGCCCGCCGACGGCGCGATAACCCCTTGTTGAAACGCGGAAAAAGCTGATAAGGCGGATTTTGCCTGGACGGATTGCGCGCGATAATGCGATGCAAAATTCTGTCCCGCGAAATCCCTTAACTAACTCCGCCAAAAACACCAATCCGCGTCCCCCCTTTTGAACAACAGCCGGATTAAGAAGGCGGCGCGAATCCGCCCAGATTCGCGCTTAAGAAGTTTGCCTGGTTAGAAGCGTTTTCGCAACAAGGGATTCTGCGTCAAAGCGAAAACGCGACGCGAACTTCCGTCCCGCGCGAATCGAGACAAATTCAAACGTCGATTAATATAATTACATATTACCACAAAACTTACTGAAAAACAATAACTAACGAACGTGGCTTTAGTGCAAGATTTTATGAATTCAGTGTAATTTTTTATGATGGAATACGCAATATAGAAATCCGGGCTTATGACGTATAAGTGGAGTCGTATTTCTTCGCGTCCTTGCAGACGCCCTCCTCGTAGAATAAATTTTGTAGCAATTGAGTACCGCGCAACCGCTTCGTCGATCGCGCCCGTCCGTCGATAGCTTCTTGGAAGATTCTGAGCCGCCCCTGTGTTTATATTAATGGTCGGCCTGATAATGCCCGTGCTACAATTAACGCATGGATTTTGCGTGAACCAAGCAAAATTCCGTAGCCAATCGGGAACGTTCTTCGCCTCCTCGTTGAGCCGCAAGGCTTGCTTCATTTCAAGTCTGTTTCCCCGAGCCGACAGTTCGCTTCAAACCGATGGCTGTTTGCCGGCGGCAGCCGCCCTTTTGGCAGTAAGGGTTCGCAACGGCGCGCAGCCAGATCAATAGATTTAAGCGCGTCGATAATTGCCTCGCGGATCAGATCGTCTATGGGTTTATTCATTGGGTTTCACCTCGCTTTTTCGCGTTTTCCAAATACTCGATCTGCGTGTAATCGAACACTATATCTTGAAGGAATTTTGCGGCTTCATGCAAAATTCACTTTCAGAAGGCTGTTCAATACGCTGATCACCCACGCCGCTTCGCCTTCCGGCCCGTGAGTAAACTTGTCGCCGAAACGAAACCCCGTATGCTCTAAATCTTGTTGAACCCGCGAAACGGCTTCGGCGGCAAATTCTGCCATCATGAATTTTGCTTGGTTCACGCAAAATTACTTTGTCCATCTCGCGCCACGCGAACGAGTACCGTCTGCCGCTAAGCGTCATGCTTATGTTCAGGCCGTCGCATATTCCGCTAACATCATGAATTCTCGCATGATTCACGCGAAAATTACCTCCGTTTCATCCGATTGCGCCTCCGATCCGTCGTTTGTTTCTTTCTCTCCCGACGTCTCTCCCGGTATCTGTCCCGGCAGCATCTTCGAGCGGCAACCGCTCCACTGAATTTTGCGTGAACCAAGCAAAATTCATAGACCTAGCTTGACACTCTTTGGGTCTTTCAGTTCTGAATTTTGCCTGAAGCCGCAAAATTCATAGACCGCAGCGGACGCATACGGCGACGTTCGCGGGACCTCCTTTGTTTCTTGTTGTATCCATTGCGGTTATGTCTCCTTCCTTACCCGCATTTCCGTCTCGGCCCCCAGTTGCTCGATAGGTACCGTTCGTTGCCCTTGCGCCATGGAAGTTTGCGGCTCCAAGCAAACTTCCATTCGCGCCATTTGTCGTGGAGCAA
>JAISCI010000105.1 GCA_031265685.1 Clostridiales bacterium
AGAGTGCGCGAAAACGCGGCGCTTAGGCCGTAGCCACAAGCAGAAATTGACCAACCGGCAGATATTCGAGAAAGTGTGTAAATGTCAACTGAAAAATCACCCACCCAATATAATTGAAAAATCACCCACCCCCAAAACAAAGCGCGAATTTAAGCGGTCTTCGTTTTGGGGGTGGTTGATTTTAATTATATCGCTATGGTGATTTTTGGAGTAATAAATACACTGGAAACGTAAGCGTCAAAGCGGTGAGAAAAAAGGGAAAAAATAAAAGAGCAGGGCGGGAGCCAAGCTCTTGCGGGAGGCGACGAAGCGTATTATTTTTTCTTTTTCTTGCGACGCGGGTGCTTTTTTTCAGGGGGGCCTTGATGTCATCCGGCATTGTCTCTGGAAGCAAGCTCTCGATGTTCTTCCTGTTTTCAGGGTCGTCCATGTTTCCGGTAATCTTCAATTTCGGAGCGTTGCGAAAAACATGTACGAGGTACTTGTAGGGGTCTAAGCCGTTTTCGATGGCCGTCTGGACGATGCTGAACACGATGGCGCTGGCCTTAGCGCCGCTGACGGTGTTCGCGAACAAAAAATTCTTTCTGTCAATAACAAAGGTTTTCACGGTCCGTTCACAACGGTTATTACTGATCTCCAGACGGCCGTCGAGAAGGTAGTTGTTCAGATATTCCCACTGATTCAGCGCATATTGAGCCGCCTTGCAAAACATGCTTTGGCCGAGTTCCCCGAGGGAAAGCAGCCATTCGTGGAACTCCTTCAAAATGGGTGCGGCTTTTTCCTGACGAACCTTGTAACGCTCGTCAGGTGTGGCTTTTTCTTCATCCAGTTCGTACTCAATCTTGAATAATTCATCGCAAAACTGTTTGCCGCGAAGGGAGTGCGATCCCTCACGTTCTTTAGGTTTTAGGATTTTTAAGGCTTTGTCGAATCGCCTTCGACAGTGCGACATGCAGCCCACCGGCGTAATATCCGCCGACAAATCATGGTACCCGTCATAGCCGTCGCAATGGACATATCCCTTGAAAGCGCCTAAAAACTTCTTAGCGTTTTCCGCCGCCCGGCTAGGCTGGTAATCGCTCAAAACGATTGGGTGCTCCGCGTCCCGGCCTGTTCGGTAAATCCACAGGTAACTATTGCTCTGCGGCGTTTTACCCGGCTCATGCAGCACTTGAAAGACCGTTTCGTCGAGATGAAGAACGGTATGCATGAGCAGCTTTTCGTGAAGCCTGTTGTAGATTGGCTCCAGCCAATCCATTGCGCCCCGGATAAACCAGTTCGACATGGTTTGCCGCGACAGCGGAATCCCCATGCGGTAAAACTCCTGCTCCAGCCGGTATAACGGAGATCCCATCACCATCTTCTGGCACATGACGTGGGAAAGGGCTTCCGGGGACGCAAAACTGCCTTTAATAACCGGTTTGTCATCGACAGGCGCTTTTACAACCGCCGGATGGTCGCCTTCCAGTTCAGCAGTACGGTAGCCAAAGGAATCCTGTATATACCGAACCAGGCTAACTTTCGCAGGAACAATCTTAACTTCAACGCGGATTTCTTCCGAGCCAATCACATGCAGGGGGGTTCCGCAATCCAGGCAAAACCGCTTTTCAGGCGGCAGCGTGTAATGCACAATTTCTTCCGGAAGACTGTCGGGCAGCTTATCCGTGGTCAGCCGCGTTTTGCGGGTATATTCTTTTACCGCGGTCGTGGACGGTTCTTCGGCGGCTTCGTCAGCAAAATACTCTACCTCGTTGAAAAGGTTGAGCTGGCCGAAGTCATAAGCGCTTTTCTCGCTGGAGGCCCCAAACTGCTCATGACGCTGCAGGGCGAGTTTCTCTAAAATCCAATGAAGCTGTTTCTCCACTTCCGCGCATTTTTCCTGCGTGTTCAGCAAGCCGGCGTACTCCTGCCGGGAGATATTTACCATTTCCGGCGGCACGTTATCCAGCCGGTCCGCGAATGTTTTTTTGAGTGCGCGAAAAAGCTCAAACTCCTGCTCGGAGATGGCTACGGTATTGGACTTTTCCGGTTTTTTCACGCCTTTTACCATACTATGATTATACCATAAACGGGGCGGTTTTTCAAGAAAAAAGCGCAGAGAAACCGCACAAACATGCGATTTCTCCGCGCATTAAATGATGATGGCGCCGGACACTTCCGGAATGACTTTCTGATAAATTGATAAACCATCCATCAGCCAGCCAAGCTGCTTAGGCGTGAGTTGCCGGACCTCATTTTGCGTTCGTGGCCATCGAAAACGGCCCTGATTGAGACGCTTATACAAAAGCACAAAACCGTTGCCCTACCATAGCAGCCCCTTAATTCGGTCGCTGCGCCGCCCACAGAACAGATACAGATTTCGGTCGCAGGGGTCGAGCTTAAACACCTGCTTAATTGTAACAGCCAAACCGTCGATGCCCCGACGCATATCCGTATACCCGCAAGCGATAAAGACGGCATCCACCTTCAAATCGTCGAAGATCACAGCCGCATCAGCGTCCTCATCACCATCTCGACGGTTCCTGCGTCCGCTCCACTCTGTATGTCGGCGGTACACGACCCGATGTGAACCGTGACCGCCGACCCTCCTCCCGGATTGCCTCCGCCGTAATTCCCGCATGCCTGCGGTATGGACATGGGCAAAGCTACAAATTCCTGCTGTGGTTCGGGGAGGGCAGGCAGTGTCGACTCTTCAGGCACAACGATAGCTCCCGTTTTTTTCCCTTCCTCAAAGAGGACTTCCCTCAGTCGCTTACGTCGCGTGTAATATGTCTTGATTGCTATCCCGTTCTCCTTGCACCATGTTTGTACCGGCTTCCCGCTTTTCCGGCATTCCGTCACCATTCCCGCCCATTCTTGTAACCGGGCCCGTCGAGCCAATTCCCTTGCTGTCATTTTCATACCCCTTTTCAGTGTGTGCCATTTTTCTCTAGAGAATTTCGGCACACTCTGCCGAATTTCTTCAAAGACTGTTGGCTGTTGGGGTAATTATCTCATATTTGGGCGTGCTATTTCCATGTACCCTCTTGGTTGACGCTTACCTGGAAACAAGGCGTGGATAACCCACGTGCACTCTTATACGGTATGTCTTTTGCGTACAAGGGCGCGGCGGCTTTGTGCATTGCTTTTCAGATTGTTTTTGATGCAGATGGGGCAATTCGGACTTTAGCTGGCCGGATTTTAGCCTCATATATGCGAAAAACCCCGGTAAACCCGGGGTCTTTCGCAGGCAGGTTTTGTATCAAACCTGACGTGATAATATGGGCTGTGCAACGCCCCTCGAACTATGAAGCGTATGAAGTCGGAGATATGGGATTCTCCAACGACGACCTTTCGAGCGTTCGCATTAACGCGGACGGCGTTTCGGTCACGCTTTACTACGACCACCGTTTCGGTGGCGATAGCGTAACGCTCTCCGAGAAAGGATTGTACAATCTCAAAGATTACGGCTTCGACGATAGAACAAGCAGTTATAAAATAGAAACGCCCAACGCGCCGCGTGTTAATCCAAACGCGGTACAAGAAATGCCCCAAGTGCGGCAGATTCCACGGCCATACGGACAAGAGCTTTTGCACAGACTGCGGAGAGGTTCTTCGCGGCGTGACGCTTCTTTGACGGCGCGAACGCCGCGTTCCGCAGACTTGCTTAGGCAGGTTGAAGATGATTGGGAAGCCGCTAAGGGGCGTTGAGACGGCAAACAAACTCGGCCTTTCTATCGCCGACCTCACGAACGGCTATCAAGCCGCGACGACCCGCGCAGAATTCTGCCGCGCCGCCGTCAATTTTCTCCGCAAGTACGGTTATAACGTTGACGTTGTGACACCGAAAATCTTCGCCGACACGAGCGACAAGGACATCGGCATTGCCGCAACGCTTAAAATAACGAGCGGCACGGACACGGCAAAGAATTTGTTTACGCCTGACCGCAAGCTCACTCGTGAGGAAGCGGCGGCTTTGCTCAAAAATGTGCTTGATGTACTCGGTGTGAAGTATGACGCGACAGCCGTAGTGTGGGCAGACGCGAAAGACATTTCCGCATATGCCCAAACCGCCGCGAACGCGATGTACAACGCCACAGTTATGGGCGGGACAAGCACGTCAAAGTTGGTTTTTGAGCCTAAATCTCCGTACACCCACGAGGCGAGTATCGTTACGTTCGTGAAACTGTGGGAGTTTGTGAAGAAGTAAAACGGCTTGACGCGTGGGAATGGCGACCATTCCCTCTGCGTCCGGGTTGGAACGGGCAGGAGGGCGGCATATTATCGGGTAGGCCGCGCCGATAACGCGGAACGGCGCGGAAGCGCACGGCAGGACAGAAATCCATTACAATATTAGGAGGAACAGAAAATGCTGAAAATCACACGCAGAGCGGTATCGCTCGTAATCGCGGCGGCTATCGTAGTCTCATTCGCGGCAATTTCGCCTGCGACGGCGCTTGTGTCTGCCGCGCAATCTGACGGAGCCGAGCTTTTTTTAGAGCATATCACTTCTAACGACCCGCAGGAAAGGTTCATGCTGAAAATTGAAAATGGATACTTGAAAATCACTGACTATCCCAGAGAAATTACGGAGTTCCGTGTTTCATTGTACTCGGATAATAACGCGAACAATGTTGAGTCCGGGCTGGTGCAACGCATTATCCTAACGGATAATTACGATGCCTACCTTGACGAAATTGGCTACCTATCGCATTATGAAGATGGTAGCGCGGTGGATAACACAGACTTTTGGCTGTTTAATAAATCTGTTCACGCAAGCAGTTTCAGCGATATTAGGTTTGCGTTAAGCAATCTTCCCAACGGAAGCTATAATGTTATCGGAGCGCATAAACGAAGCGGCGATGCGGAGCTTTCGTTCTCTTGGGGCGAGGTTCGTCTTACCGTATCGAATGGCAAAGCTGCGTTTGCCGCACCTCAATTTTATAGTCATAACAAAAAAGTTAGAGACTCCTATCGTAGTGACTATATTGCCGTTGAGGTGTTTCTTAACTCCGTTGACGAAACGCCGAGTGATAATGACGAAATTGTTAAGCTCGCAAAGAGCATAGTCCAAAACGCCGGGAATGACTATGACAAAATCAAAGCTATTCACGATTGGGTAGCGGCCAACATTTACTACGATTGGGACGCGCTAAAAACCGCAACGGAGGAAAAGACTGTATTTGACACACTCTCTCTGAAACGTGGTGTTTGTGACCACTACGCAACGCTTGCGGCGTCGCTTTATCGTGCGTTAGGTTTGTCTAAGCGAATGCTCAGACAAACGAAAACGTCGATCAAACCGCAATCACGATTGCCCGAAACCGCGAAAGCGACCGCGCTAACGCGCGGCCGCTTTTTGTCTCCCGGCGTCCGTTCTCCGGTTTCTATTTTCTGTCGTCTGATTTCTGTTACTGGCCGCCGCCAGCATCAGTTTAATCCGATTGAGCTGGTTGACCTCGCTGGCGCCCGGGTCATAGTCGATCGCGACGATATTCGCCGACGGGAAGCGCCGCTTCAGTTCCTTTATCATGCCCTTCCCGGTCACATGGTTGGGCAGGCACGCGAACGGCTGCGCGCAGATGATGTTGGGAGCTCCGCTGTGGATCAGCTCGACCATCTCCGCCGTCAGGAACCACCCCTCGCCGGACTGGTTGCCCAGGCTGAGGATCGGCTCGGCGTATTCCGCGAGCTGACGTATCGTTGGCGGCGGCGTGAACCGCTCGCTGATCCGCATCGCGTCGCGGGCGTGCCGCCGATAAAACTCTATGGCGGCGATGGCGGCGTTCGAGACCGCCGCGCCGATTACGGACGCTCCGTAGTTGTCGCGCTTGAAATTCGCGTTGTACAGGCTGTACAGTATAAATCCTGTCAGGTCGGGGACGACGGCCTCCGCGCCCTCGGACTCCAAGAGCGAGACCAGATCGTTGTTGGCGGTGGGGTGGAACTTGACGAGTATCTCTCCGACGACGCCGACGCGCGGCTTGCTTGCCACCACGAGCGGCAGCGCGTCAAATTCGGCGACCGCTCCGTATATGGCGCGTTTATATCCGCCGCCCCGGACGGCGCGTTTCATCTCGTCCAGCCACTTGCCGAAAAGCGCGTCCGCAGCGCCCTTATCGCGCTCATAAGGGCGGACGCGGTACAACAGCGCCGAGAGCAGGTCGCCCATGACCAGCGCCTTGGCCGCGCGGCTTATCAGCGCGGGCGTGAGCGCAAGCCCGGGGTTTTTCTCCAGACCGCCCATCGACAGCGACACCACGGCGATCCGCGACAGCCCCGCCTTCTCGAGCGCCTTGCGGATGAAGCCTATGTAGTTCGACGCGCGGCAGCCGCCGCCCGTTTGGGTTATCATCAGCGACACCCGGTCAGGGTCGTACCCGCCGTCCTCGATGGCCTTGATCAGCTGCCCCACGACGATCAGCGCCGGGTAACACGCGTCGTTGTTGACGTAGCGCAGTCCGACGTCCACCGCGCCGCGGTCCGTCGCGGGCATAGCTACCAAGTTGTATCCGCCCGCTCGGAACGCCTCGGTCAGCAGCTCGAAATGCGTCGGAGACATCTGCGGGCAGAGGATTGTATGCTCTTTCCGCATTTTTTTCGTGAACACAACGCGTTCGGGCGGCGGAACGATCTCCGCGTCCGGCGATTCGGCGCGCGCGCGAACGGCGGCCAGCAGAGACCGCACGCGTATCCGCGCCGATCCCAGATTGTTTACCTCGTCGATCTTGATCATCGTGTAAATCTTTCCGGCGCGGGACATGATAGCCTGCGTCTCGTCGGTCGTGACGGCGTCCAGGCCGCAGCCGAATGAGTTGAGCTGTATCAGCTCCAGATCGCGCCGCGACCGCGCGAACGCCGCCGCCGCGTACAGCCGCGAATGGTACGCCCACTGATCACGGACGCCGACCGGGCGCGGCAGCAGCGGCTCGCCAAGATGCGCCACGGAATCCTCGGTGAGGACGGCGACACCGTACGCGTTGATCATCTCGGCTATGCCGTGGTTCACCTCGGGATCGGCGTGGTACGGCCGCCCCGCCAGCACGATGCCCCGGGCGCCGCGCTTCTCTATGTATTCGAGCGCTTCCTCGCCCGCCCGCCGGACGTCCGCCCGGAACGTCTCCGCTTCGGCGAACCCCGCCGCGAGCGCTTCGGCAATCTCATCGGGCGGTATGTCCGGGAACGCCCGCGCCAGGGCGGACGCGGCGGACCGCTCGTCGTTCAGGTTAACGAACGGACTGATGAAATTGACGCCGCGTATCTCCTCCACGTTGTTTCGGATGTTTTCGGGGTACGTAGCCACGATAGGGCAGTTGTAGCACTCGTCCGCGCGGGCGAACTCTTTGCGCTCATATGCGGCGGACGGGTAGAAAATCGCGGGCGCGCCGGATTCGATCAGCGCCATGATGTGACCGTGCGCCAGCTTAGCCGGGTAGCACACCGATTCCGACGGCATCGACTCGATGCCCTTCTCATACAGCCGCCGGGTCGAGACGGGCGAAAGCTCGGCGCGAAATCCCAGACGAGTGAGGAACGTGAACCAGAGCGGGTAGTTTTCGTACATGTTGAGAACGCGCGGCACGCCGATTCTGCCGCGCGGGGCGTCGTCCCCGGAGATTGGTTTGTACGCGAACAGCCGCTTTAGTTTGTATTCGTACAGGTTCGGCAGGTCGGACGCGTTTTTGGAGCCGCCCGCCCCGCGCTCGCACCGGTTGCCCGATATAAATCTGGACCCGCCCGAGAATCGGTTGACCGTGAGCATACAATTATTCTCGCACCCGCGGCACCGCGACATCGACGCCGAATACATCATCGAACGCAGAGCGTCCGCCCCGGCTATCGCGGATACGCTGCCGGCACGCCAGCGTTCCCGCGCGATAAGCGCCGCGCCGAACGCCCCCATCAGCCCTGCCGCGTCCGGGCGGACTGCCTCGCGCCCGCTGATCAGCTCGAACGCGCGAAGTACCGCGTCGCCCAGAAACGTCCCGCCCTGAACGACGAGCTTCCTGCCCATGCGCTTCGGATCCGTGATCTTTATGACTTTCTGCAGCGCGTTCCGGACGACGGAATACGCCAGCCCCGCCGATATGTCCCCGACGGAAGCGCCTTCTTTCTGGGCCTGCTTGACGCGCGAATTCATGAACACCGTGCAGCGGCTGCCGAGGTCGATCGGGTGCCTGCCGTCCATGGCCGTCCGCGCGAACCGCTCCGGAGTCTGGCCGAGCGCCCGCGCGAACGTCTCGATAAACGAGCCGCACCCCGCCGAACACGCCTCGTTCAGCAGTACGCTGTCGATTACGCCGTCTTTGAGCCGCAGACACTTCATGTCCTGACCGCCGATGTCCAGTATGAAGTCGGCTTCCGGCTCAAAGAACACCGCCGCCTTCATGTGCGCGACGGTTTCGATCTCGCCGTGATCTACGCCCAGTCCGGCCTTAAGCAGGCCCTCGCCGTATCCGGTGACGCAGCTGCCGAGTATCGTGACGCCGCCGGATATGGCGGCGTACAATTCCAGCAGCGCCTCCCGCGCAACTTCCAGCGGGCTGGCGGCGTTGGACGCGTAGAACGAGTGGAGCAGCTCGCCGTCCGGTGTTATCAGCGCCATTTTTGTGGTGGTCGATCCGGCGTCGATGCCGAGAAAAGCCCCGCCGCCGTATCCCGCCAAGGGGCGCTTCGGCAGTGACGCGCGCGCGTGGCGTTCCTTGAATTTTATGTATTCGTCCTCGTCCGCAAAGAGCGGGGCGAGACGGGCTATCTCGAAATCCGCCGCCTTGTCCGATTTAAGTTCATGGATTATGTCGGCGATCCGCCTTCGCGCGCCGCCGGCGGAGAGGGCCGCGCCGAACGCCGCGAAAAGGTGCGAGTTTTCGGGCATGATCGCGTCCTCGGGCGCGAGATTAAGGACGGAAGCGAAACGCGCGCGAAGCTCGCTTAAAAAGTGCAGCGGCCCGCCGAGGAAGGCGACCCTGCCCCGGATAGGCCGCCCGCAGGCCAGCCCGGAGATAGTCTGCGCGACCACCGCCTGAAACACGCTGGCGGCAAGATCCGCGCGGGGCGCTCCCTCGTTGATCAGCGGCTGGATGTCGCTCTTCGCGAAAACGCCGCACCGCGCCGCGATAGGGTATATGAACGTATGCGCCTTAGCCAGCTCGTTCAGCCCGGCGGCGTCCGTCCGCAGCAGCGACGCCATCTGGTCGATGAAAGAACCGGTGCCGCCCGCGCAGACGCCGTTCATGCGCGACTCCGTTCCGCCGCGGAAATAGAGTATCTTGGCGTCTTCGCCGCCGATCTCTATCGCCGCGTCACAGTCCGGGATGTCGCGGCGGATCGCGGCGGCCACGGCCACAACCTCCTGGATGAACGGCACACCGACGCGCCCGGAGATGGTCAGCCCGCCGGAGCCGGTTATCATTGGGACGACGACCGCCCCGCCAACCACCTTATCCGCCTCGCGCAGCATTTCCTCAAGCGCGACCGCCACGTCGGAAAAATGCCGGGCGTACCGCCCGAACACAAGCGAGCCGTCCGCGTCCAAAACAGCCAGCTTGACTGTCGTCGAGCCGACGTCTATCCCAAGCCGAAGCGTTTCCATCCGTTCACCCCATTTGCGTAATAATAAACCTGATCCGCGTTCACGACAGACCCAGCAGCCGCGCCGCGTTGCCGCCGAGAATCGCTTCCGCGCCGTCCCCCGCGACGGCCCGCGCGAACAGCAGCTCGTCCGACGGGCGCGACCACGGCGTGTCGCTTCCAAACAGTATTCGGTCGGAGCCGTGATTGGCGATTATGCGCCGCGCCTGACCGGGCGGCATACGACCATAGGCGTAGGACGTATCGAAATAGACGTCCGCGCCGACGAGATATTTTTCCACATCATACCACATGGAGTAGCCACCCCAGTGCGCCGCCACGACTACGCCGCCGCCGAACGCGGGCAGGGCGTTAGCCAGGCGCTCGGGCGCGGCGTGGACAGGCTCGAACAGACCGATGTCCATGCCCGCGTGGAACAGCGTTATTAGGCCAAGCTCCGCCGCTTTCGCGTAGATGGGGTAAACGTCCGGATCGTCCGCGAAGAAATCCTGATAGTCCGGATGCAACTTGATGCCCTTGATCCCCGCCTCGACCAGGCGCGAAAGCTCGCTAAGGGCGTCCGGAGCGGCGGGGTGGACGGAACCGAACGCTGTCACGCCGTCCAGCGAGTTGATTGAGATGGCGAAATCGTTGACGTTCCTCATCTGGCGCGGATTGGTCGCTATATTCGCGACCACCGCCATATCTACGCCCGCCTCGCGCTCGTGCGCTACCAGCCCGGCGACGGTGCCGTCGAACACCGGGCGCTGATTGCCGGAATTGACAGTCAGTCTGCCCAGCGCGGACGCCGCGATTCTGTCCGGAAAAGCGTGCGAGTGAAAATCGATAATCATAATATTCCTCCGATAACTATTCTACCATATATATGATCGCGCCGACGGCGGCGACATAGACTATCGCCGCAGCTATCAGCCATTTATCTCCAAAGAAAACCTCGACCGGGTCGCCGCTCGCCCCGGACTCGATATCCAGGCTGTATCTCATGCAGATAAGTATCACGAGCGGCGCCGTCCAGACTATAGCCGAGGAACCCTTTGAGGCGCGGTCGATCGCCCAGAGCGCGTAGAAGGCGTTGCCGAGCGTTACGCACATGTACATGTTTTTATCGAGGAACGCCGAACCGTATGCCGCGAGGGACTTGCGCGGACCGTTGGCGGCGTACTCCTGCCGGCGCTTGCCCAGCCCCATGAATAGGCTGAACGCGACGACCGTGAGCACAAGCCAGCGCGATACCTCGATCCCTGTCGCCGCCGCGCCGTACAGCACGCGCAGGACGAACCCGGCGGACAATATCGCGACGTCCAGAATCGGGTAGTTTTTCAGCCCGGCGGAATACAGCGCGTTCACCGCGGCGTACGCAGCGAGGAACGGCCAGCCCCCGACCCCGAGGAGGAGGTCCAGGCAGAACGCTCCGAGCGCGAGGAGCAACGAAAATATCCCCGCTGCGCCGGCGCTGATTTCACCGGAAGCGACGGGCCGGAGCTTCTTGTCCTCCGAGAGCCGGTCGGTCGGGGCGTCCATGATGTCGTTGAAGACGTACACCGCCGACGAGAGCAGGCAGAACGCCGCGAACCCGACGCCGACCGCCCGGAGCTTGTCTATATCGAAAAGACTTCGGCCAAAGACGACCGGAAGCAGCAGCAGGAGATTTTTAACGCAGTGCTTCGGGCGCGCCAGACGGAACCATCGCATATACTCACCGCCAAAAACTTATTATACCATCATAAAAACATTTTTTCAAGCATTGATGCGCGGCGCCACGTTCGTTTCATAAACTGCCAATAACATCCAAACAAGCCTTCTGACGAAGGCGATTTGATGTTATTTAAACAACCGCCAGCGCGTCGCGAACATCGGACAAGTCCGCGTCCGGCGTGGAAATCACCGACACGTCCGTGTCCATGCTAAATCCTTCCAGCGTGTCGCCGACCACGCTCTGCATCGTCCCGGCGTTCAGTTCGCGCTGCAGCTGATAAACGCCGCCATTCCGCCATCCTCCGGCGTCGCTGTCGTACACGGCGTCAACGTCAACGTAGTCAGATTCAATTCTGAATTGTCCGATAACTACGCGCCCGGAAATGTCTTCGTACCAGCCGAACAGCGCGTCGTTAGAGGCGTTCATTGCCACAAACTGGCTGAACTCGACGCCTCCCGGAACGGGCGATTTGCTCGTATCGAAGAGCAAACGACGCCCCGCCGCGATTATCAGCCGATTGTTGTAAATGTCAAGCGAAAAATCCTCCACCCAATATAATTGAAAAATCCGCCACTAGCAAAATAAAGAGCTATATTTAGGGCTCTTCATTTTGCTAGTGGCGGATTCAGATTATATT
>JAISCI010000117.1 GCA_031265685.1 Clostridiales bacterium
CGCCCCGCCCGGGGGGGGGGGGGTCACCCCCCCCCCCCGCTGCCCCCCCCCCCCCGGGCGGGGGGGCCCCCCCCCCCCCCCCCCCGCCCCCGACATCCCTCGCCGAACAGTCGCGCCCCCCGCCAAGGAAGTTTGCGTGACAGAATTTTGCTTGGTTTGAAGCATTTTCGCGTGACAGAATTTTGCATCACATTTTCGCTTGTTTCACGCGAAAATGCTTCGAACCACGCAAAATTCGTCCAAGCGAAAATGCGATGCAAAATTCATTCAAGCAAACTTCCAACCCGCGATCGCTAACCGGATCGTTCCCGTTACGGATACACCGCCAATTGCCCGATTCCCGCGTCCTCAGGCAGTCCGAACATAACGTTCATGTTCTGAACCGCCTGGCCCGCCGCGCCCTTGACCATGTTATCAAGCGCCGCGACAATCACCGCGCGCCCCGTCCGCTCGTCCGCGAACACCCCTATATCAAGGTAGTTCGAGCCGCGCACCCAGCGCGTCTGCGGGGAGTTCCCCGGCGGGAGCAAGCGTATAAACCGCTCGGCGCCGTAATATTCGCTGTACAGCCGCCAAAGCTCGTCCGCGCCGGCCGGTTCCGCGAGCGATACGTAGCACGTCGCGAGTATCCCGCGGCTGACCGGCGCCAAGTGCGGCGTAAAAGTTACCGCAACGTCCGCTCCGAGCGCTCGCGACAGCCCCTCCTCAATCTCGGGCGTGTGGCGGTGGATTCCGACGCCGTAAGCCTTCAGGCTCTCGTTCACCTCACAGAACAAGTTGGTCTCGCGCACATCGCGCCCTGATCCTGATACGCCGCTGATCGCGTCCACTATGACGGAGCCGGGCAGCGCAAGCCGCTCCTTAAAGAGCGGCCAAAGCGCCGTTATCGCCGCCGTAGTGTAGCAGCCCGGATTGGCGACTAACCGCGCCGCCGCGATCCGGCCGCGCCAAAGTTCCGTCAGCCCGTATACCGCTTCCGGCAGCGTTTTGCGGCCCTCGTGACGGGTATTGTACCATTTTTCATATATATCGGCATTCGACAGCCGAAAATCAGCTCCCATATCTATAACGCGCGTTTTTTTCAGAATATCCCCGGTTATATTCGCCGAAGCCACGCCATGCGGCGCCGCCACAAAAATAACGTCGTTTTCCTCGGCAGCCCTATCGAAATTCGTCTCTGTCAGCGTCAGCCCCGTGTGCCAGAAGTTTCGGAAGCGTTCCCGGTAGGGCTTGCCCTCTCCGCTCCTGCTCATAAGGGTCGTCAGAGTAACGCCGTCGTGATAGAGGAGCAGCCGCGCCAGCTCTCCGCCCACGTACCCCGTGGCGCCTATTACCGCCGCTTTTATCATGTCCATTCCCCTCTTTCGCATTATTATACTATAGAGTTTATAATTATGCAAGTGTGATTCGTGTTTTGGATAAAATTCGTCAAAACCGGCAACCATAATCTTCATGAAAGGATGAGGAACATGGATGCCATTGCCGGCAAAACAGATACGGTCGGCGATATACGGTCGCGGGTAGCGCTTGCGATAGGCGGTCGGCGCTGGGCCGCGGCGGAACCGTCCGCGGACGTCGCGCCCGCTTTTTCAAAGGTACTTTCGGAACGCTTGGCCGAGAATTCCGCAATGGAACGGATAGAGGAGGAAATAAACCGCGCGGGGGGCGCCTACGGCGTCGATCCCGCGCTGATCAAGGCCGTCATACGCCAGGAGAGCGGGTTCAACCCAAACACTGTCTCGACCGCCGGGGCGATGGGGCTTATGCAGCTTATGCCGCGCACGGCGGAGTGTCTCGGCGTATCGGAACCGTTCTCAATAGCGGAGAACATAGACGCTGGAACGCGTTTCCTGCGCGATATGCTCGACCGGTACGACGGCGACGTGACGCTGGCTTTGGCGGCGTATAACGCCGGACCCGGCAACGTCGAGCGATATGGCGGAGTTCCGCCGTTTTCAGAGACCCGCAGCTATATCCCGAGCGTGCTTGCGTACAAGCTGCAATACAGTGAGTGAGGTCACTGACGCTGCGGCTTCAGGCAACGTCACTTGAACGCAGCGCTTCAAGCGTTTCGCGCTTGAATTCGGCAAACACGCCGCCCTCGATGGCTTCGCGGATACGCGCCGTCAGACTGTTATAAAAATATAGATTATGCGCGACGGCCAGCCGCATGGCCAGCATCTCGCCGGCCTTGAACAGGTGCCGCAGGTACGCCCTCGAATACGTCCGGCAAACGGGGCAGGAACAGTTCGCGTCGATGGGCGCGGGGTCGCGCTCGAAACGTTTGTTATGCATATTTATGCGTCCGCGGGATGTATAAAGGTTCGCGTGGCGTCCGTTGCGCGCGGGCAGCACACAGTCGAAAAAGTCCACGCCGCGCTCGACGGCCTCAAGTATGTTCTCGGGCGTGCCGACTCCCATCAGATAGGTAGGCTTGTCCCGGGGAAGGATCGGCGTCACCACATCGAGTATCTCATACATCCGTTCGGCGCTCTCGCCGACGGCCAGCCCGCCGACCGCGTAGCCGGGCAGACCCAGCTCGGCGATCCGCGCCGCGTTCTCCGCGCGGATGTCGGCGTATGTGCCGCCCTGATTGATCCCGAAGAGCAGCTGGCGGCGCTCCGGCGGTATGTCCGCGCTCAGTTCCTCCGCTTTCGCCCTGTGGCGCTCAAGCCATCGGACTGTCCGCGCCGCCGATTCTTCCATGTACCGCCGCTCGCACGGGTACGGCGCGCACTCGTCGAAAGCCATCGCGACTGTCGAGCCGAGGTTTGCCTGGATCGCCGCGCTCTCCTCCGGCCCGATGAAGAGCCGCCGCCCGTCCACGTGCGACGCGAAACAGACGCCATCCTCCCGGACACGCCGGAGCTTTGCCAGCGAGAACACCTGAAATCCGCCCGAGTCGGTCAGCGTGGGTCCGTCCCAGCCGATGAAGGCGCGCAACCCGCCCATCTCGCGGACAAGCCCGTCGCCCGGGCGCACATGCAAGTGATACGTGTTCGCGAGGACGACCTGACAGCCGAGCGCCGTCAGCTCGCGCGGCTCGACAGCTCCCTTTATGGCTCCCTGCGTAGCGACGTTCATAAACACGGGGGTCTCAATCACGCCGTCGCGCGTGGTCAGCCTTCCGCGTTTCGCGCGGTTATTTTCGGCGATTATTTCGTACATTCGCTCACCTTATTCAGGAATTTCGCGCGAACCAAGCAAAATTCTCGTCAAGTTCGTTTATAGATTATAATCGGTTTCGCCTCGGATTGCCAGAGTTTTTCGCGAAATTCACAAAAAAAAGCCCGCCCCCCGACGAAGTGAATTTTGCCTGATTCCGCAAAATTCCTAAGTGAATTTTGCTTAAACCCGCAAAATTCCTTGGGTGACGGGCCGTCCTGCTTTCTTAAGTGAATTTTGCCTGAACCCGCAAAATTCTGAGTGAATTTTGCCTGATTCCGCAAAATTTCTTTATCTTACCACGATCTGATTGGTATACGGCGCGTACTGGTCGTCCCAGGCATACGCCGCGTAATAATACTCCCCGAGCGGATAGCTGCCCGAGACGCCCGGATCAACGCTCTGATAACCAAGTGCGGGCGCGTTCAGATCCGCGCTGACCAGCCGCGCGAGCCGGTCCGTGCCCGCGCGGTACACCGCGACGAACACCTTTCCCGCGGCGGTCTCATTTGTGCGGTTATAGAATACGGCGGCGCCGCCCGAGAACGTCAGGTCATACGCGGCGGCATACTCAAAGGTGTGCTGATACCGAACAATTTCACTGCCGCTCGGGTCCACTCCGGCTATGTGCAGCCGTATCTGACCGGGATCGTTCGTCCAGTCGCCCGGCGCGGGCACGCCGATTTTATACGTGGCAGTGTCCAGCTTCGTGCCGTAGCGGCTGATCGTCGGATCGGATGCCTTAGAAATTTCCGTCGCCGCGCCCGAGGCGGCGGACCCGATATACGATCCTACGGGCTGGTTCGCCGCTCCGGTATACTTGGCCTCCGCCCGCGGTTCATACCCGCCGAACCAGTAGTAGTACGTCAGCCCGGTCTGAAGCCGGCGCGCGAGGACGTCTATGTCCTGATGGATCTTCGTAGCGCCGCCGTCGGCGAACGCCGTGCCGCCGCCCACGCTGACTATCTCCTCAGATATGCCGTCCGTCGCGGTTATGCCGGCGCTCGTTTCGGAGACGGCTATATACGGCTTAGTGATCGTGAACGCGTAGCTCGGGAACAGCTCCGTATACCTTACGCCGGCAATCCGGAACTCGTCGCCGTTCGCGAGCGCCGCGAGAAGCTTCTGCGTGGACGTAAACACGCGTCCGCTCCAGTCCCCTTCTGTCGGCGCGCCGTTATACGCGACCTCCGCCGAAGATGTATCGACGGCCGCGTCGGCCAGCGTCAGCGTTACGTAGCCCGACGCGTTCCGCCCGATTACGGCGTTCCATATATCGTCCGGCAGCGTCCGTACCGTTACGCTAACGCTTCCGGCGGATATAATAACGTTGCCCGCCGTAACCGTGACGGGATAGATCCCCGCCGCCAGCGTATCCGGAACGTCTATAACGGCGGAACCCTCCGCGGCGTTTGCCGCGATCAGAGCGGCGCTCGCTCCGCCGATCGAGAACGATACGCCCTCTGCGGCGGTCAGGCTGACGCCCGCGACCGTCAGCGTGACGCGCGCGGGATAGCCCTGCGCCAGCGCCGCGGCGTTCGCGGACAGCGCCGTTATCGCGGGCAGACGCGAGAGCGTCAGCGTGATCGTGGCGTTCGCCGTGATATTCGTCACGGTAACGGTGTTCCCGCTCACGGACGCGGATCCGCTGGTGCTGGACGCGCCGTCCAGTTTATAACCCTCCGCCGGGGCGACGGTAAACGTCACGGCGCCGCCGCGCTCGACGGTTGAGGTCGCCGCGCTTGTAAACGGCGCGCCGTAGCTCGACACGCCCGCCCCGGGCTTGGTCAGCGTAACGGTGACGCTGGTCGAGGACGTCCATTTCGCCCAGTATTCCTTGTTGCCGGACGAGCCGGAAGCTATCGACGTCGCCGCCGAACCCGTGAGTCCGGCGTTGTCGTACCACCCGCCGAACGTGTACCCGGACTTCTCCGGCGCGGGCAGCGCCGCACCCGCACTCGCGGTGTACTGCGTGATGGCGTCTCCCGGCAGCGTGCCGTTGTTCAGGTTGTAGCTGATCGAATAGTACGTGTCGGAGCGCGTCTCCTCGACCATCATAAATGAGAAGCACGGCTGAATCGACTGATTGTACCCGACGCACACGCGGATTTGCCCCGCGCCCTCAGGCGTTATCGTGAACGAAGCGATCTGCCTGCTGTTCGATACGCTCAGCGAGCCTCGGCCTTGCGTCCCCGCGATGGACAGCGTTCCGGGCTGAGCGCCGGTTGACGAGGTCAGCGTGACGCTCCTGTCCCCCCAGGTCGAGGGTACCCAATGCCCGACATAAACGCTGTAATCGGCGCCGTTCGTGAGGTTCAGCATGTTTACGCCGAACTTGTCGCCGTTTGTGCCTGTGTAGGCGAGTCCTTCGAACAAATCGTTATCGTTTGACCGCGCGCTGACGACGTCGTTGTTGAGGGTGCTGCCCCTAACGCCGTACCACCCGGTGTTAGCTCCGGTCGATACGGCGCCGCCCCACGGAACGGTGTTCGCCATGGTCCAGCCGCCCTGTTCGACGAGATTCTTTATCTTCGTGAACGCGGTTCCCGCGCCGCCGGAATCCCCCGGATCCCAGAAGTACTTCAAATGCTTCGGCACTACCATGACGGGTATCGAGATCTGCGCCGTAGAGCCGTCGGGCAGTTTCGCCGTCGCGGTTACGTTCTTCTCGCCGACGGACGATATGCCGGGGTTTGTGTAGCCCAGCGACACCACGCCGCTTACAGCGGAACCGTTGATCGTCGGGTTCGTCAGCGTATGCGGCAGATCGCCCGGCATGTTTTTGCGGACGTAGTACACCGATTCCGTGCCAGACACGCTGTCGTTCGTTCCCCAGAAGCTCGTGTCCCACTCGTCGGCGTATGTGACCGTGAACGGCTGGCCGTTCTTCGCTTTGACTTCCATCGGCAGCCAGACGTAGCGCGAGTCGCGCAGCTTGTCGCTTCGGCCCGAGTCGTTGGCGTGCCATATGTCGAACATCGCTATAAACCTGTCGGCGTAGGGCTGGCCCGTGGCGCGGTTCACGACGTTGAGCACGAACGTGGACTGCCCGCCGAACGTATACGCCTCCGCGCTCACCGAGTCCGGATACAGGAACGCGAACGGATACCGGCTTAATCCGTTGCCGCCCGCCGCCGGGGTTTTGGCGCTGGACGTGGTCGTGTCGAAATTGGCGTTCGCGCCCACCATGGCGCTTGCTCCGGATATGTCCGCCCTGTTCGCCCTCCAGCCGGACGTCGTGGAGGACAGTATATAATACGTGCCGTTGTACTTAAACGGCGCGGGCGCCTCGCGGCTGTCGCCGACGAAGAAACGCGCCCAGTTGCTGTTGTAGTTCACGCTGCCCTGATCGCCCGAAACCGCCAGCGTAAGGTAATCGGCGGACAGCTTCGTCGAGATCATCGTGGCGTTCTCTTCGGACGATACCAGCAGGTACGCGTCGCCGGCATCGGCTATCCCCGTACCCGCGTCGCGGAAAAGCCCGAGGTCGCGCGCCATGCCCAGAGAACTGGGATGCTCGCCGTTCCTCCAGCCCACGCGGTACGACCCCAAGAGCTTGAACGGCCCGGCCGGGCTGTCCGCGACGGCGACGGCCGCGCGCGCGTTGCCGTACCCGCCGTCGGGGTAGCGCCCCTCGTTGTGGAACCAGCAGACATAATACCCGCCGCTCGCCGATCCGAACGTTATACCGTCAACGGTGACGGCGCCGGGATGGTAGATCACTTTCGGGCGCTCGAGTATGTTCAGGTGATTGAAGAACGCGTACAGCTGCTTGCGCTTGCCGACGGAGACGTTCGCGTACAGCGCGTTAAGCTCGCCGACCTGCGCCGACGTGAAATTATGCCGTATCGCGGTGTATGTGTTGGTGGTTTCGTGCGCCGTGGTCACGTTAATATCGGCGTAGGCGTTATCCTCGGCGACATACAGCGTACTCGGCCCGGAAGCGTTTTGCAGCGACGCGTCCGTCGTCGAGCGGATCGCGGCTTCCCACGTTCCGGCGGCGGCGTTCGCCGGGCCGCTCGTGTTCTCGGGCTGGGGCTGATCGCCCGTGGACGTCCACGTCTCGAAATTCGTGTTGTTGAACGTATGCAACGCCACGCCCTCGTCGATCCAGTTGTACAGGTCGGACGACGAGTAGGCGTGCACGCCGCGCGACGGCATACTGGAATAGTACTTATCCTCGCCGTACCACCAGTAGCGCTGGCTCACCGGGTCGTACATTACGCCGCCGCCGTGCGCCTGGATGTGGCGGCCGTTGTTGTCGAGCCACATGCGCGTCGGCTGCCACGAGGTGAGATAGGCGCCGTCGCTGTCGAGAAGAGCGGCAAGGTAATTAACCTGCTCCTGGCTCAGTTTGCCAATGCCCGCCGGGCCGTGCGCGAAACCCGGATCCACGTCGAACCGCACGTCTATCGTGTTGTTCGACGCCGGATCGATCCACGCCTCGGCCTTGCTGATCGCGGCCTGAAGGTCGGGCTGCTGGTAGACCGGCAGAGACGCCAGCCGCGACCGCGCGCTAGTCAGCGCCTCGGAGAGCGCCGAACTGTCATATGTAAAGTCCGTGCTGGTGAATACCGAAAATTCCGCGGCGTTGACATAGCGGTTCTCGGGATTATCGTCGTTGATACCCGCCTCCACGACGCGGATCAGCACGTACCGCCCCGCCGTCGTGGAGAACGTCGCGTACTGCGTCGATTGGGCCGGATACTCCATCTCGTCCAGCCGCCACTCGCCGCGAGCCGCGAGCGTACCCGACGACGGCGGATTGGTCAGGTGGCCGCCCGCCGACGCCATGCTGGCGCTGTGCACATAGATCTCATACTTCATGATGTTACCGTTGTACCCGCCGGCGACGGGGCGCGGAACATACGTAACGCGCGAGACGTTCCGGCTTGCGCCCAGATCTATCTGGAACCAGTGAACGCTGGCCATCGCGGAGTTTCCGCTCCCGTCTCCGTAGCCGTAATCCCAGAACGTGGTGACGCTGCCGTCTATGGCCTTGCTCGCCTCGTTGCCAGAGTGGGCGCAGCAGGCGGTCGCGGTCCACGTTCCCGTCGCCTTTGTGAACGCCGCTCCGGCAAGATCCGCTCCCGCCGCCGGAACGAGCGTGAGCGCCGACAGCAGCGCGACCGCGGCGACAAACAGCGCGGCCAATCTGTGGATTCTTTTCAATCTTACCCCTCCCGTAGAACGTTTTCAGATAACAACGCGCGTTTATTGTGTAAAAGGCATAAATCCCGCGCCCGCGCGCGAGAAAATATGGTCATAGTTTATATTATAAACCGTTAGTTTATATCGGTCAATGGGATTTTCAAAGAACTTTTTGACTGATGCTAATCTCTGTTTAAGGATACGAACGCGTACCGGCGCGCCTCGATCCAGTCTTCCGGGAGAGCTTGCGGGGGCTTGCCCTCTCAATTAGGAACATCTAATTTTTCCCGTATTTTATCTTAAATTAACTTGCGGCTTGGCGCCGATACTGTTATTATAGACATACGAAGAACGTAAAAACCGGGGAGTGGTCAAATGCGCAAGAAGGAAATGATCGCCATGCTGCTGGCTGGCGGTCAGGGCAGCCGCCTGGGCATACTGACGCGCAATAAGGCGAAACCCGCCGTCGCCTTCGGCGGGAAGTACCGCATTATCGATTTTCCCATGTCCAACTGCATCAATTCCGGCGTGGATACCGTCGGCGTGCTGACGCAGTATCAGCCGCTGACGCTGAACCAGCACATCGGAATCGGCATACCGTGGGATTTGGACAGAAAGTATGGCGGCGTGACGATTCTGGCGCCGCACGTGAAGGGCGGGGAGTCCGGGGAGTGGTACTCGGGGACGGCGAACGCGATATTCCAGAATATTGATTATATCGACGCCAGCGATCCCGATTACGTGCTGATCCTTTCGGGCGACCACATCTATAAAATGGATTATTCCCAGATGCTGGATTACCACGCGCGCAATGGCGCGGACTGCACGATTGCCGTGCTCGAAGTGCCGATCGCCGAAGCCGGGCGCTTCGGCATCATGAACACCGACGGCGCGGACAGAATATACGAGTTCGAGGAGAAACCGAAAAACCCGAAGAGCAACCTCGCCTCCATGGGCATATACATATTCTCGTGGGGCAAGCTGCGCGACGCGCTGATACGTGATTCCCAGCTGCGCGCCGACAGCGATTTCGGCAAGCACATCATCCCGCTGATGCTCGCGGACGGAGACGACCTGTATGCGTACCGCTTCCGCGACTACTGGAAGGACGTCGGCACGGTCGAGTCGTACTGGGAAGCGAACATGGAACTGATCAAGACTATCCCGGATTTCAACCTGTACGAGGACTTCTGGAAGATATACACCTCTCTCAACCACCAGCCGCCCCAGTATACGTCCGGCGAGTCGGACGTGCGGACCAGCCTTCTCTCCGAGGGCTGCGAGGTGTACGGCAACGTGTACAACTCGATACTCGGACCGGGCGTGACGGTCGGCAGGGGCGCCGTCATCAAAGACTCGATCATAATGTCGGGGACGAGCGTCGGCGATAACGCCGTAATCGAACGCTGCGTCATCGACGAGAATAACGAGATAGGCGCGGGAGCCGTCGTCGGCGCGGGCGAGAACGTGCCGAACAGGCTGAAGCCGAGCGTATACGACACGGGCATTACCGTCTCCGGGGAGAACACGACGATTCCGCCGGGCGTTGTGATCGGCAAGAACTGCGTTATATACGGCAGAACCGCGGCGGCGGACTACCCGGACGGACGGCTGGCCTCGGGCGAAACGCTGGAGATTGAGGAGGCGGGATTATGAGAGCGGTCGGGATAATCCTTGCGGGCGGCAAGAGCGAGCGGCTGGGCGAGCTGACCGCCGTGCGCGCCACGTGCGCCATGCCGGTCGGCGGGTGCTACCGCGCCATTGATTTCACGCTGTCTAATATGTCGAACTCCGGCATTAAGAAGGTAGCCGTCATAACGCAATACAACTCGCGCTCCCTGCACGACCACCTGTCCTCGGCGAAGTGGTGGGATTTCGGGCGCAAGCAGGGCGGGCTGTTCGTGTTCACGCCGTTCGGCGCGTCGGACACGTCGTACTGGTTCCGCGGGACGGCGGATTCGATCTACCAGAACATCTCGTTCCTCAAGCGGTCGAACGAGCAGTATGTGGTGATAGCGTCCGGCGACGGCGTGTACAAAGCGGATTACGACGACGTCATCGATTATCACATAAAAAAAGAGGCGGATATTACCATCGCCTGCAAAACGCTGCCCGCCGGCACGGACGTGCGCGACTACGGCGTACTTGAGCTGGGCGCGGACATGCGCCTTATAGACTTTGAGGAGAAACCGATCGAACCTCAGGGCAGCACCATCTCGATAGGGATATACGTCGTCTCGCGGATACTGCTGATCAAACTGCTCGAGACGATCACGATGGAAGCGCGGTACGATTTTGTCCGCGACGTGATCTGCCGTTACCGCAAGAAGCTGAAGATGTACGGCTACATGTACGACGGGTACTGGTCGAACATCAACTGCGTGAACAAGTATTACGAGACGAATATGGACTTCCTGAAGCCGGAGGTGCGGAGGCTGTTTCTCGGCAGCGAGCCTTTTATCGAGACGAAGCCCAAGGACGAACCGCCCGCGAAGTATAACCGGGGCAGCGAGGCGCGGGACTGCTTGGTCGGCAGCGGCAGCATCCTCAACGGGTACATCGAAAGCTCCGTATTGTTCCGCAAGGTATTCACGGGGGAGAATTCCGCAATCAAGCGCTCTATCATCATGGAAGGCTGCTATATCGGAAACAATTGCTACCTGGAGAACTCTATCCTCGATAAAGAGGTGATCATCTCCGACGGCAAACGGATAGTCGGTACGCCGGATCATCCGGTGATTCTGCGGAAGAACTCGCTGATCTATAATGACATGAGGAATTAAGGGGAGCGGCTTGCCGGACGGTAAGCCGCTCTTGTTTGTTTCGTCAATCTAATCGTAATCGGCGGAGCGGCAGCCGTCGTGTTCTGTAATAAATTTGCGGCGCCGGTTTTTGTGTCAACACAACAGCAAAGCGCCGCTCAGCCCGCAAGTGGGGTAAACCGTCCTGAAGAATGATAACTGACGGAAAGCGAAAAAAGCGAAAAATCCCGAAAAATCCCGAAGAATCCTGAAGAATCCTGAAGAATCCTGAAATACAGCCATTTTCAAACTCAATTGCGGACATTTTAACATATACACTGTAGATGTATAAAGTGTATATTTATATATTTTACTTGGATTGGCCGTTTGGAGGGCTTTGTAAATTTCGGAGTTTAGAAAGTTTAACTTTGGACAAAAAAGTTTAGGAGAAGTTTACAAACGTCATCAAACGGCGTAATACCGCCATTTTGATTTTTAGAAGAAAAGATTGATGAATTATTAGCACATACACACATTAAATCGAGGCGTTTCCGGGAGACAAAATATTGCGGAAGTGACTATATACAATTGGTTTTTAACTTCCGCAATATTTTATCTAGCAAACACACCATTCTTTGACCGAATAACTCACACAGAATTGTTGCAAAAATGTGCGATTGACAACAATGTATCAACTGAAGGGTTGCGCACGTTTTTTTCAAAACGACCTAAGTCATTTATCTTTGTTGCCAGCATCACATCTTTTGCGGTCAAACCACGCATTTGTCTTAA
>JAISCI010000008.1 GCA_031265685.1 Clostridiales bacterium
GCGATATAATTAAAATCACCCACCCCCAAAACGAAGACCGCTTAAATTCGCGCTTTGTTTTGGGGGTGGGTGATTTTTCAATTATATTGGGTGGGTGATTTTTCAGTTGACATTTACACGGACAGCGAGTTCGGAATTTTCGACGCAAAAAGCGTGGCGAAAACGGCTCTGAAATTTGCGCCAAAGGCCGCGCAAATTTCAAAACAAGCCGCCCCTTTTCGCGGGGTTCTCTGCTGGCTGTCCGCGTCAATCAACAGGACGCGGCTGCCCTCGCGGGCGAGTCCGACGCCGAGGCTGCTCGACGTTTGATGTTGTCTTAGACAACATCAAGCTATCTTACTGATGGATAATATTGGCTTTGCACCGACTTGGACAATTTTTATGGCCTATATAACAAGGGGAAAATCGAAGAGTGCAATTATTTCTTGACTTGGCAGAACCCCGCGCTTCAACTGAATTCCTGTTGGTCGGTCGTCAAGGACCCATCTTCCGATAATTACAACGCCGGGATTCATGTGACGACGGGATTCGACCGATACAAGCTGAAATTACCATATAATGACGAAACGGCACAAATGGCCGTTGATCAACGTCTGCTGATCGGCGCCAAGGATTCGCGCGGATTCAGGCGCGAATCGCCTTCCCGGAATGAAGCCGGAGGCGTTCAAAATCGACAAAATCAGAAACCGTTATTTGGCGCGTGAGGGCGGATTTATCCATATGTTTTTGGAGCAGGATCAGCTTCGTCCGGACAAGGACGACGTCGAGCTGATGATCTCCGATTACATCGACCCCGACTCCGGACAGCCAGAGCCAGCCGGGCGTTGTTGCTGACAAATACAGGCTGGGCGCCGCCCGCAACATATCAAATCCACACGCGGCATAAGATGAAAAAGATAGGAGTTGTTTTGCCATGCCGAGCGTAGACGAGATAAAACGCAGGTTGGCGGAGTTTGCCGACATACCGGCGGAGCTTGTGTCCGGCGCGCCGCTTATAACAATTGTCGGCGCCGGTGATCTGACTATCGAAAATTACAAGAGTATATTGGAATATTCCGACGAACGCGCTCGGTTCTTGACGGCGAAAGGCGTGGTATCAGCGGCTGGCAAGCGGCTTCATTTGCGCCAGATAACGCGCGAGCGCGTTGTTATCAGCGGGAAAATTGAGAAATTGGAGTTTTTGTAGAGAGCTGTTCGTACCCGCCATTCTCGAACGCGGCGACGCCGGCTTTTCCAAGTCCCCTTTCGTCACGGTTCTTTGTACCGTTTTCTTTCAAGAAAGCGAGCGGGGTTTGGGGCGGAGTCCTAAGGTTTTGATTTTAAGCGAGGCGGATTCAGGCGCGAATCATCTTACGCCGCGCCGCTCTTTGGGGGTTAAAAATGTTCTCCGCGCTATGGCGTTTTATAAGAGGATATGTTATACTGGAGGTCCGGGGTGCCAGCGTAGAGCGCTTCCTCAGCCAGGCCGGGCGGCGCGGCGTAACGCTTTGGGATCTCGCGCGCCCGGGATCGGCCACTCGTTTCCGCGCTTCCATCCCGGATTTCAAGAAGCTGACCGATCCCGCCCGCAAGACTGGGATAAAACTGCGTATCGCCGGGCGTGTCGGGCTGCCGTTCGTCATAAGACGGTACCGCAAGCGCAAGCCGCTGGTTATCGGCGCGGTGTTGTTCGCGGCGGCGCTGTTCGCCATGTCCAGTTTTGTGTGGCTCGTCCGCGTGAACGGCAACCGCCGCGTATCCGCCGAGGACATAACCGCCTGCCTGGCCGAGTACGGACTGGGCGTCGGTAAGCTCAAATACGGCATAGACCCGCGCGGCGCCGAGGCCGCGTTACTTCGGCGTTTTCCGGACATATCCTGGGTCAGCGTGCGCATGCGCGGTACCCGCGCCGACGTAACGCTGACCGAGACGATCCCGAAAGCGCCCGATATAGACCGCTCCACGCCGTCGGACATAGTCGCGGGCGCGGACTGCGTTATAGAGTCCATAGCGCTGTCGCTTGGCACGCCGCTCGTTAAGCCCGGCGACATCGTGCGCAAAGGCGACAAGCTGGTGGACGGCGCGGTGGTATCCGGCGGCGACGAAGCCCCTCTTGTGACGCGCTACGTCCGCGCGACGGCGGACATACGCGGGCGGCGGTATTATAAAATGAGTTTTTTTGTGCCGTTATCGCGTAATATTAAAAAATATACTGGAAATACCGTATCGGATTATAGTATAATAGCTTTTGGAAACGAGATCAACCTGCTCGCGCCAAAGATTGGGTTTCAGGACTTCGACACGGTGATCAAACGCACTCAGCTCAATTTCGGCGCGGATTATCCCCTGCCGGTTATCGTGCGCCAGACGATCAGCCGGGAATACATCGTGCTTCCGGCGCGCTACTCCGACGCGGAGGCCGAGGATGTGGCCGAAGCGGCGATAACGGCGGCGATACTCCAGACGTTCGGCGTATCGGCGGATATAATAGAGAAGCGCGTCGAGTACTCGCGGGACGGCGAGAAGCTGCGCGCTGAGGCGTACCTTACCGTGGTCGAGCCGGTCGGCGCCGAAGAACCCCGGGGGACGAGCGGATTTTTAAGTTACGTTACAGATATAGCGGGTGATGAATTGTCGCAAGGCAAGGAAGGTGATTCACGCCTGAGACCGCGCGAACTCGAGGGTGATTCGCGCGGTCTCAGACACGAATCCGTAATTACGGACATATCGGCGGGAGACGCCGCCGCCGTGTTCGGGCGGTTCGACGAGAACGCCAAGCTGATCGAGAGCGCCTTCGGCGTTAGACTGGTCAGCCGCGACGGCGGCATTACGGTATCCGGCGGCGAGGCGGGCGCGGAGAAGGCGTCGGCGGTTCTGCGGGCGCTGTCGCGGTTCGCGGCGAAGGGCGAAGCGCCGGACGCGCAGCGAACGGCCTATGTCATAGAGTCGGTCGGCGGCGAGGGCTTCGAGGACATCGCTTCCGTCGGGGACGACGTCGTGTGCGTGTCGTCTTCGGGCAAACCCGTCCGTCCAAAGACGCTTGGCCAGAAGCGGTACGTTCGCCAGATACGAGAGAAAACAGTCGTTTTCAGCGTCGGCCCGGCGGGCACGGGCAAGACGTACTTGGCGATGGCCGCCGCGATAACGGCTTTCAAAAGGGGCGAGGCGGCGCGGCTTATTCTGACGCGCCCGGCGATAGAGGCCGGGGAGAAGCTCGGTTTCCTGCCAGGCGATCTTCAGCAGAAAGTCGATCCGTACCTGCGCCCGCTGTTCGACATTCTGCATGAGATGATGGGCGCGGAGACATTCGCGCGGAACATGGAGAAAGGTTCGATCGAGGTGGCGCCGCTGGCGTACATGCGCGGCCGCACGCTCGACAACGCCTGGATAGTGCTGGACGAAGCCCAGAACACCACGCCGGAGCAGATGAAGATGTTTCTGACACGGCTCGGCCACGGTTCAAAAGCGATTATAACCGGGGACCTTACGCAGGTTGACCTGCCTGGGGACAAGCGTTCGGGACTTTCCGAAGCGATCCGTATTCTCAGGGATATAGAGGGGATCGGCGTAAGCGAGCTGACCAACAGCGACGTGGCGCGCCATCCGCTGGTTCAGAAGATTGTCAAGGCTTACGAGAAGGAAGAAGGCAGACGGGCGTTTAAGGCCATAAGACGCGGGGCGGTGAGGGCAAACGCGAAAAACTCGAAAAGAAAAGAAAACTAAGGACCCGGACAAGCGGCGGGATCCGAAGCGGGCGGGGCGCGGCGATTTGATATTCGCGTTCGCGATGCTGGCCGCGGCTTTTGTCGTATCCGCCGCGGCGGTTCTTTTAGGAAACTCGTTCACGTCCGGAGCTGTCGTGGAGGCGGGGGGCATATCGCCGAGGAGGTTCATGGCGCCGCGCGAGATCGAGAATACCGTGGCGACGCGGCGGCTCATAGACGAAGCCGTCGCGAAGGTTACGGCCCTCTTAAAGCGCGACGCCGGCGCGGACGAGCGCGTGAGCGCGAGACTGTCGTCCTTCTTCGACGAGGCCGACGCGCTCCGTTCCGCCGGCAGCCCGATCATAACGCCTTGGGACGGAACCGATTCGAGCGGCTCCCCGCTCGAATCCGGAAGTGATTCGAGCCTGAACCCGCTCGAATCCACAGTGTCGCTCTCGATATACATGACCGATCCGCAGCGCGGCCGTCTGCTGGACATGACGACGCCCGAGTTCACGGACTTCCGCGAGGCGATAAACGTAACGATGGAGAAGACGCTGAACGACGGCGTCCGGGAAGAGTCGATGGCGCGGAGCCTTTCCGATCTTAAGTCCAATCTGGACGGCCGGTTCGGTTCGGCGTTCGACGCGGCGCTGGCGTATACGGTCGCTTCAGCGGCGCTCGAGCCGAACCTGGTCGTGGATGAGGACGCGACGGCGGCGGCCCGCGAGAAGGCCGCGTCGGAAGTCAAACCGGTATTGCTGCGGGCAGGGCAGAAGATCGTGGACGCGGGCGAGCCGGTTACGGACGAAACCTTCGCGATACTGAGCGAACTGGGGTATACCGGGCGCTCTTTCGCGGACGCCGCCGCTAAAGCCGCCGGAAGCGTGGGAACCGTGGCGGCGGTGTTCGTCGCGATGGCGCTTTATATACGGTATTTCAACCCCGAGACGGCGCGCGGCAAAAAGAGCGCGATTCTGCTCGCGACGCTCTATTCGGCGGGCGTCGTCTCGGCGCTGCTGATGCGCTCGCTGCCCTATGGGATGTTCCCGGCGGCGATGTTCACGATGCTGGCGGCGATACTGCTGGAGGCGAGGCTGGCCGCCGCCGTGGGCACGGCGCTGTCGGTGACGGCGGCGACGGTGTTCGGCGGCGAATCTGGAGCGGTCGTCTATTTCCTGATCACGACGGCGTTCGCGGCGGTTCTGGCGAAATACACCACACAGCGCTCCAAATCGCTGTTTGTCGCCATATGCGTGTCGGCGGCCGGGTTCGGATCGGCCATAAGCCTGGGCGTCGGCGCGGCGGGGTCGCTTACGCGGGAGGCGCTTAATAATTCAGTTTTCGCGGCGCTCAGCGGGCTGGGTTCGGTCGTCATGTGCATCGGCACCCTGCCGGTTTGGGAGATAATCTTCGGGATCGTTACGCCGATACGTCTGATGGACTACGCCGATCCGAACCACCCGTTGCTGCGCCGGCTCACAATCGAGGCGCCGGGCACGTATCACCACAGCCTTATCGTCGCGAACCTGGCCGAGACCGCAGCCTATGACGTCGGCGCGGACGCGGCGCTGGCGCGGGTCGGCGCGTACTACCACGATGTGGGGAAGCTGAAAAACCCGTACTATTTCGTCGAGAACCAGATGGGCGAGAACGTCCACGATTCGATGGATCCGTATGATTCGGCGGACGTTATCAGGCGGCATCCGGCGGACGGCGGGGAGATGGCCGCGAAGGCGCGTCTGCCGAAGGCGATCCGCGATATAATCGCCGAGCACCACGGCGGCACGCTGATCAAATTCTTCTATTATAAGGCGTCCAAGGTGTATCCGGACGAGACGCCCGACGAGCGGGACTTCCGGTATCCGGGGCCGCTGCCATCCTCGCGGGAGTCGGCTCTCGTCATGATGGCGGATACCGTCGAGGCCGCCGTGCGCAGTAAGATGTCCGAGCTGGACGAGGCGGGGATACAGGCGTTTATCCGCTCGCTCATAAAGGACAAGCTGGACGACGGCCAGCTTACGGAGTCCGGGCTTACGCTGAAAGACGTGGAGACGGCGGCGGGGTCGTTCTGGAAGGTGTTCCGGGGGATGCGGCACGAGAGAGTGGCGTATCCGAAGGCGGACTCGCCGGAAGCTAATCCGGAGACCGGAAGCGTTTCCCCTTAATACAGTTTTGTTTTAGCGGCACTAATACTAATCCCCATTTAAGGAATAGAAAAGATTTTTCAAGTCCGCGCCTGAACCCGCGCGGACGCGCTTCCGCTTTGAAAAATCTTTTCTACCAATCTAACGGAGATTAGTATAAGCTGGATTCGGCATGATAAACTGCTCAACGGGACGGTGGTCAACCCAATGAACCTAACCATAGACATAACGGACACTACCGGCCGCGGCCTGAACGAATCCCTCGGCGGCATTGTCCGCGCGGCGGCGGCGGCCGTGCTGGAAATTGAGGGGCGCGGCGGCGGCGAGATCGGCCTGGCGTTCGTGGACGACGGCGACATACGTGAGATGAACCGCCGCTTCCGCCGGATCGACGCGCCAACGGACGTGCTGAGCTTCCCGTCCGGCGAAGACGGTTATCTGGGAGATATTGTGATATCTGTTGAGCGGGCCGCGGAGCAGGCGCACGAGTTCGGCCACGGAATAAGGCGCGAAATCGCCTTTCTTACGGCGCACAGCGTGCTGCACCTGCTGGGGTACGATCACGAAACCGCCGAGGACGCGCGCGGGATGCTCGCGAGACAGGAATCGGCGCTTCAAAAAGCCGGGTTTGGCAGACAGGAGGATCGGCGATGAACGTAACCGGGATAAAAGCGTTTGTCAGGCGGCATATTATTTGGATCGGCACGGCCGTCGCCGCGGTCATCGTGGCGTCAATAGCGGCGGCAGTTATGTTAAGCCGAGGCGAAGCCCTCCCCGCCGCCGTCACGGAGACTTTCGCGCCCGCGGCGACAGTTTCCGCGCCGCCGTCGCCGAACCCATCCCCAAGCCCGTCCCCTTCTCCATCCCCGACGCTTGCGCCAGAGCCAACGCCCACGCCTCCGCGCGACCCGCTGACAGGCGCGTTCACTGACGAAGCGTCCGCGAACGCGCGCCCCTACGCGCTGTCGATCAGCAACCTGAAGGCCGCCCTGCCTCACAGCGGCATAGGTCAGGCCTCGATAATATACGAGACGCTGGCCGAGTGGGATATCACCCGGTTCGTCGCGGTGTTCCCGTCCGGTTTCGTCGCGGAGA
Organism: Clostridiales bacterium; assembly: GCA_031265685.1. Classification (GTDB taxonomy): domain Bacteria; phylum Bacillota; class Clostridia; order Lachnospirales; family WRAX01; genus JAISCI01. The sequence continues at coordinate 6,926 of JAISCI010000008.1, forward strand.
AGATCGGTCCGATCCGCAGCGCGCGGGCTTATTTCCTGCGCTACGCGAAGGACAACGACGCGGTTATGGTTCACCACGGCGGCAGCTCGAGCGTGGTCGGCGCGAACGGCGCCTATGAGGACATCAAGCTGCTCGGAGTCGAGAATATCGACGCCATGAGCGACGCCTACGACACGTTCTGGCGCGACCCCGTCCGCGCGAGGCAGAAAGGTATGCTGGAGCACAGCTCGTATACGAACGCGGAGCGCATAAAATGGACCGCCGGCAAAAAGGGCTTCGTCCGCGACCGCGCCGTGCCGGGTATGTTCGATTTCTACGGCGAGTTCACCCAGCCGCCGGGCGGCAGGACAGCCGTCTCGCTCAAGCCGATGTTCTCGGATTATGTCAAGGCGTACTTTGAGTATGACGGCGGGGTATACAAGCGCTTCGAGTTTGGCGCGCCGCAGATCGACGATCAGACCGGGGAACAGCTCTCGGTGACGAACATCCTGATACAGTTCACGGACGTATACGTACTGCGCGGCGATCCCGAGGGCCGCAGGGAGGTCCGGCTGACGGGCGGCGGCGAGGGATACTGGCTGTCCGGCGGATATATCTGCGACATAGAATGGCATAAAGACGATTACGCCACGCCGACAGTCTGGACGCGGGACGGCGAACCGCTGAAGCTGAACGTCGGCAAAACATGGGTGTGCGTACTGGATTCGGAAACCGAGATCGTCCTGAACGACGGGGGGTATTAGGCGTGAGCTTTCACAGCGGGTTCGTCTCGATAATCGGCAGGCCAAACGTTGGCAAAAGCACCTTGCTGAACCGGCTTTGCGGCGAGAAGGTGGCCATCGTCGCGGCTAAGCCTCAGACCACGCGCGGGGCGATCCGCGCCATATATAACGATGACGCGCGCCAGATCGTGTTCGTCGATACGCCGGGGCTTCATTCCGCGCGGAACAAACTGGGCGGCCTGATGAACGCCGCCGCCGAGAGCGCCCTTGCCGACTGCGACGCGTGCGTATACGTCGCGCCGCCGAAAAGCCCATCCCGCGAGGACCGGACGGCGCTGTCGCGGCTGGGGCGCGTCAAATGCCCTGTATTCTTTGTCATGAATAAAATGGATACAATCGTGGGAGACAAGCTGGCCGTCGCCGGCAAAGCCGCCGAGGAGTACGGTAAACTGTATAATTTTTCAGAATATTTCTATATATCCGCGTTAAAGGGCGAACGCCTGAGCGACCTGTTCGACGCGGTCAAGGCCGCCATGCCGCCCGGCCCGAAATATTACCCCGACGATCTGATCACCGACCAGTCCGAGCGGTCCGTCGTGGCCGAGCTGATCCGCGAGCAGGCTCTGCGGCTGCTTTCGGAAGAGGTGCCGCACGGCATAGCGGTGGAGATAACGGCGCAAAAGCCCCGCGCGGACAGGCGCCTTATCGACATCGAGGCGACGATTTTCATCGAGAAAAAAAGCCACAAGGGTATCGTGATCGGCAAACACGGCGCTATGCTGAAGGAGATCGGCGTCCGGTCGCGCCCGGGGATCGAGCGTTTTCTGGGATCGCCCGTGGCGCTGGGGCTTTGGGTGAAAGTCAAAGAGGGCTGGCGCGATAGTGATTATCTGCTGCGGGAATTCGGCTTTCGGTAAGAAGACGGCTGTAAAACGTCCCGAAGAATAAAAAAGCCGAAGTTAACTGTGCTTTCCCGTGCATTCGCGTGAAACCCCGTGCTTGCGGCATTTGCAGCTACGATTGGCGGACATTTTCTGATATACAGTGACGGCGTATAAAGCGTATATTTATACATTTTGCTCGGATCGGCCGTTTGGAGGGCTTTGTAAATTTCGACGTTTAGAAAGTTTAACTTTGGCCAAAAAAGTTTAGGAGAAGTTTACAAATGCCATCAAACAGCGTAATATCGCCATTTATTTTACAGAAGAAAAGATTGATGAATTATTAACATGTATACTTATTGAATCGGAGCGCTTCCGGAAGCTAAAACATTGCGAACCTGACTATGTACAATTGGTTTTCGATGTCCGCAATCGACAATGCTGTATTTACAGCATATTTTCATCAAATAATACACACGGAATTGTCGCAAAAATGTGCGATTGCGGACATTGCATAAACTGTTCATTCTCCTATTGTATTTTTGCTTCGCTGTGCTATACTGTGACTAACAGCATTAGACACAGTATATACCCTAACACTGTTAGTGTCAATAATTAAAACAAAAATAATTTTGGCGGTATGCTATGGCTCTTACAAAAACGCAGATAGCGGAAAAATCAATAGAAATCCTAAATCGAGACGGCATTGACGGCTTGACGATGCGGTTGCTTGCAAAGGAACTGAATATCAAGGCGGCATCGTTGTATTGGCATTTTGCGGACAAACGTGCGCTGTTCACCGAAATATCGGAGTTGCTGTGCTTGGCATTACCGTTGCCGGAAGACGGCGCATCTCCGATTGAATTTCTAAGGGCTGTATTCGCAAGTTTCCGAACCGTTCTCCTGAGCACGAAGGACAGCGTTATTGTGTTTGAAAACTCACTCCCGTTCACACCAAAGCGGATGGATATAATCCGTGTGGCGGCGAGGGCGTTTACATCATTGGGCGTAAAACAAGAAAACCTTATGACAGTGTCAAATATGTTCAATAACCATGTTCTGTCTTTCGTGGCGGACGAGCAGCGATTTAAGAGTTTTTCCAAGGAACAGACAGACAGCTTTGCTGCCGGCTTGCTGCCGGAGGACATAATCGTTTTTACTGCGCCAAACGATTATGACTGCCGGTTTATGTATGGGTTGCAACTGTTGTTCAGAGGCTTAGA
>JAISCI010000019.1 GCA_031265685.1 Clostridiales bacterium
GGTAATAAAAAGTTAAGCGCGTCACTTAACTAGCGGCAAATTAGTAACACGGACATGCCGGACATGCCGGACATGCCGGAAATCCCGTGAATTCGGGGTTTCCGGTGTGGCGGGATTCACTGAAATATACATGGCTTTAGCGGTCAGCGTATGTTATAATATATATTCTTCTCTGAACAGACGCCCGTCTCCCCGGGCAAACGCGCCGTCTTTCCGCTTTGCGTGGTTTTAATCGGACGCGATCAATCCACTCTGCCCCTTGCGCGAATCTCAAAAATAGAGTATTATATAATCACAGAGGTGGACGGGCCGTACCGGAATTTTGCGGGATGGAATTTTGCTTGGTTCACGCAAAATTCACTCAGGCGAAATTCGTTTCTATCGGAATTTTGAGGGATGGAATTTTGCTTGATTCACGCAAAATTCACTCAGGCAAAATTCACTTTTATCGGAGGTTAAATCACATGCCGCGGGAAGAATCCGCTGATATAAAGACGCTGATAATAAGTTCCGAGGCCGCGCCCTACGCCAAAAGCGGCGGTCTGGGCGACGTGGTGGGGGCGCTTCCTAAGGCGCTGCGCAGAATCGGCGTGGACGCGCGTATCGTAATACCGAAATACAAGTCCCTGCCGGCCGAATACCACAAGGATCTCTCGTACATAGGCACGTACGCGATTTCCATGGGTCCTTACCGCGCGAACGCCGTCGCGCTGAAGCTGGACGCCGCCGTTCCGACGTACCTCATCGAAAATAACGATTACTTCGGGCGCGACGGCTTCTATGGGTACGGCGACGACTACGAGCGGTTCGCTTTTTTTACCAAAGCCGCGATAGAACTCTGCGGCGCGATGGGCTTCGACGCGGACGTTCTGCATTTCAACGACTGGCAGACGGGTCTCGGCCCGATCTACCTGCGCGACCAGTACGCCCGCTTCACGATGTACGGCAGGATGAAGTCGCTGTTCACGATCCATAATCTTAAATACCAGGGGCGCTTTCCGCGGGAGACGCTGCGGCGCGTCGATCTGAACGACGGATACTACACGGGCGGCCAGCTTGAGTTCTGCGGCACCACGAGCTATATGAAGGGCGGCGTGCTGTACGCGGACGCCGTATCCGCCGTGTCCCGGACGTATGCCGACGAGATACAGACTCCCGCCTATGGGCAGGGCCTCGACGGCGTGCTCCGGCGCCGATCCCGCGATCTGTACGGCATAACCAACGGCATAGACGACGAGAGCTACGACCCCGCTGCCGATCCCGCGCTGTTCGCGCCGTTCTCGGCGCGGGATCCCTCGGGCAAGGCCGAAAACAAGGCTAGGCTTCAGGCGTACCTCGGCCTGCCCGTCCGGGCGGACGCGCCGATGCTTTCGGTCATATCCCGTCTCGTTGATCAGAAAGGGCTGGACATACTCGCCGTCTGCCTGGACGAGCTTATGCGGATGGATATACAGCTTGTTATACTCGGCGCGGGCGACTGGAACTACGAGCGGATGTTCAAGGACCTACGCGGTCGTCACGGCGGCAAGGTGTCCGCCAACATCATGTTCAGCGAGGATCTCGCGCGTAAGATATACGCCGGCAGCGATATATTCCTCATGCCGTCGCTGTTTGAGCCGTGCGGCCTTGGCCAGATGATCGCGATGCGTTACGGCGCGGTGCCCGTGGTACGCCGCACGGGCGGTCTCAACGACACTGTTTCGCACTGGTCGGCGGATAATCCCGACGGCGTCGGGTTCCTCTTCAACGACTACGTCGCTTCCGGCCTGATGTGGGCCGTCCGCTGCGCGCTGGAAGCTTACCGCTCCGAACACTGGCCCGGCATAGTGCGAAACGCCATGCGCGGCGATTTCTCCTGGACGGCCTCGGCGCAGAAATACGCCAAGCTGTACGCGAAGATAGCCGGGAAAGATTTTTCCGGCGGAAAGTCTCTGGACGGAGTTTAAGGGGGCTTGTTCCCTCGGCTAAGAAAAAAACAGACATAGTATCTGGCGGGGGTGACTGGATTGAAAATAAGGTTTGCGGTCGCGGCGGCGGCCTTGTCCGCGCTGACGGCGTGCGGCGCGGTCTCCGCGTCGGGCGGGAGCGCGGTCTCCGATATGCCGGCGGTTCGGCTGATCGTCGAGGAGTCGGACTATGCGCGCTACGGGATTCTTGAGATCGCCGAGGAAGAGATGTCGGCGTATTACTCGGAAGACGCGGATTATTCAGACTATTCATATGAGGACGTCCTGGCGCGTGAGGAGCGGAACGCCGGGTATCTGCTCGGGTACGCCGACGAAGCGGACGCGCTGGCCGAGGAGCTTGACGGACTGTCCTCTGATATGTCCGCCGGCGGCGGGCGCGATGAATTTTACGCGGATCAAGCAAAATTCCTTACCGTAACCGCCGCGCGGGACTACTTGGGTATGCTCTCGGATTCCGCTCGGGATTTTTCGTTCGTCCTTACGTATGATGCCGGGCTGTATAAGGCTCTGACGCCGATGTTCGATTGGTTCGACTCGGAGGAAGGCGTGAGCGACGACTACTATCTCTACGCATCCAGCGCTTCCGAGGCGATAGCCGAAACGCTGAGGCTGCTCGGCGAGCTGGAACCGCCCCAGGCGCTCCATCTCGCCCACGCCGACGTGAAGCTTCGCGTGGACGAGTTCCGCGTACTGTTCGAGGACTTCGCTTACGCCGTTGAAATAGACGATCCTCTCCGGATATATTCCTGCCGGTACCGGCTCGACCGGTTAGCTACAGACTTCGACGAGGCTTCCGACGAGCTTTACAACGATATGTACATCCAGCTCGACCGCGTGCTCGAGAGGATGTACGGGCAGATAGACACATTGCGATACGAACTGGAAGTCAATATGGACGCCATCATCACCGGCACGGACGCGCCGCCGGAATTGCTCGCCGGGGTGGAATTGTAGACGGGAGGGATCGACATGCCATGCCCCAAATGCGGAGCGCAGACAAATCCCGGCGCGAAGTTCTGCCGCGCCTGCGGATCGACGATAGTACCGGAAGCCGAGCCGGTTACGCCGTCCAATTGGCCGGCGGCGCCTCCTTCCTGGCCGACGCCTCATTTGCCGGCGTCTTCTTTACCGGCGCAAGCGCCTTCTTGGCCGAAGCCGTACGTCCCGCCGCGTCCGCGGGCGGTTCCCGCGCTGGTTTCGGCCATCGTGCTATTGTCGCTAACGGTCATCGCGGTTATCGCTATCCTAATGGCACTCAGCGCGGACTTCAGCGTAGCGAGTCCGGACGGCCGCGCGTACACGCACGCCGCCGTCGAATACTCGTATCAGTCCGCCGAGCCGACGCCGGTCTTTTCGTTCGACACGGTTGACGAGATATATCCGTCGCTCTACCGCTCGCTGGCTTACGTGGCCGCCTTCACCGGCACGTGCGACTACGGCGAGCGGGAAGTGATAGTAAAGCTCGAGATACCCGGTTTCACACAGGCGTTTGAGCAGAAGCTGCTGCTTACGCGCCAGATAACCAAGCTGCGGATCACGCCGCCGCTCGTCACGGGGGAGCTTGGACTCGATTCCGACAAAGACGCGCAGATTCAGTATTCCGTGACCGACGCGGAGACGGGGAAAGTCTTGGATACGCAGAGTAAGAATATAAAGATATACTCGAAGTATGATATGCTCTGGTGGACGGACGAGTACGAGAACGCCGCGACCGATTCTATCCTCGCGTGGCTCACGCCCGAATCCCCCGCGATACTGGCGCTGCAGCGCGACGCCAGCGACTACATATCGGACGTGACGAACGGCGATCTGAGCGGCATGTACGGCTATCAGGACTACGGCGTATTTGACAACAAGTATCACAACACATGGCTGCAGGCTGTCGCCCTTCAGGGCGCGCTCAGCGATTACGCGAATGTGCGGTACATAATGTCGCCGTTCTCCGTCGCCAATCCCGACGCCCAGCGCGTCAAACTGCCCGACGACGTCATCTCGACGAAGAGCGGGCTGTGCGTCGAGACGGCGCTCGTTATGGCTTCGGCTCTGCAATCGGCGGGTATGCACGCGATGCTGATCTTTCCGCCCGGCCACGCGCAGGTCGCCGTGGAGGCCTGGCCCGGAACCGGCGATTACTATCTGATTGAGACGACGATGCTTCCGCTCGAAAAAAACGATGAGTCGTACTACGCGGCGTGCCGGTTCATGGAGAAAGAACGCTGGACGGAATACATCGACGGCGCCGGCGACGATTCGGAGGGTCCGTGCTACGTGCTGGACTGCGACCTCGGGCGAAAGCTCGGGATCACGCCGATTACCAATTAACGCTAATACTTGGATTGAGATCAGTTAGAGGGACTGCCGTATGCTGAGGTTTATTTTCGGGGCGCCGGGCGCGGGCAAAACCGCGTTCGCCGTCAAAGAGATTGCCCGGGGGCGCGCCGGATCCGGCGCGCTCATTTTGATTGTTCCGGAGCAGAATACGATGCTGGCCGAGCGGGCGCTTGTCGATGAGTGCGGCGGCGCGGTGATGTCGGCGCAGGCGCTCAGCTTCCTCCGGCTCGCGTACCACGTTTCGGCGAGGACGGGCGGCAACGGCCGCGAGCCGCTCGGAGACGCCGGGAAGAACATGCTGCTGCGCAAAGCGGTCCGCGATACCGAGGACAGCCTTAAATTTTTCCGCAAAGCGTCCTCCACGCCCGGATTCATCGGGGCGCTGGCCGAGCAGGCGACTGAGTTCGCGCAATACCGTTTTTCGCCGGACGAGGCCGATCCGGAGCGGCTGGATAAGACGCTGGCGAGGAAGCTCTCCGATTTGGCCGTCATAACGCGCCGGTACGCCGAACTGTCCCGGGGATATATAGCGGCGGACGACGCGCTGACGGAGCTGGCCGAGCGTATCCCGCGCGCGGACTTCCTGCGAGGGGCGCGTATATGGATCGACGGTTTCTACGGATTCACACCGCAGGAACTGCTCGTCGCGGAGGCGCTGCTCGGCGTGGCCGGCATGGTCAGCGTGACGCTGCCGCTTAATTCGCGCCCATCTTCTCTCGCGTACAGCCCCGGCGACGAGAACGCCCGCGTCACGCGGGCATACGCCGGCTTGCTTGAGGCCGCCGGGCGCGCGGGCGCTTCCGTCGCGGAGCCGGCAGAGCTTCCCCCGGGCGCGCGGTTCGCCGGGAAGCCCGACCTGGCGTTCGTTTCGGCGAACATCTCCGAGGCCGACCGCGCCAAGGTTTATCCGGGGCAGTCGGACAGTGTTCGGCTGTTCTCGGCGGCGTCCCGGGCGGACGAGTGCGCGTTCGCGGCGGACGAGGCCGTCCGGCTGACACGCGCGGGGTATCGCTGGCGCGACATCGGCTTGACCGTATGCGACGCGGAGGTCTACCGCGACGCGCTGGAGACGGCGTTCTCGCGGCGCGGCGTACCGATCTTTATTGACGATCGCCGCGGGGTTCTGGCGCATCCGCTCATCGAGCTTGTACGCGCCGCCGTGGACGCCGCCATCGACGGGCGCTCGCTGACGAGCGTCCTTCGGATGCTCAAAACGGGGCTGACAGGCGTATCCCGCGAGGACGCGGATTCGCTCGAGAATTACGCGCTGGCGGCGGGCGCGCGCGGCGGTATGTGGGACCGCCCGTTCACGCGAGGCTTTGGCGGCTCCTACGAGTCCTTCGACGCGGAGCGCGTAAACGCCGCCCGCGAGCGCGTTTCTGTGGTAACAAAAGGGATTGTGTCCGCGCTGAAGCCCGGAACCGACCGGACGGGGCTTCAGTACGCGCGCGTTATCTATGGCTGGCTTGTCGATACGGACGTGCCTGAGCGTCTGGAACATCTTGGCGAGGTCGTCCGGCGCGGCGGATCCCAGCGGCGTCTCAAGGAACACGAGCAGGCGTGGGGCAAGCTAATGGGATTACTTGACAAACTGGCGGAGTTTCTCGGCGGCGAGCCGTTCGGGACGGAGGACCTTGCCGAGATACTCGACGACGGTCTCGCCGGGACGGATACGGCCGTTATACCGCCGGGGCTGGACGCCGTGACGGCGGGCGACCTGAGCCGTTCGCGGCTGCCCGCCGTTAAGGCGCTGTTCATCCTAGGCGCGGATTCGGAGAGGTTTCCGCCGTCGGGCGGCGCGTCCGGTCTGCTCACGAGCCTTGAGCGGGAGCGGATCGAGATCGTCTGCGGAAAGCGGCTCGCCCCGACGCCGTATGAGGAATCGGTGTCCGGCGGGCTTACAGTCCGCGCGGCCGTCTCCGCGCCGTCTGAGCGGCTCTACATCAGTTACGCCGCCGCCGACCTTAAAGGGCGCGAATATCAGCCGTCCCGCGCCACGCGGCGGATCGCGGCCATGCTGGGCGGTCTCGCCATAGAGAAGATTGAAAGGCCGGTCCCCGCGCCCCTCCCCCGTGCCGCCGACCCGGACAGGTTCAAGCTTCGGCGCGAAACCGCCGATATACTATACGGAAGAGCGCTCGTATCCAGCGTGTCGCGGCTCGAGCAGTACGCGCGCTGCCCGTTCGGATATTTCGCGCGGTACAACCTTCGGGCGAAACCTCGCCGAAGGCACGAGATAGCGGCGGTGGACGTGGGAAGTCTGCTCCACGACTCGCTGTCGGTATTCTATGAGAGGGTGCGGGGGATAGACTGGCGAAGCGCCGGCGAGGCCGAGCTTTCGCGGATAGCCTCCGAAGCCGTGGACGAGAGCCTTGCCCGCGAAGGCCGCGAGGTGTTCGCCTCAAGCGCGAGGTATCGGGACGCCGCGCGCCGCGCCAGACGCATGGCGGAGGTATCCGTCGCGGCGGTAATTGAGCATCTCCGCGCCGGGGCGTTCGAGCCGGAATTCAGCGAAGCCGGTTTCGGCGGAGAGGATTGCGTGTTCCCGGCGATGGAGTTCGAGATAGGCGGCGGGCGGTTTATGCGCGTTGTCGGCAGGATCGACCGCGCGGACATAGCCGTAATCGGCGGACGCGAGTACGTCAAGGTCATCGACTACAAGTCGGGCGGGGCGGCGTTCAGCTATCCGGCCGTTTACTTCGGCCTGTCGCTGCAGCTGCTGGTATATCTTGGGGCGTTGCGCGACGCGCTGTCGTCTGCCGGGCGCGAGGTTCAGCCCGCCGCCGCGCTGTATTTCCGCCTGGCCGACCCCATAGTCGATTACGCCGACATCGGCAAGGGCGAACAGCCCGAGGGCGCTCTGGCGCGTAAGTTCCGCATGAGCGGCGTAGTGGATTCTGACCCGGACGTAATCGCGGCGCTCGACGGTGATTTCGACAAGAAGTCGCGCGTGGTGCCCGTCGAGATAAACAAAGACGGCGCCATATCCGCGCGGAGCGCGGCGCTGCCCGGGGAGGATATGCGCGCGCTGATCGGGTTCGCGCGGCAAAAAACGGCGGAAGCCGGCGGCGCGATACTGTCCGGCGGCATAGCCAAGCGCCCGCGCCGCGACGGCGCGTCCACCGCCTGCGCCCGCTGCGACTACGCCGAGATGTGCGAGCCGGACGAGCGGGAGTGGAACGACACGCCGAAGATCGGCGCGAAAGAAGCTCTGGAGAGAATATTAGAGAGATAGGAAACACGGGGGGTAAACCGGATGGAATACATAGGGAACGACGGCGACGAAGTTTATTTGTTATGCCTTAAAAGTCAGGAATACTTCGCGGCGGTAGAGGATACTATCGCCAAAAACGCTGAATTTTGGTCGGAAGATTTGATACGAGTTGCCCGCCATGGCGGCGGGCTGGCTTCGCGGCCTGTTCTGCCGGAACCTCCGCTCTGCGGCGGGACATTGGCGGAAGAGTTCAAAACCGCTTGCGAAGAGTTCGCGCGGGAGCGGCTCGGCGAGTTTTTCTTGGAAACGTCGCGGTTGCTGCTTGATTCATCCGCCGCGTGTGACGATAACATATATATGGAATGGGAAAAGAACCTGGCCGCCGCGTGGCGGATATTTACGGCGGACAGCCGGAATGTCGTTAATTCAGGTTAGGGTGTGTCTGAAAACTAGCCACGGCAGATTCGCGAGATGATTTTTCGATAATCAAGGAACTAAGAACCTGTATTCATAGATGGAATCGACGTCTTTTCGGCTGATTTCCCGTCGTTGACCGACGTTTGATGTTGTCTTAGACAACATCTGAATTTTGCTTGAATGAATTTCGCATCTCATTATCGTTTGGACCACACGATAATGCTTCGAACCACGCGAAATTCCATTACGCAAAATTCATCAAGCCATCTTCTTACTCGCTCTTGAGCGGAGCGACGCGTATCGCGGACGAGTCCACCCCGGTTTTGC
>JAISCI010000032.1 GCA_031265685.1 Clostridiales bacterium
ATCTGAATTTTGCTTGGACGAATTTCGCATCGCATTATCGTTTGAACCACACGATAATGCTTCGAACCACGCGAAATTCCATCACGCAAAATTCATCAAGCCATCTTCTTCATCGTCCGGCGGAAAATCATCGCGGAAATCCGCCGATTCCACTAATGAATACAGGTTCTAAAATGACATTGCCGCTCCTAGCTTACGCGGCTCGCGATCCGCGACGCCGCAAGCTCCATAGTCGAATCTATCATAGTCAGAATTTTCTGATTAGCGTCGTATAGCCTGGATACCGCGATCATATCCACCATCTCACGGACGGCGGAGACGTTCGACAGCTCCAGCGTCCCCGGCGCGACGCTCCCCGTGAAAGCGACCGGCACGGACTCATCCGTAGCCCGGTACAAATTACCGCCGATTTTGCGGAGCGATTCGGGATTCGCGAACGACGCCAAACGGAGCCGTCCGACCGCCGCTCCGCCCTGATATATCGAGCCGTCCGATCCCACGGTTATATCGCCCGTGCCGTTCAGGCGGATCAACCCGCCATCCCCCAGTACGAACGCCCCGTCTTCCGTCACGAGCGCACCGTCCGCGGCCAGCGTGAACGAGCCGTCGCGCGTATAGCGCTCGGCGCCGTCGGCGGCGCGGACGGCAAAGAAGCCGTCGCCGGATATGGACATATCAAGCGTCCCGCCCGTGACGCGCGCGGCGCCCTGTGAGAAGTCCGTCGCGACGTCGTCCACGAAAACGCCGAGCGACACGCCCGACAGCGCGCGCGGCGAAGCGGCGGTCGCGCCGCCGTCAATACGCTTCATCAGTTCTTCCGAAAAGCTCCGCGTTACGCCGATGTCACGCTTGAACCCGGTCGTGTCCGTATTCGCTATGTTATTGGATATAATGTCCATCCGCTTCATCTGGGCAGTCATGCCCAGCGCGGACGTGTAAAGCCCTCTAATCAAGCGCCGACCTCCCCGCTTCTCTCGGTTTGCCCAACTCCCTGTTGGACGACAGGAACTCAATATACCTGCCGGTGCCGATGGCGACGCACGAAACCGCGTCCTCGGCTATTATGGCGTTTATGCCCGTCTTGTGCTTAATAAGCTTGTCCAGCCCGTAGAGCAGACTGCCGCCGCCCGTGAGGACGATTCCTCTGTCGGCGATGTCGCTGGCCAGCTCCGGCGGCGTCTTCTCCAGAACCATATGGACGGCCTCGATGATCGACGCGACGGATTCGGACAGGGCCTCCTGCATCTCGTCGGACGTCACCGTGATCGTCTTCGGCAGTCCGGTGATCAGATTTCTGCCGCGCACGTCCATCGTTACGGGCATAGTGCGCCCGAAGGCCGTGCCGATGTTGATCTTGAGATCCTCGGCGGTGCGTTCGCCGATCAGCACGTTGTGCTTGCGGCGCATGTAGCGGACTATCGCGTCGTCGAAGTTATCCCCGGCCACTTTAAGCGACGTAGAGACGACCGTGCCTCCGAGCGATATGACCGCCACGTCGGTGGTGCCGCCGCCTATGTCAACTATCATAGACCCGCATGGTCTCGCTATGTCTATCCCCGCGCCGATAGCCGCCGCGATAGGTTCCTCGATGATGTATACCTGACGCGCCCCGGCCTGCTTCGTGGCGTCCTCGACGGCGCGGCGCTCGACCTCCGTCACGTTCGACGGCACGCACACCGATATGCGCGGCTTGATCAGCAGGTTCCCCCCGACGGACTTATGGATGAAATACTTAAGCATCTTCTCGGTTATCTCGTAGTCCGAGATGACGCCCTCGCGCAGGGGCCGGATCGCGACGATGTTTCCCGGGGTGCGCCCGAGCATACGCCGCGCGTCCTCGCCGACGGCAAGAATGGTATTAGACGATTTATCGATAGCCACAACGGACGGCTCTTTGAGTACGATGCCCTGACCTTTCACGAAGACGAGCACTGTCGCCGTGCCAAGGTCGATGCCGATACTTGCGCCCAAGCGGAACATAAACATTTCTCCTTTTATTTATCGGATTGTTTCCACATACATTATAGCGCGATCGCGCGAAAATACAATATTTTTCGACTAATACTAATTCCATTCTAAAGGACGCCGAATATTTTTTCGGTCCGCTCCTGGGAATTTTGCGCGAACCAAGCAAAATTCGGATACAAGCTCGAAAAAATATTCGGCGCAAATCTAAATAGAATTAGTAATTCCGACGCGAAGCGAAAGCGCGCACAAACGCCTCCATGCCATCCTTCTCGATCACGTCCGGATGCAGGACGCGCTTTCCTTGCAGTTCCAGCAGGGACGCCGGCGCGGGTACGCCCGTCACGCGCGACAGCTCTTCTATCGCTCCCGACACGCCGGATACCTCCGGCGCCGCGCCCGTTACGGCTTCCAGCACGCTGGCGGCGAACTTAAACGGGCTTGCCGTCGCGACTATTACGTTCGGCGTATCGTCGCCGGTCTCGGCCCGGTATTCGCGGCAGGCGTGGACGGCGACGGCGGTATGCGGGTCTATCAGGGCGCCGCCGCCGAATACGTCTCGGATGGCGGCGAACGTCTCCGGCTCGGTGGCGTATTCCCCGAAGAATACCTCGCCCGAGTCGGGCAGGACGTACCGCCCCTCGGCTCCGAGTCCGCCCATCGCCGCGCGCACCGCTTCGGCGCTGCCGGTCTTATGGTACAGGTACCGCTCGAAATTCGACGACACGAGTATATCCATCGAGGGCGACGCCGTGGGCGTGAACACGCGGTTGGTATTATATTCCCCCGTTTTGAAGTAATCAAACAATACTTTATTGGAATTCGACGCGCATACGAGCTTTCCGATCGGCAGCCCGATACGCCCGGCGTAGTATGCGGCGAGGATGTTGCCGAAATTGCCCGTAGGCACCGTGAACCCGAGCCTCTCGCCCGGCGAGAGAGCGCCCGCGCGGCACATCTCGGCGTAGGCGTGGAAATAGTACGCCACCTGCGGAACCAGCCGCCCGATATTGATCGAGTTAGCCGAAGAGAACGCGTAGCCCCTGCCGGACATCTCCGCGACGAAATCCGGGTCGGTGAACAGAGCTTTAACGCCTGTCTGCGCGTCGTCGAAATTGCCGATGATACCCGCCACGGCGACGTTCCCGCCTTCCTGCGTCGTCATCTGCAGTTTCTGAGCCGGGGATACCCCCTCGGACGGATAGAACACGGCTATATCCACGCCCTCGGCCCCGGCAAACCCCGCCAGAGCCGCTTTGCCCGTGTCCCCGCTCGTCGCCGTCAGTATCATTACGCGCTTGGAGACGCCTCGCTTGGCGGCGGCCAGCCGCATGAGCCGCGGCAGTATCGAGAGCGCCATGTCCTTGAAAGCCAGCGTGGGCCCGTGGTACAGCTCGAGGAAACGCAGCCCCGCTGCGCTGGTCAGCGGCGCTACATCGGAAGATAATTCGCGCCTGAGGCCGCGCGAATCCGTTGCAAACTTGCCGTCATACGCCGAATCGACCGCCGCGCGTATCTCCGCGTCGGTAAAGTCCGTCAGGAACAGCCTCAGTACGCGGAACGCCGTCTCGCGGTAATCAAACGCCGCCAGCTCGCCCAGCGTGAAATCCATCTTCGGGAATCGTTCCGGCACGTACAGCCCGTTATCGGGGGCGATGCCGTTTATTATCGCGCCGGACGCGCTTACCGGCTCGGTCGTTCCCCTTGTCGATATATAATTTATGGCCATTATTTTCATTCCTTTCGGCTTCCGCCAAGGCTTCGGCGACGAGCCGTCTGTTTTGCGGCAGCCAGTACTGCAGCAGCGCCCGCTGCGCCGCTTTCTCGCGCGGACTCCTCGGCACGTACACTTCTTCGCCCGTCAGCGGGTCGCGCCCTGTATAATACATACAGGTCGAAAGCGTTCCCGGCGTGGGGTAAAAATCCTGAACCTGCTCCGGATGTATCCTGTTAGCGCGGAGATATTCCATCAGCTCGACAGCCGCCGCCATGTCGCTGCCCGGATGCGACGACATCAGGTACGGTACGAGATACTGCTCCCGGCCGATCATCCGGTTGACCTCCTCAAAGCGCTTCTTGAAGCGCCGGTAGACGTCGAAAAGCGGCTTGCCCATCAGCCGCAGCACCCGATCCGAAACATGCTCGGGCGCGACTTTGAGCTGTCCAGACACGTGATGCTCGCACAACTCGTTCATGAACGCCGGATCCGGATCCAGCATCAGGTAATCGTACCGTATGCCCGACCGCACAAACACCTTCTTGACGCCCGGGACGGCCCGCAGCTTACGCAGCAGCCCGAGATAGTCCCGGTGATCGACGACCAGACGCCGGCACGGCTCGGGAGCGAGGCACCTCCGCTTCGGGCAGGCGCCACGGCTCAGCTGCCGGTCGCAGGCTGGGCGGCGGAAATTCGCCGTAGGGCCGCCCACGTCGTTGATGTAACCCTTGAAGCCCGGTTCGCGCGTCAGCTTAACGGCTTCGGCCACGAGCGACTTGTGGCTCCGGCTCGTCACCACGCGCCCCTGATGGAACGTAAGCGCGCAGAACGCGCACGCCCCGAAACATCCCCGGCTCGAAATCAGGCTGGACGACACTTCCTCCACGGAAGGGACTCCGCCGCGCGCGTCGTAGACCGGGTGCGCCGCCCGCTCGAACGGCATGGAGAACACGGCGTCAAGCTCGCGCGTATCAAGCGGCGGGGCGGGCGGGTTCTGAACCACCCACGTGCCGCAATCGTCATAATATTCCGCCAGCGCTTTCGCCGTCAGCGCGTCGGTGTTTTCGTACTGGACGCGGAAACTGTCCCCGAATCGCTGTTTATCCCGAGTCATCTCGGCGTATGACGGCAGAATAATCGCGTCGGGCGCGCGGCGCGTCTTCCAGACTGTTCCGGGTACGTCCGCAATCCCTGACACGGTCGCGCCGCCCGCGAGCAGCGCGGCGATCCTCTCCGTCTGACGCTCGCCCATGCCGTATACGAGCAGATCCGCGTTTGCGTCGAGCAGGATCGAGCGGCGAAGCCTGTCGCTCCAGTAATCGTAGTGCGCGAGCCGCCGCAGACTGGCTTCCAGGCCGCCGAGGATTATCGGCGCGTCCTTGTACGCCGCTCGGATTTTATTGGAATAAACTATCGCGGCGCGGTCGGGGCGATTGCCCGCCGCGCCGCCGGGCGAATACGCGTCGCGGCTCCGGCGCTTCCGCGCGACGCTGTAGTTTGACACCATCGAATCAATATTGCCGCCCGTGACAAGGAAACCCAGGCGCGGCCTTCCGAACCGCGTAAACGCCGACGGGTCGTTCCAGTCGGGCTGAGCGAGGACGGCGACGCAATAACCAAGTTTCGTCAGCAGTCGTCCGATTATCGCCGCCCCAAACGACGGGTGATCCACATAGGCGTCCCCAGTGACGAGAACAAAGTCCGGCGCGCCGGAAAGCTCATCCGGGCTTATCGGCAGAAAAGCCATAATTATCACAACATTCTTTTATTCTTCAGCCGCCCACCGACGACTTTCCCGAATCCAAGCGGGAAGCCGTCCACGCAGAACAGGTTATAGCCCTCGGGAGCGGACGCCTCGAACGACTCGCCCGCGAGATACCGGCGGCACTCGTCCGATCCGGCGGCGGCGTCGAAGACATTTTCAAACTCATCCGTCCGCAGCGACATAGCCAGCGCGAAGGAAGGCTCGAACCGCCCTTTCTTCGCGTCTCCCAAGTAAAGCCCCTGCCGCGCGCACCTGACGCCCGAAAGCTCCGGCGAGTCGGCGGGCGCGGCGTACAGCGCGTCCCCGCGCCGCAAAACGCTGATCCCCGTCAGCTTCGGGCATATCCGCCCAAACTCCCCAAAATCCGCCAACCCAAAGGTTTTGCCCTTGTCTTTGTCTTTGCCCTTATTTTTTTCTAGTTTCTGATTTCTAGCCTCTAGTCTCTGGTCTTTTCGCAGCAAAGCCGCGAAAAGACCCTCCCCTCCGTTCCTGTGCGGCCAGATTCTGGCGCAACCGGTAAGCCCGATCCCGCCCGAGGCGCCTATCGAGGCTGTATTGACCGGAACCAGCGAGAAATCGGCGTTTTCTTCCAGGAAACGTACAATTACGCCCTCATTCTCCATCGTATTGAACGTACAGGTAGAATACATCAAAAAGCCGCCGGGCGCAAGCATTTTCGCGCAAGACGACAAAATTCCCATCTGAAGCGGAGCCAGCGATTCCGGAGGATGAAGCCGCCAAGACGATACCGCCGTGTCGTCGCGGCTGAACATGCCCTCGCCCGAGCACGGCACGTCCGCGAGGATGGCGTCGAACCAGCCTTTCCAGCGCTCCGCGAGCGCGGACGGATCCGCGTTTGTGACTATGGCGTTCCGGACGCCCGCGAGTTCCAGATTACGGATAAGCGGCTTGATCCGCGATGTGCTGACGTCATTGGCGACGAGTACGCCCGTACCGGCCAGCTTCGCCGCGAGCTGCGTGGCCTTGCCGCCCGGAGCGGCGCACATGTCCAAAACCCGGTCCCCGGGGGAGACGGGCAGAAGCGCCGCCGAGAGCATCGCGGACGGCTCTTGCAGATAGTACAGCCCGGCGGAGTAGTACGGGTGCTTCGAGAGCCGCTCCGCGCGGTTATAATTATAGCAGAAACCCGACGGCTCCCAAGGTATGGGCATAAGCCCGCCCAGCCGGATCGAAAGCTCCTCCGGCCTGAGTTTAAGGCTGTTGGCGCGAAGCCCGTAGCAGGTGCGCCCGCCCGTTATCGCGGAAAGGAACGCGGGATACTCGCCGCCCAGCAGACGGCGGCATTCCGCCGTGAAGGCGGGCGGCAGACGGTCAGCGTCCACTTAAAGCCCGGTCCTTTTCGGCGACGGCTCCGACGGCGGCCATTATCGCGGCCTCGTATCCGCCCGCGATCAGCGCCGCCACGCCCTCTATAGTTGTGCCGCCCGGCGAGCAGACCATATCCGAAAGCTGCCGCGGATGGAGTCCGGACGACAGCACAGTCTGGGCGCTGCCAAGCACGGCCTGCGCGGCGGCCGTCTCGGCCATCCGGCGCGGCAGTCCGGCGCGTACCCCGGCCAGCGCCATAGCGTCGATCAGCATATATACATACGCCGGAGCGGAGCCGGACAGCCCCACGAACGCCGGCATGAGCTTCTCATCAAGTTCAACCGCGCGGCCGACCACGCTGAAAATCCCGAGCACGGCGGCCTTTTGTTCCGCCGTGACGCGGGCGTTCACGCATACGGCGCTCATCGCCTGGCCGACCAGCGCGTTCACGTTCGGCATAACGCGCGCGGCGGCCTGTCCCTCGCGCAGGCAGGATTCAATGAAAGCCAGGCTCCTGCCCGCCGCGATTGAGACGACCAGCTTGCCGCGGGCGGCGTCGGCCACATCCCGCAGCGCCTCCGCGAGGACGTCCGGTTTGACGGCCATTATGATTATATCGGCGCAGAGAGCAGCGGATTCGTTCGATTCCGCCGCGGCAAGCCCCGGCAGTTCGCCCGCGAGAGCTTCGGCCTTGCCGCGGGCGGCGTCGCTGACGGTCATCTCCGAGGCGGGCATACCCGCGCCCATAAGTCCGCGTATGATAGCCCCGGCCATGTTTCCGGCGCCGATAAAGGCATATTTCACAAAAAACCCCTCCGTATTACGTTAAAGTGACAAAATTACATGTTTCCTCTTTACATAAGGCGGACGATGTATTATTATGTTCAGCGGAAAAACCGTGTACCGGGAGGATAACACAATGATAACGATTACCGAGGCAAACATCATCTCTATCGACAGGAGCGACGAGACGTCCTGGTCGATAGAAGGCGAGATAACGTTTGAGGGCGACCTCGCCACTCCGTTTTCGGCCACATACATCCCCGAGGACGACGAGTTCGAGGACTTTGAGATGGAGCTGGATCCGGGCGCCCATGACAAGCGCAGCCTCAAACGCATGATCGTGCAAGCCGCTGCGGAGTTCGAGGACTAATCTAGGTTCTAGCTTCTTGCTTCTAGCTTCTAGCATCTAGATCCTATAAACGTCCCGCATGGCGCGCAGGCTTCTGTTGAAGTCCGCCAGCTTCTCGAAGTCCCCGCCTTCGTAGAGCGCGAAGAAACGCTCGTTGAGGTCTTCCAGCTCGTCTACGCGCGCGGAGACGTACAGCCGCTGGATGTTGTCCAGAATCTCATCGACCAGCGCCGTCTTGGACTGATAGACGATCTGCGCCTCCATGATCTCATCGTGGATGGCGTTCATTTCGTCGTCCAGCTTCGCCGCCGCCTCGGACGACGATATAAGCCGCGAAGCGAGCTGCTCCGGTATCTTGCCGTTGTATTTATACCGGAGCGAATGCTCGATCGTCGCCCAGAAGTTCATCGCCATCGTGCGTATTTGAATCTCGCAGAGCACCCTTGCGAAGCCGAACGCCGTTATGACGGGATAGCGCACGATCAGATGGAAGCTGCGGTATCCCGAGGGCTTCATGCTGGTGATGTAATCCCGCTCCTTGATTACCTCGAGATCGATGCCGCCGCGGTCCTTAATCATGCGGATCACTACGGAAATATCGTCGATAAAGCGGCAAATGATGCGGATACCCGCTATGTCCTCTATTTTTTCGGTTATCTCGGACGTGGCGACACTTTTGCGGTTCGCCTTATCCAATATGCTGGAGACTCGCTTGACGCGCCCCGAGACGCTCTCGATGGGCGACGGCCTGTCGAGCTTGCGGAATCCCGCCGCCAGGCTCGAAAACTTGACGACAAGCTCGTCAACGGCCTGGTTATACGGCAGCAGGGTCTCCTCCCAATTTGTCGGACTTATGAACATATTAATAAATCACCTCCGGACTACGATGATATTCTAGCAGATCGCGCCGCGTTTGGCAAGGGAGGTTTGAATTACCGGCCGCTCGGCGGATTTTGTTCTTCTATTAATATCCAATCGGGCGAAAAGCTTTTTCAAAGCGGCGCTTATCGGAAGTTCGCGCCGCGTTATCGCTTGATGGAATTTCGCTGTATCGACCTTATCATGGGGCACAAGTCACTGAAAAATCCTCCAGCCAAACAAACAACGCCGTGATCAGGCGAATTGTAAGCAACGGGCGGCGGAGATTTCAATTAGCAAATATGTTAGTTTGCGCAAAAGCGACAACCCGACTGTTGACGCGCCGCAATCCATTGTGCTATACTTATAAGTAACGGCACGCGCGTATGGTGTTTGCTATATTTTTGCCCAAACGCGGCATGCACCGATTATTTTTCCGGCAAACGAGAGCCTTGCCTGTTTCGCCGCGCGCACCGAACGCGCGGCGGAGGGGGACGGGTCTGGCGCTAGCGCGCCGAGCGGGAGGTAGATATGAGGGAATGTTAAAGAAAATTTTTTCGCTCGTTATGTCGCTCGTCCTTATCGGAGGGATAGTATCGCTGACGGCGAGCAGTGAAATAACCGCGGAAGCGGCGTCGAACGAAGGATTGATAGCTTATTATACGTTCGACACAGCGGACTATTCCGGGGCGAATACGTCGGGCAACCGCAAGGTAACCGACAAGTCCGGCAACAGCAACGACGCCACGCTGTATTGGTCTACCGGGACGACATCAAGTACTACGGGTATGGTTGGCCAGTCTCTGCGGCTTAACAACGCCAACGGCGTAACCGGGACGGCCGGCGCGTACGCTTTGCTTCCGTCGTCTTTATTGAGCGGAACCGACGATTTTACGGTCTCGACGCTTGTGAAGTTCGCCAACCACAGGGAATACGCGCCGTTGTTCTCGTTTGGCTCGGCCTTTGTGACGACGACCGGAACGAATACCGCCCCGGGCGCGTATTGGACGTTTACTCCGGGTTCGTCCGACAGCCCCATAAGGGGCGTGTTTGAATCCTGCGACAACTGGAACACAGGTACGGATAACTTCAAGTTCGACCAGCAGGACGGGACGACGGGCGAGTGGGTAATGCTTACCGTAACGCGCTCGGGCAGCGCGGTTACAATATACCGGAACGGCGCGCCGGTCGCCAGCGGAACAAGCTCGTATTCGCCGAAAGGCCGGACGCTGACGCGCTCGTACATAGGCAAGTCGCAGTGGGACAACACCCAAACCCACAATACCTACAACGACCCGTACCTTGACGCGGAGCTGGACGAATTCAAAGTCTACAGCCGCGCGCTGACTTCCGCGGAAGTGTTGTACAGCTACAACGAGTACTGGGGCATAGAGCAGGAGGAGCTGGTCTACGACGACGCGGCGTCGGGCGCGCCGTACCTTATGTCGTACACCATGCCGACGACGACCAGCGGCACGGACAATTCCGGCACCAACGAGGACATGACCTACCTCGACGACAGTCTGCACTACGCGTACAGCGAGGACGGCTCGACGTGGACGCCGCTGAACGACAACAAGGGCGTTCTGTTCGTCCCGCACTCGGCGGCGCGAACCGCGGACGCGGCTCGGCAGTACCGCAACCCGTTCATCTTCAAGACGGACGAAGGCCCGTACATAATGGTGGCTACGTCCGTGCGCTGCAGCGGCGATGCGACCTACTATCCGAGCATACTCTACTGGTCGTCCGCCGACTTGATCAATTGGACGGACTACAAGACGATCACTCTGGAAACCGGGACCCCGTACCCAAGCGTCCCGCAGATCAAGAAGGTTGGCTCCGCGTACAGCCTGTACTGGCGCAGGGGAACGAGCGGCACGACTTACCGCGGCAACACGATCTCCTATCTGGGCACGCTGACGGGGACGGCGGCGAACTACACGGGTTCGGACTATAACGCCGCCGCGCCGGTTCCGTCCGGCGTAACCACGGCGGGCGCGCCAACCGGCGCGGTAATCGGCGGCATTATCTCGATACCCGCCGCCCGATTGGAAAAACTCAAGGACGCGCTCGCCACGCCCTATATGGACGACGTAACGCGCTCGTACGGCGCGGGCGAGAAAACCGTCGCGGAAGTACGGGCGGATCTGCCCAAGCACGGCACGCTGAGCCTTGCCGACGGAACGCAGTACCAATACGGCGAGGGCATAACGTGGACGACGCTGCCGACGCAGGCTAACTTAAACACGCCCGGCACGTACCCAATCGAGGGTACGCTGGACTATACGTACACCAACTACATACAGCAGGACGGCGCCGACCCGTCGATTTTCTATAAGGACGGGTACTACTACTTCTCGTCGTCCCATATGGTATCCGGCGAGGTTCCGCGCCAGCAGTACGACAGGATAATCATCAAGCGCGCCACGACGATCGACGGCTTGAGGGACAGCACCGACACCAAGACGATCTATAGTAGGACGAGTACGACCAACGACTTCTCGCCGCACATATGGGCGCCGGAAGTCCACTACGTTTTCGGCCGCTGGGTCGTTTACTTCGCGATGCCGGACAGCTTCACAAACGCCAACCAGTGGGCCATCAAGTGCCAGGTGGCGTCGCTGCCCGTCGGCACCGACATTTGGGCCGACAACGCCACGTGGACGATTGAAACCGTACAGACGACCGCGCTGGCGAACGACACCTGCGCCGGGCACGATTTCGATATCGACATGACGACGTTCGATCACGGCGGCGTGACTTACGCGGTGTTCTCCTGCAAGTACGACGACCAGGCGCGCCTTAAGATCGCGCGTATGTCGGACTACAGAACGTTATACGACACAACGGCGTACCCGATAGTGGAGCTGCAAGGCCCGGATACGACCATCGAGCGCCGGGTCAATCTCGTCGTTGAAGCGCCGACGGTTATCGCGGCCAACGGCAAGGTATGGCTCAGCTACTCGTCGGGTTCGACCAACGCCACGTATTCCATGGGCGTTCTGTGGGCGGACGAGGATGCGGACCTGCTGCGTAAATCGTCGTGGCACAAACTGCCGTATCCTTTGATGGTCTCCGGCAAAGCCGGAAGCCAATGGGGGCCGGGGCACTCGACGTTCGTTATGTCGGAGGCTCAAGGCGACGGCGTTTCTTACCCGCTGCTCAGCTACCACGCGCGCCCCGTCGAGTCATACGCCGACGAGCTGCATAAATTCAACCGCTACGCGCGTATCGGCGTGGTGTACTTCCACAGAAACGGCGACCCATACTTCGGCGTCCCGCCGGCGGACGGGCCGCTGCCCGGCCTGACCGTCAAAGGCGCGATAACGGTGACGCCGGTAGCGTCCAGCCTGTCGGTTTCGCCGGAGGAATGGACGTTCGGCCAGTCCTACGAGGGCTACGACGCGCCGGACGCGAAGCAGTTTACCGTTACTAACGCGTCGGGCGGGGTTACGGCGAGCGGCGTCACCGCGTCGCTTTCCGACGCGGCGTGGTTCGAGGTGTCGGGAAACCTTGCCTCGGCGAAAAATATCGCCTCGCCGGGCACGAACACGTTTAGCGTCCGCCCGAAGACGGGCGCGCCCGTCGGGGTTTATTCCGCCGACGTTTACGTCAAGGTCGGCGACGTTACTTATCTCACCGTCCCCCTGACCTTCACCGTGACCGAGCAGTTCACCGTAACCCCGGCGGTAAAGGCGTGGACGGCGGCCGCCGGATATTCGGTCAGGCCGAGCGCGCAGGAGTACGGCGTGGCCAACGTATCCGGCGCGGCGCAGACAATCGCGTCGTCCGTCGCCGGAACGGGCGGCATTGGCGAGGCGGCGTTCGATATCACCGTTCCGAGCTGGGCGAGCTTTACCGACGGAACCGTGAAAACGGTAACGATCCAGCCCAAGGCGGGCGTCGCCCCCGGGACGCACAGCGTCAGGATAACGCTGACGAGCGGCACGGTCGTCAAGTATATCGACGCTTCGTTCGTGGTGGCGAACTTGGAAGATTTGCCGCAGGCGTATTATTACGACGTCGAGTATAATATGTACGAACTGACGGCGGGTCAGACGCTGACCGCGACGGCTTACTTCTCGAACAGCTTCCCGAACGCGGAGACGCTTAGCGGCAGGGCGTTTCTCGCCCTGTATAACGGCGACGACAGGCTTGTCAAGATCAGCCCGACGGACTTCACCGTCGATCCGGCGGCGACCAACCCGTCAGTCACGGCGGCGCTGGCGCTGCCCGCGGCGATCCCGGCGGGGGCTTACGCCAAACTGTACTTCTGGGAGAAAGAGTCGTATAAGCCGATCGGGGAAAGCGCCTCTCTTGGCGCGAAAGAGAAAGTTACGCTTCCTACGGCCAATGTTTGGTATGAGTTTAACGGCAACCTCAACGATTCGTCGGGCAACGGGCGCAACGGGACGATGAATAACGGCGCGACCGGGACGAACGCGTACTCGAACGGCGTTTTGACGCTCGGCAACAACGAGTTGCAGCGCAGAGGCGGCGCGGGCGACTGGGTAAAAGTCCCTAACGCCGCGATAACGGGCGACACGCTGACCATATCGCTGTATACCCGCCAAAGCTCGTATACGACTATGCAAAACGCGATGACGTTCGCCATCCAGCAGGACGCGCCGAAAACGAACGCCGAGGGGGCGCTTGGTTATTACTACCTGTGCTTCTCGACGACGGGTGCGCGCCGAGTAGCCATAACGACGGACACATACGGAGCGGAGCAGGGCTTGACCGACCGCGGCAACGTCAACAACAGCGGCGTTTGGGAGCACTGGGTCGTCACCGTAACGCCGTCGTCCATCCGTATGCGGATATACGGCGCAAACGGCGCGGTGCTGACCGACCAGACCGCCGCCGTCACCAACAAAATATCGGACGTTACCGGCGGCGCGGCAACCGACACGGCCAACAGCCCCAACGGGGCGTGGGAAGTGGCGCTGGGGCGAGCGTGCTACGCGAACGACTGGTATTTCAGAGGCGATTACGGGGACTTCCGCATTTATGACGGCGAACTGACGCCGGAGCAGATTGAACTGCTGAAGTCCGACATCCTTGGTACGGAGTACACGGACACCCGCGGCTTTTCCGCGAGCATCACGGCCGATTGGACGGCTTTGGCCGACGCGATGCCGGCGAACGGCTCGACGCTTGTCAATAATGTCGCGCTGCCCACGGCCGGCGCGAACGGGTCGTCTATCCTGTGGAAGACGAGCTTCTCCCCGGTGATATCGGCGGCTGGCGCCGTTCGCCGCCCCGACGAGGGGATGGGCGGCATGGACGTGGCGCTTGTGGCGATTATCACCAACGGCGCGGAGCGGCTGACGCGGGTATTCAAGTACAGCGTCCCGGACGAAGATCCGCTTGCCGACATACAGGCCGAGCTTGATCACATAACTCTGGTCGGCGATCTCGCCAGCTTCTCGCACAACGCCGAGCTTAAGAGTTTCTCCGACTACGGCTGCGAGATCGTTTGGGCCAGCAGCGACGAGACCGCGATGACCGACGCGGGCATAAACGAAGTTACCAGCGGGAGCAAGGCCGTTGCGCTGACGGTTACGGTGTCGAAAATGGGACACTCTTTGACTAAGACGTTCAACCTGACCGTCAAGCCGGCGACGACCGAGGCGTACGTCCTTGCGTACTTCTGCGGCAACAAAACGCAGTATCAGAAGAACTACCTGGCCGTTTCTTCCGACGGTTTGACGTGGACGTGGCTGAACAACAACACGCCGATATTCGAGATCAGCGACGCGAATACCGTCTACACCAATAAGCCGGACCAGAACGGCACGGGCTGCGTACGCGACCAATACATCGTGCAGCACCCGATAACGGGCAAATACTACATGATGGGGACCGATCTTGACGCGAACTACGTCTGGACGAACAACGCGCTGTGGTTCTGGGAATCCGACGACCTGATCAACTGGCACAGCCAGACGCGCTGGGTAACGACGGGCGGCGACAGGCGCGGCCAGAACATCGTTGCCGCCAACTCTCCGTACACCTACACCGCGAACTCGAACTGCGCGTGGGCGCCCGAGGCGGTTTGGGACGCGGACTATACCCGCGCGGACGGCGGCAAGGGCGCGTTCATGCTGTTCTGGTCGGCGAATACACGGGGCAACACGGACTACAACCACCTGGTCTACTCGTATACCTACGATTTCACCGAATTTACCGCTCCGCAGCGGTTGTTCCAAGTCGGCACGGGAACGAACAACTTCGATTCCGTTATCGACGGCAATATCATCTATGAGAACGGCGTGTACTATATGTTCTTCCGTTTCGGCATTAACGACGCAGGCAACTCCAACGTGACGGGCTACAACTTCGGCAGCCCCGACAACGGCATCGTCCGCGTACAATCGACCAGCCTTCCCGGCAGCGCGGGCGGCGACTGGAACATCAATTGGACGAACCCGGTTCGAGTGCAGGGGAACACCGGCATTGAAGGTCCGAACATCTACAAAGTCAACGGCACAACGAACAACTGGCGTATGTGCGCGGACTGGTTCGGTTCCGGCTATTACACGCAGTATTCGTTTACCGGCGCGACCAGCACCACGCTGACCGACTT
Organism: Clostridiales bacterium; assembly: GCA_031265685.1. Taxonomy (GTDB): domain Bacteria; phylum Bacillota; class Clostridia; order Lachnospirales; family WRAX01; genus JAISCI01. Next base: position 15,356 of record JAISCI010000032.1, read on the forward strand.
ACGCAGCCAGACGAATATTGACGAAAGCCCGCTGCCGGGCATGAACGAAACCGCCAACTCGGCCGAAGGCCGCGTGCGGCACGGTTCGGTTATCCCAATACCGCAATCCAAGTACAACGAACTGTACGATAATTACAGGCAGGGCGGCTCGGCGTTCAGCGCCGCGCCCTAACATGGAATCAAATAACCCCGCGCCCAGTTGGGCGCGGGGTTATTTCCGCGCTCGGTGATAGTGAGGAAATATCAATGAAAACAGCACATATAATAAATTCATACGCCATAACAGAGGTAATTTTCGCGTGACAGAACTTTGCTTGAATCACGCAAAGTTCGGCCAAGCGATGATGCGACGCAAACTTCGTCCATGCGAAAATTCATGGCGATCGATTTCAATTATATTGCCATGCCGATTTTTCGAGTAATAAATACAATTGGCAACGCCGTCAAAGGTATGGCGCGTATATGCTTAGACTAAAACCTAACCAAAAACCGCCAGCGGAACTGGTCAACGCCTTTATATCCGCTAATTGACATTTCCGCCACTCATTATAATTAATCTCTGCCATCTCTTCTTTTAATACATGTGGGTAAGCGGTAAAAAACGCAAAAAGTACCGCAATCCAAAAAGCCGCGCAAATGGCTAAACTACGCCAAAAACCCGACATTTTGCAGTTGACGCACAAAACGCAAATAACACAGCGAAACAGTTAATTTTAATGATATTGGCGACACCAGCAAATATGTTTTCAATTGCTAGTACACTAAATATACGATCTTTCACAAATTAAGCTTGGTTATTAATGCCGACAATAGTCTTGTGTCGTCAAACAAGAAATGAATAAATATTACTATCTTTGAATATTTATTCATCGAAAGTATTTCCATAACGAAAGAGTTCCTCTATTTCATTAGCGTCTAACACGCTAGAGGCATTGCGCCATAAGAAACGTACAGCTGCTTGTTGTTCCTTAGCAGTTTTGGCAACATAGAATTTATCGACTATTTCTTCGAATATTATAATATAGCCAGTAAGCATCTCGATAAGCAAGTGTTTTTGGGCCTCTGATTTCATTTCATAATTTAATATTCTAGTGATTAGAGCCAAAAACGAGACCATATTAAAAAAATCGATCTCATTTAGAGATTTCAACGCAATAGAAAATTTATACAGTTCACTATCTAACTGTGAGGTATAATATTCTATCTTATCTCTGCCTCTTTCAAAATAATCATATGAATCGTCGTCGCTTTCGCAAATAAACATATCCCCCTCACCCTTGGTCAGCCAATCATAGGATACCCGGAATTCCAACGCGGTAAGCTTGATGAGTATATCCGAGGGAGTTTCTTTACCATGTTCTACCATGCTAATATAAGAAGAACTTACCAATATTCTTCCCCCGAATTGTTTTTGTGTCAATTGCAAAGCTTTACGCAATTCATAAAATCTACCATGTATATCTGACATAGTTACCTCCCCAATCTTATATAAGCATGCTCAAATTATTTTTATAAAATCTCTTGACATTTGAGTATACTTATCTTATAATGTTTTTATCGTAACATCAATGATTTTATTTTAGCACAAGAACTTAGTTTGATCAAGATATTTATCAAAAAGGGGTGTTGTATGGAAACTGTTGGCAGCAGGATACGGCTTATCCGTATCCAGAAAGGCTTAACACAGAAGCGCTTTAGCAACATTCTTGGTGTGTCGCGCCCTTACATTTCACATATTGAAAACGACAAGAGAAAACCTCCAACGGTGCTTGTCAAACTTATAAGCCGCGAATTCAGCATTACAGAGCAGTGGCTTGTGTCGGGAAGTGTCAAATAGATGGAGTGCGCTGATCTAGAGTGGATTACATCAAAGGATGTTGCTGCACTATGTGGCGTGAGCAAACGAACGGTTGAAAGGCGCTTATCTCGCGGCGAGTACCCCCTTACCCGCCAAGTAAAAGGCGTGGGCGGTTCAAGTGGATTCCATTATGAAATCCACATCTCCTCCCTCCCCACAGCCGCCCAAGCCCGCCACCGCGCCGAGGTCTCCCAAAAGCCCGACACAATGAAATACCTGTCAACTACAACGGGCAAACAGCGCGAAGCGATAGACAAAAAGCTGACAGCCGTTCGCCTCTATCAGGATTCAGGCTTGCGGACAGAGGACTTCATCGCCGAGTTCAACGCGGAACACCCTGACGGCGCCATTTCATACCATCAGCTAATGCGTTGGCAGAACCGGCTTAACAAAAACAACCAAAATCCGGCGTCTCTGGCAGATAATCGCGGTTGCGCCAAACGCGGCACAACGACCATTCCGCCCGAGGCATGGGAATATTTCTGGGGATTATACGCCCAAGAATCAAAGCCCCCGGCGACGCGGTGCTACGAGTTCACCAAGGCGAAATTTCCGGATATCCCGCGCATAGAGGCCTTCAAACGCAAGCTGGCAAAAGTGCCGGAATACGCCATGATACGCTGGCGCGACGGCGAGAAAGCCTACCGCGACAAACTGCCGTCCATGCTCCGAAGCCGGATCGGGCTAGCGTCCAACGCGATCTGGTTTTCCGACCACCACAAGATAGACGTGCTGGTGCTGGACGAGCGCGGCAAGCTGGTGCGCCCGTGGCTGACGGCGTTCTTCGACGCAAGATCAAACCGCGTGGTTTCGCACATTGTGCGAACCGACGACCCGGACGCGGTGGTTATCAAACGATGTTTGCGATTAGGCATCGAAAATAACCACGCCATTCCCGGCAAACTGTACTTTGACAATGGGAAAGATTACCGCGAGAAAAGTTTCTCAAAAGACTTTCCGCTGTCACTGGTCAACCAGTTGGGTATTGATACTATTTACGCCACGCCATACCACGGACAGACCAAGACGATCGAGCGCTTCTTTGGAACGCTTGAAACGCGTTTCGGCAAGTTTTGGGAGACTTATATAGGCCGTAACGCTCAAAACCGCCCAGAACGCACGAAAAAGCCGGATTCCAAGCTTGTCAGAATCGCGCCGGGCATAGCGGATTTCCGTCAATATCTGGCGGCGTACATCGACGAGTACAACGCGACGAGAAGCCGAGGCATTGACATGGACGGCCAAACACCGAACGAAGTTTACGAGAAAAACCTTGCGGAGCAGACTGGCATTGTCGATGAGATAACGCTGAAACTGCTTTGCGGGACGTTCGACGAGCGAACCGTCCAGCCAAACGGCATTAAGTACATCAACAATTGGTACGAGGCCGAGGCTCTTCTTCCATACATAGGTAAAAAAGTAATCATTTCCTGCGACGATAGCGATATAAGCGTCCTTCACGTGTTCACGCCGGAACACGCCGCCATATGCTCCGCGAGCGCGAAGATAGTGACGCCGTTCGGCGCGGCGACAGTTGACGATTACAAGCGAGCCAAAAGACGCGTCAGAATTGCCAACAAGCTGACGCGGGAATACGAGCCGACGCGCTCCAAAGGCGTGCTTCAAGAGCTGGCGTCGGACAAGCTGGAGCGTCGGCAGTTCGGCGAACGTTCTGACAAAAACCCTGAACCGCCGCCAAAAAACAAGGTGTTCAGCAACTTAACGGCGCTCAATGCCGCGCCCGATAACACGGATAACCCGCAAACGGACGATAAGCCGAAAAAGAGCGCGGGCGTCCTGCTGAAAATTATGGAATATCAGCAAGCGCAAG